>CAZKUN010000104.1:0-29269 GCA_964555935.1 uncultured Armatimonadia bacterium | reverse complement strand
GGGGGCTCCAAGCACTTGAGGCAGCCCCCGCCCTCGCCGAGGCCCTGGGCGACTCCACCGAGGGCGTCCGTGCTGAGGCGGCAGAGGCGTTGGGTGAGCTGCAAGCGGAAGACACCTGTCCTGCGCTCGTGGTTGCTCTGGGCGACGACAGCGACCGCGTCCGTCAGTCGGCGCTGTCCGCCTTGCGTCGGCTGGGGATGCCCGCGGTCAACGCGCTTGTGGAGGAACTCCAGGCGGCGCCTGATGAGCGGCGATGGCGCGCGGCGCTGGCTCTTGGCGAGTGCGCCAACCCGGCGGCTACCGACCCGCTGGTCGCGGCGTTGAGTGATGAATCTGAAAACGTCCGCGCTCAAGCCGCGCTGGCTCTGGGCAGTATGGGTGGCAGCGACGCCGCCGAGCCACTGCGCGAGGCGCGCAACGACCCGGCGCCGTCCGTGCGCGAAGCCGCGGCGCTCAGTCTCGCGCGTCTTGGAGAGCCGTCTACCATGTCGGATGCAATGGGGGGTGACACGATGACCGCGGACAGACCACCGGAACCGACTTCACGCGCGCCGATGCAACCCGCCCGCATGCCGCCTCGCACGATCAGGCCGGGTGCGGATCGACGCCAGACCAACTGGACATCGATAGTCGTCGGCGCCGCTCTCATCATACTGGTGGGCGTCGTTGTCTTGTGGGCGTTGTGGCAGGGAGGCGTGCTGGGCTCGCGCGAGGACCCGTCGGACCCCTCGACGGGACCGATCGGCGCGACGCCTCCCGATCCGGTCACGCCTGTTGACGCGGAGTCGTCAGACGCCGAATGCCAGGTCGTCAGCCCGCGCTGGTTTATCGAGGGCGACACGCTCTACATCAGCGGCCAGGTTGTCAACTCGGGCACGGGGCCTGCGAGGGATGTCGAGGTCCACGTGACGATCACCGACGAGTACGACGAGATCGTTGCTCGCCAGGACACTCCCACCGAGCCGGCCACAATTCGCGCGGACTTCTCAGCCGAGTTTACTGTCAAGATGGACATACCTGACATCTCTGGCCCGCCGGGCATCGCGGCCGCTGTAGAATGGCGGTGAGAAGCCGCGGACGCCAGAGCAAACGAAACTGGGATTCCCTTGGCGGGAATCCCAGTTGTGCTTCTCGTCCATCGCGAGGCGCGTAACGATGCGCTTCCACCTCGTCGGCACTTACTTGTTGTTGATCGTGACGCCTGGCCATTCGTCCGTTCGGAACGGGTTCGTCGGCAGCCCAACCGCGTTATACAGATTGCAGACGGGGTTGTTCGCCCACGCGTATCGCACCGCCACCGGATTCGCGACGCTCGCGGTCGACACCACGACCGCACCACCATCGATCACAGCGTCCGCCCAGACAAACTGCTGATCCTCGCCGGCAATGGCAAAGCCTTTCACCGGCTCGCCGTCCTTCGCCACGAGGTTCGTTCCCACGTTATCGAAGTACACGCGGATCGCGCTGCCATCAACCCTCCACGCGCCAACCGTAGGACCTGAGAAGACGATGTCCTGTCCGTAGTCCTTCTTCAGCGCGTTCAGCGCCAGGCGCAGCCCCACGTCCTGCTTGTTCTTGGGGTGGATGTCCTTCGCCTCGCCGACGTCGATGATGACGGCCTGGCCTGTGTTACGCAGCGAGAGCGTCATCGACTGCGCCTCGCGAAGCTCTGCCCACGCGCTGTCCTGTGGGTCGGGCGCGACGTCCATGAAGTTGGCGAGTTGCACGAAGTAGAACGAGAACGCGCCCTGGCCCCAGTTCTCCCGCCAGTCGCTGATCATCGCCGGGAAGAGCGTCCGGTACTGGTACGCGCGTCCGGCGTTCGACTCGCCCTGGTACCAGATCGCGCCCCGGATCGCGAAGGGGATGAGCGGTTGAATCATCCCGTTGTAGAGCGCGGACGGCTGGTGTTGCTTCTGAGAGAAGAGGGGGCCATAGGGCCTGCGCGGTTGCGGCTTGCCATCGGCTTTGGCCTTCTCAACGGCGGCCTTCCACTCCTCGACCTTCTTCAGGTAGTTCTCTTGTTGCGTTGGGTAGTTCTCCTCCGCCTTGGCCCAGGAGTCAGCGATCGGCTGAAGCTCCGGGTAGGCCTCCAGTCCCGGCGCGCTCGTCCACGCCTCGCATCGCGTGCCGCCCCACGACGTGTTGATCAGCCCGATTGGGATGCCGAGCTCCTGGTATAGCTTCCGCCCGAAGAAATACCCGGCCGCCGTGAAGTTCGGCACGGTTTCCGGGCTGCACTCTGACCACGAGCCATCGCAATCATCCACCGGTTCCGTCGAGGGTATGCGCGGCACTGAGAACAGCCGGATGTTCGGGTAAGTCGCCGACGCAATCTCGGCCTCGGCGTTGTTGCAGCTACGCACGACCATACCCATGTTCGATTGGCCGGAGCAGACCCACACCTCGCCAACCAGCACGTTCGTCAGCGTGATCGCGTTCTTCCCCGCGACGGTGAGGTCCGCCGGCTCCCCGGTCGTCAAGGGCCGCAGCGTCACTTGCCACGTCCCGTCCTCGTCGGCCCACGTGCTGGCCGTCTGGTCGCGGAACGTAACCGTGACCTTCTCCTTCGCGTCCGCCCATCCCCAGACGGGCACGCGCTGGTTGCGCTGCAGGACCATGTTGTCGCCCAGCACGGACGGTAGTTTCACATCCGCTGACGCCAGGCCCGCTAGCAGAACCGCGACCAGCGTGGCAATGCCGATCAGCCCAATATGTCGCTTAGTCAAATCTCACGCCTCCTTACGCGTTCGATCGAGCGCGTTTCTCCCGGTTTCTACTTCTCGTCTCCGCGTTCCTCCGAGTCGCCGCCCGGAAGCCCGAGGCTTGGGTCGGGCGACATGTCGCACGCTCCGCCACCGACGAGCATGATCGGCTTATTGACGCTCATCGCCACTTCCTCGGCAAGCGATCCGAAGAACGCCCTGTGAAGTCCCCCTGGCCGGTCGAGGGCCATGAGTATCACGTCGTGATCGCTCGCCGCCTCGGTGATTGTCTCAAGTCGCGAGTCCGTCGGGACCGCCTCGCATCGCACCGGTTCATTGACGCCCTGAGCGGTGATCCATGTATGGATTCGCTCGCGATCCGCCTCCACCTCATCCGGCCCGGTGCCCGACGGCAGAAGGTGCAGGATGGTGATCTCATGCTCGTCGACAGCCGAGAGCGCGTGGATCAGCGGCTGTACCGGAACAAGCTCCTCCCGCTCGCCGACGGGCACGAGAATCCGCCTGGTGTGAAGCGACCCGGCGAAGCGGGCGATGACCACTGGCACCCCCGCCTCCTCCGCGACAGCGTCAACGACCCGACGGAAGGCGCGATGTGATGAGCCTACCGGGTGCCCGAGCACGATGGCCCGTGCCTTCGCATCAGTCGCCGCGGACGCGATCTCATGGGGCACGTCCGTGCCGTGGGCCACGCGCGTTTGGAGCGGATACCCGAGCGAGCCGGCCTCCTTGGTGGCCGCATCGAACAAGGCCGCCGTGTCCCGGGCCTCCTTGGTATCTGCGTAGTCGTCTTCGCTGATGTCCGTCTCGACGGCCAGGGCGACAGGTGTGGCGTCGTAGTAGTGCGCCAGCAGCGTCGACACTCTCGCGACCGAAGGCGCCGTTACCGGGTGTCGAACGCCAAAAAGAACGGTATCCGTCGCGTTGTCCGGGCTCTGCAGTTGCGGCCAAATCCAGGGCACCAACTCGATCTCGTCGAGCTGGCTCGGCCTAAGCCCCTCTAGCCCCACCGGCTCTGCCGCGGCCGCGCGCCCGACCTCACCGGCGCGGACCACGGCGTGCTTCGCCGAGAGCGGCCCGAGCAGCTCGCTGAGCACGACGCCCGCCAGCACCACTGGCATGACGATCGCGGCGTACTCCGCCAATGCCTCATTGGCCTGGATCGTCAGAATCAGGCCAATCGCCACACCCGCTTGCGGCACCAGCGCGAACCCAAGGTACTTGCGCACCGTGTCGAGCGAGTCAGACAGCGTCGCGCCCACGTACGCACCGCACATCTTTCCCGCCACGCGTAGCACGGCGTAGGTGATGCCCACAGCCCCCGCGGCGACGAGAGCGCCGACGTCGAGGTGGGCCCCCGCCAAGGTGAAGAACAGCGCGTAGATGGGCGGCTCGAAATCGTTGATCGCCCTGAACACTCGCACGTCGCGCCGGTCGCGGTTGACGATCGTGAAGCCTGCTGCCATCCCAACCAGGAGGGGCGATTCCAGCCCGAGGAGTCGGCTCCCCTCGCCACCCAGGAGGATGAGGGCGAGGCCCGCCGTCAGCATCTCCCCCCGGCGCTTCAGCCGGTGGACGATAATATCGATCAATAGCCCGCAGATGATCCCGATCATCACCGACCCGAGCGCATCCCCGAAGCCATGTCCCACCGCGAGGAAGAGGCTCCCACCGGCGGCTCCCGAGACCGTGCTCACCACCGCGAGCACGACGCCGAACACGATGATCGCCAGCCCGTCGTCGAGCGCCACAACCGCCATCAACGTGCGGGTCAGCGGCCCGGAGGCTCGCAGCTCGCGCATCACGTGAACGGTTGCCGCCGGCGCCGTCGCGGTCGCGACACCCCCCAGCAGCGCCGCGAGGCAGACGTACTCCAACACGCCCCAGCCGCCCGGGCCGATCTGAGTCATCCAGGCCACGCCGAACGTGCCTAGCGCGACGAATAGGCACGCGCCGGATGACTCCAGGACGCCGATGTAGCCGACGCTGCGGATTGACTTCTTGAGATGACGCCAGTCGAGGTGCTCGCCGATGCCAAACGCGATGAGCATGAGCGCAATGTCGGTGAAGTGCCCGGTGTCTTTGATCTGCTCGTGCGCAATCAGGTTCAGCCCGGATGGGCCGAGCAACAGCCCCGTGCAGATGAAGCCGGTGACGGACGGCAGCCGCACGAGCCGCGCGATCCTTGCCCCCAAAAGCCCGGCGCCCATCAATAGGGCGAGCGCGAGTGTTGTCTCCATGTATCCCTATCCAACCATAGTTGTCATCACGCGCAGGGAGTTCGCGTCCGGCCTCGGCAACCCCTTCGCAGTTTCGTGGTGGAAGGTGCGCGCCCGCCACCAATCCAACCCACAGGCATGAGAACCCTCGTCGTCATACTGTCCGCGCTGCTCGTCGCTCCGACCCTCGCTGAGCGCATCTGGTGGGACGGCTCCACTGACGACGAAGACGCTCCGCCCGGCAAGCTCCTCAGCGACAATGAGGGCTGGTGGGGCGAGACCGTCCTGACCGGCGTCGAATACACCTACGACGTCGAGCCGACCAATCCCGCCGACATCTGGCGGACCGACGCCGAGCGTTACGGCCGTCGGCTTCTGGACGGCCGCCCTGAGGGCAATTGGTGGGTGCCCGTGGGCGTCAACCACCAGGCCCTCGTGGTGACCTTCGACTTCCAGCGCCTGTGCTCGTTCGCCGAGGTCGATGTCTGCACGCGCAGCAAGCAGGTTGCCGTCACCATCGAGACCGGCGACGACCCCGGCGGCCCGTGGACCGAGGCGCTCACGCTCGCCCGCGAGGACTGCCCCGAGCAGGCGTTCCATCGACTCCCCATAGACGAATCAGGCCGGTACCTCCGCCTCTCTCTCGATAGCGGCGGCATCTCGTGGGTCGATGAGGTCCTCGTCTGGGGCGATGCTCAGGGCGACGCCGCCGAGGCCTATAACCCCGTTGCTCCGGTCTCGTATCCCACCGGCACGGCGTTCACCTCAATCTCCGGCGCGGACAAGACCGCCTTCAGCGACGCCCAGTTCTGGGATTGGCAGCGCGATCTCGGCGAGCGCGTCGATGACGACGCCGTGTGGTCGCGCGTTCCGACCTACGATAGCATCAGCGCCGAGCCCATTCTCCCCGCGAGCGATGCTCTCGCCTCGCGCGTCGAGTTAGTGATGGCTCGCAACGAGACCGAGTGCGCCGCGCTCGCGCTCACCAACACCAGCATCGTCGAGTCGCGCGAGGTTGAGGTCTCGCTCCCGGATTTCGAGGCAGCCGGAATGTCCGCGGATCTTAGGGTGGCGGGGGTCATCGGCTCACGCCAGTTCGGCGTCAATATCGGCCCGCTCTTCTCGGCTGACAACCTCTTGGGCCCCAGCCTCATGCATCGGTACCTCACCAACGCCGAGTGCGTCGAGGGCTTCCCTAGACTCGTGGTCCCGCCAGGGGGATCTGCCGTTCTCTGGCTCTCCGTCACATCCGATCGCGCTAGACCCGGCGCCTACCGCGCGACCCTCGCTGCCACGGGCTGCGATCCCGTTCAAGTGCAGGCGCGGGTCATGGATGTCACGCTGCCCGACGTCGACATCTGGCTCAACACGTGGAGCGACGTCACGAGCCAGTTCCCCTTCACGTATGGCGAGCGCGATGAGCGCGAGGTCGCTTACAAACAGTCCCTCGGCGTCACCGTCTGGGATGGCTTCCCCGAAGAGGGATCCGTCTCCGCTCTCGCCCGGCAACGCGGCCGCACGATCCACCACGTCTACGGCCTGCCCCGCGAGTACGTCGACAAGGGCTACGCCAACCAGATCGCGCCGGACGGACTCACCGATGACGACCGCGCGGCCATCACCGAGCACGTGCTGTCTCTCGTCGCCGATGCCGAGGCCTTGGGCTTGGACTACGACGATTGGTACGCCGAACTATGGGACGAACCGGGGGAGAGGAACTCAGAGCTTTACGGCGCGATGGCGCGCGTAATCCGCGAGGCGGACCCCAGAGCGCGCATCTGCTGCAACCCGTGTTTCTGGGAGGGCGATGGCGTCCTTGACGATGACGCCGTGTCCACCGTTCTCGAGAGCTGGTACAACGAGACCATCGACATCTCCGTCCCGCTCTTCCTGCTGCTGAGAGATCGGCCGAAATGCTGGGACCTCTTCGCCGCGTCTCGGTCTGTCCGCGCCTTCTACACGGTATCAACCCAATCCGCCAAGGGCGGCGCGAGCGACCAGGTCGAACTCTACCGTCGGCAGGCTTGGGACGCGGCGAGGCGTGGCTGGAACGGCTGGGGGTTCTACTCCTACTACGCGCCGCGGGGCAATCCGTGGACGGACTTCGATGGGAGCTGGCTCGAGGATCGTCCCGACTACCAGATGGTCTATCCCGGGCCTCGCGGTCCGATCCCGACCCGCCCGTCCGAGGCTGTTCGTGAAGGCTGGGAGGAGTACCAGTTGATCGAACTGCTCCGCCGCCAGGGCAAGCGCAAACGCGTCGACGACATATTGGCCGACTACGAATCAGGCAAATCGATGGATGAACTGCGGACGAGGGCGCTCAGAGTGGCTCAGTGAATTCAGGGCGCTACGTGCTGGGGCACTTGCGTGGACGGCCACGGGGCTTTGGCCTGAGCGTTCTGCCGAGAGACGCCTCGAGGCTAGCCACAAACTCATTGTCTCCCGCTGGCCAGCCGGACGTCGTCGACTTCCGGATTTGCTCCTGGCGTGCCTCGTCCTCGTCCGCGGTCAGCGCGTCACGCCAGTGCTGGACGTCCCACTTCGCGAGGAACCATCCCATGTCGAGGATGCGCCTCGGATCGCGACCCGTCACGTGAGCGTGGGCGCTCGACCAGCGGTGCTCCCACGCGTGAGCAACAAGGCCAGCGCGGACCGGGTTCTGTTCCACGTACACCAGCGCACCGTAGGCATGAGCCTCGTCGAGTGGGCATGAGTAGTATCGGTCTTGCCACAGGTGCCCCGACCGACCGTGGCGCTCGTTGAACCACTGGGCGTAGACTCGGTTCGTTCCGCCAACGCCCTTGGCAAGAGAATCAGACTCCGCGGGCACGGCCACGACATGCACGTGGTTCGTCATCAGGCAGTATCCGAGGATTGACACGCCGTGCTTCGCGCACCGATCCATGAGCAGATTGACATATGCTCGCTGATCGTCCGGGGAGACGAAGATCGCCTCACGGTTGTTCCCGCGTTGCGTGATGTGGTGCGGGAGTCCAGGGACGACTACCCGTGCTATCCTGCCCATACTACCATGCTACATCAGAAAAATAGGGACAGCAACCCTTTTTCACTTTTTAGACGACAATATTAAAACGTTTCGTGAAAAAGGGTTGCTGTCCCTATTTTTCTTCTCGTGTCAGATGTCGAAATACAGCCGTCGTCCCGCGCGGAAGCTGAAGACTTTGCCCGTCGTGAAGCCGACGACCACTGCCGCCACGGTCGCGCTCATGTAGCCGAAGCTGAGGCCCAAGAAGCCTGGCGCCGCCTTCGCGTGGAGCGTCATCCCGCCGTAGCGCAGGATCAGCCGCTGCGCGATCCATGTCACGAAGAAGCTCGCCCAGTACGTGTTCCCGTAGGTGCTAGCAATTAGGTAGCCCCACGGCGTGATCGGGAAGCGCGTGAAGCGCCCGCGCATCGCCGCCAGCCCCAGCACGAGCGCTCCGCCGAGCACTCTGAGCAAGTTCGGCCCGATCGACTGCGCGCGCTGGCCGATGCTGAGCAGTTGGTTGTAGTTCCCTTGCGCCCAGCGCACCTCGTAGTAGCCATCGCCACCCGCGCCGACCGCCGAGAGAGCGCCCATGCCGTAGAACGTGCCAAGGTGCGTCCAGTAGGCAATCCCCAAGCCCACCGCCAGCGCGCCCACGCCGAGGGCGAACATCCGCGATTGCCTGATGCCGGCGACCTCCGCGATTCTCAGGTCCTCAATATGGTACGCGCCCGTCTGCGTGAACTGGCCCGTCGTCATCCAGCCGAAATGGCTGAACGCGGTGAGGCCCGGCAGGCCCGCGCCCCGTAGCACGTTCCGCGAGCCGAAGATGTCGAACAGGAAGTCTCGCTCCTCGAACGTGAAGGGCAGCCCCCAGTAACTCGGCAGTCCCGTCTCGGCACGAATCCGAGCGTAGACCAGCCCGCTCGCGAAGATCATCACGAACAGGAACAGCCCGAGCCATAGCGGCACTCCCGCCGCTTGCGCCCACATCAGCGCGAACACGAATCCCGCGACTGCCCCGCCGAGCAACCACTTCGCGGACGCTCCGCCCTCTGAGTCTTCGGTCCCCGTGAAGATCGACCGCACCATCGTCCCCAGGCCCTTCCGGTGTCCCCACAGCAACCATCCCGCCATCGCCAGGATCGCGCCGGTCGCCTGCTCGTGCTCGATGCCGATGTGCCATCCCGGCCGTCGCAGACCCAGCCCCGACGCCACGACCCAACTCGCCTTCTGCGCGAGGTAACTCACGGTGATGCTCAGCAGGTTGTCGCTGCTCATCAGGTAACCCAGGCCGACGAGGTGGGGGAGCGGGCGGAAGTAGATAGACGCCAACTCGTTCCATGGCTGGCTGACCAGCCCTCTGAACGGGTAGAGCGTCGTCTTCCACTGCGGAATGTTCTCCCAGATCGGCGTCAGCACGACGGGCGCCGCATACGTCAGCCCCACGAGGAATCCGACCCACATAACCGGGTTGCGGAAGAACGCCTTCCGCGTCTCGACCGCTCCGCCGGTCATCTCAAGCGGCAAGTACAGCAGCGGGAATCGCAAGTGCTCTTGCTTAGACCACCGGCGCTGGAATAGCGAGAGGAAACAGAACAGCCCGATCCACGACACGATCAGGAAGACGGTCCAGCTCCCGAGCGGCCCCGCCCACGCGGCCCACGGCACCGTCCCGCCGGGCGAGCCCTCGAAGTACTGCCTCACAACCTCCGAGTCCGTCGGCGCCAGCCACTCCGGCAGGCCCTCTTTCAGCTCCTCCAGCCGCTCGTAGTACTGTGGCGCGACCATAAACCCCAGCATCCCGCGTGTCATCCGCCGGCCTGACATCGCCACCGTTAGCACGAGCACCGCGTAGACGACCAGCATCTCCGCGCGGCTCAGCCGCCACTTCGGGTTCATCCGCCCGAGCAACGGGTTGATCGCCGCCAGGAGTACCAACGCGAAGATCGCCGGCACGGGCGGGACGCTGCTCTCGATTTCGCCGGCGTTGTATACCAGCGCGACCTGCTGCACGAGAAGTCCCGTGACTACCGCCAGCACCAGCGCCAGAATGATCGCTCGAACGGTCAATGCTTGCTCCCCATGTTCATCCGTCTCCACGACGGGCGTAGGTTGGACGCGACCCGCTCAGACTCCTGGCCCACCCTCCAGGAGTTTGCCTCGCCGTCTTGGACCGCGAGCTTCCAGCTCGCAGCCGTCGCGCGCCCACCTCCCTAAGCCTCCCGCAGGACTCCCCGTCCTCTGCCACGAACTCCTCCCACGAGCATTACCCCGCCATCTTGGAGGGCGCCTGATGAGATTCGCCGCCCCGGCGCTGTTGCTATTGGCCGCGATCACCCCCGTCCGCGCGCAGGACAGCCTGCTCGACGCGTTCGCCAATCCGCCCCGTCCCCGCGTTGCGTTCATCGGTGATGTCGAGCCCGAGACGCCGCTGCGCTCCGCGGCCGATGGCTTCGATGTGCGTCACACGCTGATCTACCCCGATCGGGCGGCAACCTACATCATCCAACCCTCCACCACGCCCGTCGAGATACGCTCGCTGATGATTCGTGCCGCTGCTCTGGGCCGGCACTCGGCCTTCGCGGATGAGATGCCCGACGGGACTGCCGTCTCCGACCAGCCTTACTGGCCGTCCAGCGCCGGCCTGGCTACGATCCACGCTCGCCTGGCTGCGATGATTGATGCCGGCGCCCGCGTGCCCACCGTCGCCGTCGTCGAGCCGTGGATGATCGTCGAGAATGCCGAGGACTGGGAGCAAGAGGCCTTCCGCAACGTCACCAATTACCTCGCTGCAATCCAGGTCGGGTTTAATGTCTTCGATGGCGTCGATCTCCAGCTCTGCTCTGAGGCGCCCGAGCCGTCGGTGAAGGCAGTCTTCCTCCCTCGCGCCACGCTCTCGGCTGATTCGGTCGGGGCGATCGGAGCACTTGTTGACAAGGGAGTCAAAGTCATTGCCTACGGCGACGTGCCGGAAGTCGACGAAGATCAACGCGCCACAATCGAGGAGATCTTCGGCGTCGCCTCGGTTGATGACGTCGAAGACCCGATCGTGCAGAAGGGCAACGCCGTGCTTGTTCCGGCCGAACTCACCCGACTGAACGCGATGCTCAACGGCATGCGCTGCGAGGATCTCTTCCTCTACCCGCCATGGCCCAAGGTCGTCTCGGCGCGCTTCGTCAGCAATGCCGACCCCACGCGCGACTGGTATCTGCTCCACAACACGTCCGACACCGCCTGTCACACCTACCTCACGCTTTACCGCCGCTGCGTCCCGGAGGTCTGGAATATCGACTCAGGCACGGTTCACATCGCGCCGGGCTACAAGTACACCGAAGACGACACGACCCTCCTGCCGCTCGTGCTCGAGTCCCAGGATGCGATCATCCTCATGTGCACCCCCGCCGTCCCCGAGGGCGAAGACACCCATATCGTCCAGGCGCCCGGGCTCGAGAAGGTGACCCGCCAGGACAAGGATGGATCGGTCACCGTCACCGGGCTCGCCCGGCTGAATGGCGGCCACACGGTTATGCTCGCCGACGGGCGGAAAGCGAAGATGCGCGTTGAGGACCTCCCGCCCGAACTCCTCGTCGATGGCGCCTGGAGCTTCGCTGTCGCCACGCCCTTTGACCGCCAGGCCTCCCAGATCACCAAGGCTCGCGTTCGCGCGGAGCGTCCGGGCGACGACCCCTCCGGATGGTCGGCGGCAGATCTTGATGACGCGGTCTGGGACCTCGCAACCGTCGGCGAAGACCTGCCGGCCCTCGCCCCCAAGTGGCATGCCAACTGGCTCGCGTCGAACGGTCACGACACTACCCGCTACTTTCGCACGAGCGTCGAGATTGGGCAGCCTGCCAAGTCGGCCACGCTCACCGTCACGGCCGACAACGCCTACGTGGTCTACCTCAATGGCGAGCAGCTTGGCGAAGACGGGACTTGGATGCAGGCGGAGACCTACGACATCGCCGAGAAGCTCAAGCAGGGGGAGAACGTCATCGGTGTCCGCGTGTGGAATGATGGGCCACAGGGATCCGTCCTCGCCGAGGCTCGGATCGCCATGGCGGATGGTGAGTTCATTCGCGTCGCCACCGACGACTCTTGGCGCGTGTCCGAGACCGAGTCCGATGGCTGGTCTGGTGCCGGCTTTGATGCCTCGGCGTGGGCCGCTCCGGAGGTTGTCGGCGCTGCTCCCACGACGTCGCCGTGGGGCGACGTGCCCGGACTCCCGGCCGAGCCGAACACGGGCCGGCGCATCTGGTTCAGGTTCGATGTCCCGCCCGGCGCCACGCGACTCAACATCCCCGGCGCGGAGGTTGTGGGCGCCTTCATCTCGGGAGAAACGGCGGCGGCGAATGGAAGCGAAGTCGTCTTGGGGGAGAGCGATGATACTCGCCGCGTCGCGCTGGTCATCGACGGCGGCTCGCCACCGGAGTCGCCCTTCGAATGCGAGGCCGCGGCGGATCAGATTCTCGTCGGCGACTGGTCGACTCAGGGACTTGAGGGCTACTCGGGCGAGGCCACGTACGAGCGGACCATTACGTTGCCGGACGAGTACGTCGGCGAGCACATGCTGCTGGATCTTGGCGAGGTCGGTTGTGCTGTTCGACTGTTCGCCAACGGCCGCGAGGTCGGTCCACGCAGTCGCGCGCCCTTCGTCTTCGATCTCGGCGAGGTGCGCAAAGCGAAGCTCAAGCTTAAGATCCAGGTCGCCAACACCCTCGCCGCCGCCGCGCCCTCCGGCATCGTCGGCCCCGTAATGCTCCTCCCGCGCCGACTGATAGAGGCGACGCTGGAAAAAAACTAGGGACAGTTCCCTATTTCCTGAATCAGGCTGTATGACCCATCTACGAGCTGAATCATGAAATAGGGAACTGTCCCTAGTTTCTTCGAATCAGAGCTTCATCTTCCCGATCACCACGCCGTGCGGCTCTAGCTCGATCTCCAGTCGCGTGCCATCCGGCAGCTCAAAAGGCGCCTCATGCGCGCGGTCGTCGTCGTTGACCGCGATCAGGTACGTCGTGCCCTGGTGCTTCCTCACGGTCCAGTGCAGCCAGGTCCTCTCTCGGGCAGTGATCTCCGGCGTCGGCTCCACCGACAGAATCACCGGGATCATCGCCTCGACCTCCGCCGCGATCTCCTTCACATACCCCCACTGCTCGTCGAACGGGACGACAGTGTCCCTCTTGATATCGAACCACGAATAGTAGATCAGCCCCTTCGCCCCATGCGCGATGCACTGCCATGTCATGCTGCGCATCTCCGGCAGCGTCGGCGGCCGCAGGCCGGCCTTCTCCTCCTCGGTCTTCTTGTAGTTCGCCCAGTTGAAGACCTGGGGTACTTGCCACACCGCCCGCGTGTCCTCAACCGCGTCCACCGTCATTTGCGTCCACGTCGCCGCGCGCCGCGTTGGCTCCGTCGGGATCGGGTACGGGTCTGTGCCTATCGCGTCGAACGTCCGCACGTACTCCCCGAGCAGTCCCACCTGATACAGAACGACCCATGTCGGGTGGTGCGGATCCAACTCCTCCAGCCATTCTTGGTGCGCCTCCAGCCGGTCCATGTATTCCAGCCCTAGCTCGTCATTCAGGTACCACGCCAGCATCGCTGGGTGGTTGCGAAAGCGCTCGGCTTTGTCCGCGATGAAGGCCCGCTCGTCCTCGATCGTCTCGATCCCCGAGTCCGAATAGATGTGGCCGTGGTAGATGTCCTTGACCGAGTAGATCACCTTCAGTCCGTGTTCGTCGACAAGGTCCATCTCCGCCTCATCCGGCGCGTCGTAGGGCATCAGACAGTTGAACGAGCTGTCCGCGTACTCGATGAGTTGGTCCTCGGTCACGCTGCTCCAGTACATCCCCAGAGGGAAGAACGGCTCGCCATCCCGGATCAGCCGGTTGTGCTCGTCGATGTAACTCGTCCGCAGTTCGACCGGCTCGTCCGTCACTGTGACCCGCCACGCGTCAGAGTCGAACTCCCTTCCGTCCGCGTTGTCGGCGACGCTCACTTTCACGCGGTACGGGCCGGGTTCGAGTTTCGACGCCCGGATGGCCACAATGCTCCTCGCGCCCTTCGGCCTCGTTGTTGTCGAGCGCACCACCGTGTCCTCCGCGTCGAGCAACTCCGCGCGCAAGGTCACGCCATCCACGCCCATGTGCCAATCGGCCATCTGCAGCTCCGACGTCACCTCGATTCGCCTGATGTCAGGCGTCACCAGCCCGCGATAGTTCGGCCGGGTTAGCAGCGTGGTCAGTGGAGGCTCGCGGTACTGCGTGACCTCTACATCATCCCACCACGCCTTCCCCGTGATTCCCTTGCGCATGTAGCAGACGACGCTGCACCGAGTCGCCTTCTCGGGCACGCGCGGGCCCCGCACCTCGAGGAGTTGCCAGTCATTCGTCCCACCGAAGCCCGCCGGGTAGTGGCCGCCCAAGTACTTCTCATCCGCGTCGTACCACTCCAGGCAGATCGTCGCGCCGCTGTCGTCGCCCTCAACGCCCTCGGTCTTGATCCAGACGCTGACCTCGTACGCTTTCCCCGGCTCAAGCGTGACGGGCTGGCTGCTCAGCACGTACCGATCCTCGTCCGTGTTCTCGTAGTAGAGCGACCGCTCGCCCGAATGCGCGACGCCCTCGACGCTCTCGTACTGAGACCACTCCTGCGCGTTGCCGCTGTCAGTCACCACCTCGAACCCGGCGTTTTGCGCGAGGTTGGGTGGCGTCCAATCGTCAGCGATGCACCATGTGGTCGCGATGAGAAGCGCTGCAAGCATGGGTAAGCCCGTCCCTTCAATCAGTGTCAGATTCGCCCTCGGGTTGGTCGCCGGCCTCCTCATGTCCTCGTCTCCCGCAAGGTCCCGCGCCCTTCCGCGCCTAATCACCACTCCACTCCTTCGGAAACGGTGATTCCCATGAGACGCGTCATATTCGCGTGCGGATTACTCGCTATCATCCCGTGCCACGCGCGCGCCCAGGACGCTCCGCGCCTGCGCGAGCCGTGGGAGGCGGAGTACGCCGGCGACGACGCCACGGGCGCTCATGTGGTGGCGCTCTGGCAGTTCGGCGTCGGCGCCGAGGGTGACGATGCTTCCGGCAACGGTCACGCGGCGACGCTCACCGGCGCCGCCCTCAGCGAGAACGGCCGCTTCGGCGGCGGACTTGAGTCATTCCGCGGGTGGCCCGACATCGATGAGAAGTACGCCGCGGTCGTGCCCGCCAATCCGGCGCTGACGCCCACTGGCGCCTTCACCATCGAGATGCACATCCAACCCCGCGACGATCTCGATGGCTACCCGGAGAGCTTCCTCATCGACAACCGGTACATCGACGACACCGGCTATCAGCTCATCCTCAGCGCAGCGGACACGCAAGGCCTCCGGCGGCTGCGCGCGGGTCTCGGCTTCGGCGATGAGACCGTTTGGTTCAGCTCCCGCGCTCAGGTCTTCGAGGCAGCCCGATGGTATCACGTCGCCATGGTCTACGATGGCGCGGGCGGGCTTGATCTGTACATCGATGGGCTCCCCGCCGGCGGGGGCATGGCGGCTGGCCGAACGTCCGTCGCGCCCGGCACCCGCGCGCTGTCCATCGGCGATCGGGTAGGGAGTTATTACCATGGCTTCCCTGGGGTCATCGACCAGGTACGAATCGCAAATCTCGCCGTGGAATTCGGCCGGGCCGGCGCTCGCTTGGCGACGGCCCGGAAGGCATACTTGCGCATGGAGCAGGCGCCTCCGCTGCGTGTCGAGGTCACCAACCTCGACCGCGCGCCGATGGCAGGAGCCAAGATGACTGTCTCCGTCGCGGGGATCGGCGCCCAGGAGTTCCCCGTTCCTAACGTCGAGCCCAGAGCGACGCATGTCGTCGAGTACCTGCTCGATACGTCCCTGCGCCCGGCGGAGTACGAGCTCCGCGTGGCTCTTGAGATCCCCGGCGATCCGCCGGTCGTCAGCGAGCGGTCCGTCCCCGTCTACATCGCCGCCCGCCCCAACCCCGAGCGCATGCCGGTGCTGATGTGGGGCGTCGGGTGGACGGCCATCACCGATGAACTCGACCGCCTCAAGCGCATCGGCTTCACCCACGCGCTCGGACTGGGCGCTGATTTCGGCACGATTTGGGATGCGGGCGCGCCGACCGCGGCCAACCAGCCCGATCACATCGCCGACCGCCACGCCGACCTTGACGCGGCGCTAGTCGCGGGCATCAGAACTTGCGCGTCGCTATCGCCGGGCCGCTGGCTCCGAGAGAACGAGGACTACCGGCGCGTCGGGCGCGATGGCGAGCACTATGCCAAGCACGACATCTGCGGCCTCTTCCCCGAGGCGAAGGAGTTCTGCTACAACGTCGGCGCATCGGTCGCGCAGACTTACGGCGACTTCCCAGCCCTTGACAGCGCGATGATTCACACTGAGGTCCGTGGCGAGGCCAACCCCTGTTTCCACGAACACGATCTCGCGGCGTATCGCGAGGCGACGGGCCTTGAGATCCCCGACGAGGTGCAGTCCAAGAACGGCGTCGACCACGCCAGGATCGACGGTTTCCCGGCGGATCGTGTCATCGCGGACGACGACCCGATCTACCGCTATCTCCAGTGGTACTGGAAGCATGGCGACGGCTGGAACGCACTCAACACGGCCCTTCACGACGGGCTGAAATCGACCGGTCGCGACGACCTCTGGACGTTCCACGACCCGGCCGTGCGCGTCGCCAAAGTTTACGGCACGGGCGGAGGCGTCGATTACGTCTCCCAATGGACGTACTCGTACCCCGACCCACTGCGGATCGGCACCGTGACGGATGAACTCGCGGCAATGGCCCGCGGCGCCGGTGACGCGCAAGACCTGATGAAGATGACCCAGATCATCTGGTATCGGTCTCAGACCGCGCCGATGAGCGAGGAGAGCCAGGACGAAGTCGCTGCTCAGACGGTCTGGGAAGACACCGACCCCGACGCCGCCTTCGTGACGATCTCGCCCATGCAGCTTCGCGAGGCCTTCTGGACCAAAATCGCCCGCCCCATCAAGGGCATCATGTACCACGGCTGGCAGTCGCTCGTGCCGACCGACAGCACCTCCGCCTACCGCTACACTCACCCGCAGACGCAGCACGAACTCACTCGCCTTGTACGCGAGGTGGTCCAGCCGCTCGGGCCGACGCTCCGCCAAGTCCCCGACGTCCAAGCCGACGTCGCCGTGCTGCAGAGCTTCGCCTCGGAGATGTTCGCCCGGCGCGGCACGTACGGTTGGGGGCACACCTGGATCGGCGACATGTACCTCGTCTGCCAGTGGGCGCGCTTGCAGACGGAGATCGTCTTCGACGAGACGGTCATGGACCGCGGGCTGGATGACTTCAAGGTCCTCGTTATGCCCGATTGCGATGTCCTGACCGCCGGCGTCGTCGAGCGCGTGAAGGCCTTCCAGGATCGTGGCGGGATCATCGTCGGTGATGAGCGGCTCTGCCCGGCCATCACCCCCGATATCATCTTGATCGCCTACGAGCGGACCAGGCAGGCCGATGACGACAAGGCCGCGCTTCAGGCCCTCGCGGCGAAACTCCGCGAGGAGTTAAGCGGCCACTACACGCGCTACGCCGACTCGACGAACGCGGACGTCGTCCCGCGCTACCGGCGTTTCTCCGACACCGACTACGTCTTCCTCATCAACGACCACCGCGAGTTCGGCGATTACGTCGGCCACCACGGCTTGGTGATGGAGCAAGGGCTGCCGTCGGACGCGACGGTGACTGTCGCGCGCGGTGCCGGAGTCGTCTACGATCTCGTCGCCGGCAGGCAGGTCGCGGCGACGGTTCAGGACGGCAAGCTCAGCATAGACGTGCACGTTGAGCCCGGCGGCGGACAGCTCCTCATGGTGACGCCCGACGCGATCGCAGCGGTCTCCGTAGACGCGCCCGACTCCGCCGCCCGAGGCGATGCGCTCAGCGCTGATCTCACGGTTGCCGACGTGGCGGGAGATCCCATCGACGCGGTCGTGCCCGTCCACGTGCAGATCCTCGATCCCGACGGCATCCCGGCTGAGACCAGCGGTCACTACGCCACCATTGGCGGCCGGCTTCAGGTCGTGTACGATGTGGCCCCGAACGACCGCCCAGGACTATGGGAGATTCGTGTTGAGGAGCTGGCCTCGGGCACCATCGGACGCAAGTACGTCCGAGTGAACTAACGAACGCTGGGCCCGCGTTGTCCAGGGAGGTCCCGGATGAAGATGCCTGAAGTCTACGAGATGTTCCTCGAGTCGGCGGCCGAACTCGCGCCGTCGATCGTCCTCGCGTTGCTTCCCGCCGATTCGCCTGAGCCGGGCGTCTCGGGCGTCCAGGCACTCCTTCGCGAGTCGGGGCTTGCCGTGGAGGGCTTCGAGATCGCCAGCGCGCCGCGACAACAGGGGGCCATCTGGCGCCAGACAGCCTCCATCCGGTTCCCGGAGCGCGACGATCCGATGCGCGTTGATGTCTGGCTCGAGAAGGCCCCCGAGGACCACCCGCCGACTGAACTCGAAACCAGCCTCACCGACGACGAGCGCGCCGCGATTGATGGCGCCAAGTGGGTCATCGGCACGGAGACTCAGTTCGGCGAGCGGGCGCTGTGGGACTACCACCGTCAGCTTCAGATCCTCGCCGTCGCGGCTCCGGACGCGATCATCGTTGTCGATCCCGCGTCCACCGCCGTGCACTCAGCCGCGTGGGTCCGCGACGTCGCCTCCTCCAGCGTTCCGCCATCGCCTCTGGTGATGTTCCGGATGCATGCCGTCGGCCCGGATGAGGGCGGCAACGGTTGGCTCCACACGCACGGTCTCCTTCGCTGCGGAACCGTCGAGCTGGAGATGGTCGACATCCCGCCCGTGGGCGCTGAGTCCCTCGGCGATCTGATGAACGCCGTCGCGATGGCCTTCCTCGACCTCGGCACGCCTCCGCCGGGCGAGACCTTCGCGGTGGGGCAAGGTCTGGAGTTGGTCTGGCTTCCGTGGGAAGAGGCAATCCGCCACGTGCCAAAGGGCATGTGGTCCGCTGACGAGGACCGAGAGCAGGGGCACAACCTGCCATCGGGGATCCTGCTGCGCCCCAAGTCCGGGCTGCTCGTCAAGAGATACGGGAACCCGGCCAAGTACGCGCGCGCGCTCGAGAACAATCCCGTGCTGCAACTCTCGACCACCGAGACCGACCGGATGGCCGCGCTGGCCAGGGAGCGTTTCGAGCGTTTTGCAGAGATCCAGCAGCGCTTCGGTGGCGACACGGACGACTGGGTGTTTCTCGTCAAACTCGGCCTGCCGATCGACAATCCGGCCATGCTCGACGATGATGATGACGAGCCGGCCCGCGAGCACCTGTGGTTCCAAGTTCACTCTATTGCTGACGACCAGTTGGATGCCACGCTCATCAACGAGCCCTATGGCATATCCGACCTCCACGAGGGCGACCGGGGAAGCCGCTCGCTCGAGCACATGAGCGACTGGGCCATCCTGAGCGAGCGCGGTCGCTTCGACCCGGACCAGATCTTCCATCTTGAGCGCGCGCTGGCCGCCGAAGACGCCTCCGCCTGAGCTGTCCTGGAGCCACCGCCATGCTCACTCGCCTCACGCCCATCATCCTCACGGTGATCCTCATGCCCGCCGCCTTCGCCGACGACGCGCTCCCTCAACCCACGCGCGAGGTCTTCAACTGTTCCGCCGATGGCTCCAAGTGGCCATATCTGATGCAGCTCGCCGAGGGCGATCCCACCGCCGTCCTCATCTACCTCCACGGGCACTATTCCGACGAGACTCAGGGGATGACGCCCGGGATCTACGAGGACGCCTTCGGCAAATTGCGAAGGGAGTGCTCGCGCCGCAACTGGGCCTATGTCTGCGGTTACTACGGTGGCAACACGTGGATGAATCAGCTCGGGGAGGATGGTCTTGCGGATCTCATCGGCATTCTGCGTGGGAAGTACCCGGGCAAGAAGGTCTACCTCTCCGGCGGCTCAATGGGCGGCTCATCGGCGCTCGTCTTCGCCGTCCGCCGACCAGACCTCATCGACGGCGTCATCGCCCTCTGCCCGGCCGGCGACATGGAGAGCTACTACGCCTTCGCCGCGGCGTCTGACCGTCCCGTTCACGCGAACATCTCGGCTGCGATCCGGATGCACTATCAGATCGACGGACATGGCCTCGCCACCGAACTCGAGGCTCGCTCCGCGCTCCAGCACGCCGACAGGCTCACCATGCCGGTCGTCATATCTCACGGCACGGCCGATGAGTCGATCCCCATCGACGCCACCCGCAGGCTCGTCATCCGTCTCCAGGAACTCGGCGGCCGCGTCGACTATACTGAGATCGCCGGTGGCGGCCACGACGCGCCGATTCTCGGCATTGATTGGACTCCGATCCTCGACTTCGTGGAAGCTGGCGAGCCCGAGACCCCTTAGAGCCTCGCGATGACCTCGCGCGCCGCCTCCTCGAACATCTCCTGCCACTCCGGCGCCAGCAGGCACTCCGTGACCTCGTACCCGCCCATGGCATAGTCCTCCGCGGGGGCGCCGTAATGCACGTACCCGTTCGAGAACGCTGACATGAACGTGTGCTCGTAGGGCGAATCGCGCTTGACGTTGAGGCCGACCTGAACGCAGACCTCCGCCGGAGACGTCACCAGAACGCAGTCACCGATCCGGATGCCCTGCACCTCGGTCCGGATGGTCGCCTCGCCCGACGCGTCGTTGATCGCCTGATGCGTCCTGTGCGTCCCCATCTTGTCCTGGATCCTGGCCAGCCGCTCCATCGCGTCGATGTTGCTCAGGTACTTGTCAACGTTGCCCCGGTTCTCGGCGTCCACCGCCTGTCGTTCGACGCTGCCGACCGCCTCATCGTGCATGTACCGATAGGAGTAGTCCGAAGGGAAGTCGGGGTTCAGCGCGTGCTTGATGTACAGCGGCAGGAACGTCCTGAAACTCAGGCTTGTGCCTCTCAGCCCCGCTAGCAGCGCATCCCGCTCCGCCTCCAGCTCAGCCAGCCGTTCGGGGATGTCGGTCCGGCGGGGCAGGTCGAGTTCAACCCGGGCAACACTCAGGTCCGCGCCGTCGGTGTGGATGTCCTGAAGCGCCTTGAGCGTGCTCAGACCCAGCATCCTGCCGACCGGTTCGGAGTCGCGCGCGCGAGTGACGTCTTTGTAGAGCACCTCAGTAACGTCCCCGCCGGCTCCCTGCAGGAACAGCGCCATAGTCCCGTCGAGATTGTCCTCGATCACCTCTGATGCAAAGCCCGGGAAGTTGGCCGTGAGGGCGCCGCCGGGGACGCCGAGCAGCGGATGGCAGGCGAAGTTGTATATCACCGCCACAGGCCGTCCGTCCGCGCGATCGAAGCGGAGGATGCCAATATCGGGGTCGATCGGTCCGAGACTCTCGACCTCATCGTCGCGCGGACATGGGTTAGCGTGTCGGATTGTGTGGCCCTTGCCGTTCTTCAGCCTCAGCGTCCGGTTGAGCATGAACCGGTCCTCATGCCCAACGCCCGCGCCAACGGTGACCGGCTCAAGGTTCTGCTGCGCTCGGCGGACGGCATCGAACGTCCGAGCCACCAACTCGCCGCCATCACACAGCATCCGGCCTGGTGGGTGCGTGTGGGAGGCGTTCACGAGGACGTGGTCGCCGGGGATGTCCAGTTCTTCCTCGATGCGCCCGCGCAGCGTCGGCATGAAGTCATCGCTCACGTCACCGATCATCGCCAGCGCGACGACATCCATCGCGATGATGACCACCTGCGTCTTCCCGTCGTCCAGCACCAGCGCCTTTGCGAAGAGCGGATCGTTGACAGCCACGCCGCTCGCGGTGATGTCGCTCTTGGCCACGCCGGCACGAAGTGTCTGTTGATCTGACATTACCGTAGTATCTCGCTTCCGGGGGGTTAACCTCAGCCCTCGCCGTCGTAGGACAGGCGTCCCGCCTGTCGTCGTCCCTCGCGTTGCGTGCCCGACCCTCTCCGCTCACTCCAACCCAAACAGCCTCACCGCATTCTCCCGCGCCACCTTCTGAAAGACCGCCTCGCTGATCTTCCCAGTCTCGCGCCAGTCGATCAGCAAGCCAACGAGGTCGACCCGCATGTCCGGGTAGCACAAGTCCGTCCCAAACAGCATCCGGTCCTGGAACTCGGTCAGGAACTTCGGTCCATACTCCGGGTCTCGCGCCAGCGCGTTGTGCGCCGTCGAGTCGGCCAAGTCCCCGTATAGATTCGGGTACAGCCGCAGGAGCTTCGGGATAACGCCTTCTTCCTTCACCGGGCCGCTCGCCAACCGACCGACCTGCCCGCCTCCGGGGCCGAAGACGTAGCTCCTCTCGCCGGGCGTCTCCAAGCGGGCGATCTCCGACCAGAATACCGGCCCATGTCCCAGCATGACGAGGTTGGGGAAGCGCTGCAATGTGTGTTCGAGCTGTGGGAGTCCGGGGTCGTCGTAAAGGCCGAAATCACCCGTCACCACATCCGACCCGTCTGTGGTCACCGGCAGGCCCACCTCTTCGGCATGTCGGAGGAGGTTCTGCACCTTCGGGTCCCAGAGCGGCATGTTGGGCATGACTTCGCCGATGCCCCGGCAGCCCTGATCCTTGTAGTGCCTCAGGAGATCGCCCAACGGCGCCTCCGGGGAGTTCGTAATCGCCCTTGGGTCGATGTTGCAGAACGCGAAGAACCGGTCGGGGTACTGCTCGACCATCTCGAGGATGTCCTCGTTCGCCTGCGGGAGGTAGATCTCCGGGCTCACGATGGGCAACAGCGCGCCCCTCTCAATTCCCTCCGCGTCGAAGCGCTCGATCACCTGCTCAGGAGTCGAGAACGAGTACACCGGCGGGAGAATCCGATAGGCGTGACAGTGGCAGTCGATAAACATGCTGCCCACTTCCCCATCCAACCTGATCATCCTGCCCGACCGTCGTTCATTGGCGCGTAGCCCTGGCAGGTCCTCGCCCGTGGCCCGCTGAAGCCACCGGTGGCAAACCCGGAGTGGGGAGGAGACGATGAGGCTGTTCCACCAATATGAGTACCGGCTGACCAAACCGGAGAGGAACACCGGCGCGCTCTTCCAACGCGTGCGCGAAGCTGTCCGCAGCGTCCGTGGCGACGAGCAACCGATTCGGTTCTACCTGAGTGATGAGTCCCATGCGTCCGTCTCGCCGTGCGCGCGGGTGCTCAAACGATTCCCGGGTCTCGCCCGATACAGCGCGGATGAGTTGGTGCGTGGCAGTGGAACCCTAACGGTGCCAATCCTGACGAACCTCACTGGTGCCTGGGAACAGGCGGACCCTAACGGCGAGTTCGGCCTTGCCGACGCAGACATCCTGGGGGCAATCGCCGAGGGCATCCCTCGCAGATACCCCTTCTGGCGGGCAGCCTTCGTCTTCGATGAGATCGACTGGTCTGGCTCTGGCGAGCCGGTGGCGCCGCCGGCGTCGCCGATGGGTCCCCGCGGCCAATTCCCCAATACCCCCGCGCCACATCCGGCGTCTTGCCTTCGGCCGTCGGTCACGTTGTTGAGCGACTGGGGGGGGAGCGGGCGGGACCTGTATCTGGTGGCGACGGTTGAGGTGGATCCGCCGCCGAGGGATGCCGAGGAGCTGCCGCCGTTGCCGGCGGGCGTCGCCGAGCCGCTGGACCGGCTGGGCAAACGACACCTCTCGTCGCCGTGCGCGGCGCCCTCGCCGGAAGAGGCCGCGCGTTGGCGGAAGCCTACCCGAACGGCTACGAGATCGTCACAGCTATCAGGAAGACCACCGACGGCGACATGACGGGGATCGACCTCCCTCACAAGCTCCCGCCCGAGGCGCGGCGGGTGGTCGACGCGCCGTCGGTGACCGCCAAGAAGCCCCTCACCGCCGCACTTCGTCCCATCGGTTACAAGCGCAATACCAAGCTGAGTGGACGTGGCGCGTCGACCTACAAGAAGCGCATGCCCAGCCATAATGAAGCCACGCTGTCATTTGACATGGGCCCAATGTCCCAGGCGATGAGCGCAATGATGACCTACGCCGGCCCGATGTGGCGCCATACGGTGACCTTTCGCTTCACCCCCCACCAAGCTCACTCGCGGATGGACATCAACAGCCAGGAGACCATGGACAAGGTCGCGGAGAACGCGGCGGCCGTAGTCAAATACTTGGAGGCTGAGTTCATCCCGCCCCTGGATGCGCTCTACGGCCCAGCCCCAGCGTGGTTTGAGTACACGGGGTAGTCACGCGGCTCCGAGTCCCACCCTCAACAGGTCCTCTCCTTCTTCGCGTAGAACTCAGTCTCTGAGACGCCGGAACTACTCGGGTGACCCCATTGGCATTGGCTAAATCCGCGAGACGACAACTGTGGCGAGGGCTGGCGTTCTGCTCGCCGTCGGTGCTAGGCCTGCTGTTGTTCATGGCCTACCCGATCGTCGCGTCGCTGGTCTACAGCTTCTGTCGCTACAGCGTCTTGCGCCCGCCGAAGTTCGTCGGCGCGGGGAATTACACTCATCTCGCGCATGACGAGTTGTTCTGGAAGTCGCTGCTCAACACGGGCTACTACGGCATCGTCGCCGTCCCGATGGGAATTGTCGTCGCGCTGGGACTGGCGATCCTGCTGAACACGAGGCTCAAGGGTCTCGCGCTCTACCGCACGTTCTTCTACGTGCCCTCAATCGTGCCGATGGTCGCGAGTTCGGTCCTATGGCTCTGGCTCTTCAACCCGCAGTCCGGCGCGATCAACGCTGTCCTTCGGCCCATGCTTCAGTTCCTCCACCTCGGCGAGCCGCCCGGTTGGCTGGCCGATCCCGCGTGGAGCAAGCCCGCCATCATCCTCTGGAGCGTGTGGGGTGTCGGAGGCGCGGTGGTCATCTACCTCGCCGGGCTGCAGGACGTGCCGCAGGAACTCTACGAGGCCGCCGAGGTCGATGGCGCGGGGCCGTGGCACCGGCTCTGGAAGATCACCGTGCCCTTCATGAGCCCGCATCTGCTGTTCACCTTCATCATGGGGCTCATCGGCGCGTTCCAGTTCTTCACCCCGGCGTATGTCATGACCAACGGTCAGGGCGGCCCGGTCGATTCGACTCTCTTCTACTCGCTCTACCTCTTCCAGGTCGCGTTCTTCGATTTCAAGATGGGCTACGCGTGCGCCATGGCGTGGATCCTGTTCCTCTTGATCCTCGCCGCGACGGTCCTCATCTTCCGCACGTCAGCGCGGCACGTCTACTATGCCGCTGGGGAGAAGGGGTAGCTTGCTATGAGAAAGCCACGAGTTGGCTCATCTCGAGACAGAGGCCGGCGCCGGCCGCTGTGGCAGACGATTGCGCTTCACGCGCTGCTCGTTGTCTTTAGCTCTATCTTCCTGCTGCCGCTGTTCTGGCTCGTCGGCTCATCGCTGAAGTCCGACGATCAGATCCGCGCCTTTCCGCCGGAGTGGCTTCCCGACATTCCCTACTACTCCAAGGTCTCGCCCTATTTCGATGTCCACCACTACGACGCGGTGAAACGCCCTGAGGAATGCCCGGAGAGCACGTGGTCTCAGGTGGAGCCCAAGTTGGATGCCATCGCCCACCAGGTCGTGGACGATACGTGGGAGGCGACCTTCCATTGGTCGTCGGGGCATGCCGACGATCGCGCCGCCGCGCAGCGCGGCACGCTGGCTGAGTCAGTCGCCGGAATGCCGTCGGCCGTCATGGAAGCTGGCGCGGACGCGATGCTCGACCACGCTCGCGAGAACTCCGAAACGTCAATGGAGAAGGCCTTCGGCGCCGCATACCGACAACTGGCGCTCGGGGATATTGCCTTCCAGGGCGAGGCCGACGCTGGTGATGCGGCAGGGGTGGACGCAAAGTGGCTCGCGTCGGTAGTCGAGAAGACCCGGCAGCAACAAGTCGCCGGGCAACCCGCCTACCTGTTTGAGATCAAGACATTGAAGGGCCGCCGCGTGCGCTGCAATCTGTGGACCGACTTCCACTGGACGCCGGACGTCTCGGATTTCCGCAACCTCACCATCGACCTCCACGGCGACCGGTCCTGGCGCAAGGTCGATGTCTTGCTCCGGACGCCCGACGGCGCCTACCGCACCGACCGGCCGATCCTGCTGTCCAACGCGAGTTGGGAAGAGGTCATCCTCATCCGCGACCCCGAGGGCGAGATCCCTTGGGGCACCTTCCGCCTGCTCGAGAGTGGAGACGAGCCCAGCGAGCCTGGCTCCGCGTCGCTCACGCTGACTGTGCTCCCGGCCTCCCGGTGGCAGGTCATCCTCCGCAAGCTCACCTACAACTACCCGGCTGGGTTGACGTTCATCCCCTTCGGCAAGTACCTATTGAACACGCTGCTCGTCTGCGGGCTCGTCGTCTTCGGTACGCTGATCTCTTGCTCGCTGGTGGCGTACGGTCTCGCGCGGGTACGGTGGCGGGGGCGGAACGTCCTGTTCTACATCATCATCGGCACCATGATGCTCCCGTTCCAGGTCACCATGGTCCCCATGTTCGTCGTCTTCGCCAAGATCGGCTGGGTCGACAGCTTCCTGCCGCTGTTCGTGCCTGCGTTCTTCGGCAACGCGTTCTTCATCTTCCTGCTGCGCCAGTTCTTCATGACGATCCCCCACGAACTCACCGACGCCGCGCGCGTGGATGGTTGCAGTGAGTTCGGCATCTACTGGAAGATCATCATGCCGCTCGCCAAGCCCGCGCTGGCGACGGTCGGTCTCTTCGCCTTCATGAACACGTGGAATGACTACGTCGGCCCGCTGATCTACCTCTCCGACGCGAGCAAGTACACGCTCTCAATCGGCCTCGCGAGCTTCTCGAGCCAGTACGGCTCTTACCCCGGCATGCTCATGGCGGTCACC
This sequence comes from uncultured Armatimonadia bacterium, assembly GCA_964555935.1. Lineage (GTDB taxonomy): Bacteria > Armatimonadota > Zipacnadia > Zipacnadales > VGFC01 > CAZKUN01. Next base: position 2,536 of record CAZKUN010000104.1, on the reverse strand, counting down.
GCCGTCATGACCATCCCAATCATCATCCTGTTCTTCCTCGCCCAACGCACCTTCATCCAGGGCATCACCCTCACAGGGGTCAAGGGTTAGCAGCTGTTATGGAAGGCGCGGGACCTTCACCCACCCGCGTGCACATTGATGCTGTGGAAGTTGATCGTCGCGCTTTGGCTTCTGAAGTTGTGCCATGGATAGAACCACGGCTCGCGGTGGAACTGCACGGTCATGCTGGCCAGGTTGTCGTCGTCCAGGAAGAAGCCCCAGATCTCGCGGGCGGGGAGCGTGTGTTTCCGCTCCTGCGGATCGAGTTCAATCCATGCAAAGCGGCTCTGCCCGAACTTGTCCGCCAGGATGATGCGCAGGAAGCCCGGTTCGGGGTTGTCGCTCTCCACGACCTCAATATCGAACTCGATCCGGTCCAAGTGCTCTATGCCAGTCGTCGGGATCGCTATCCCGAACGCCAGGGCCTCCCAGACCTCGTCGCCACTGATCGTGACCACCGCCGCGCCATCTTGCCGGGTGACATCAAGCGCCTCGGGCTGGTGGGAGTAGAGCTTGCCAGCCTCAAGCACGTCGGTAATTTGCGCTTCGCGGGCGCCTGTGTCGGCGGCTGGCGTTGCCTCGAACGGGGTCGCGTCCCGCTCTTCCCAGCGCCGAAGCAGCTCGGGGTCGTGCTGGATGTAAGACTCTGACAACTCAAGACCTCGTGCGATCAGCGGGTCGCCGGCGAAGATGTTGCGCACGATGCCGTCGTGGAGGAAGTTCGCCAGCGCAAGGAACATCATCCCCTGCTCCAGTTGCAGGCACTTCTCTCCCCAGACATCCATCTCCACGTCATAGCAGCCTCGCAGGCCCCACTCCACATCCGGGTAGCCCGGTGGCGGGACGGCGCCGCCGAGTTGTTGCATCATCTGAAGCGCAGCCGTGACGTGGCGCGGGTAGTAGTCGATCAGCAGAGCAAGCGCATGCGGCGTGACTGTCCATTCGGGAATATAGCCGCCCGCTGTGTAGTGGCGACCGGGGATATTGCAGTTGGACCACCCCCACACCGGATAGCCGCGCCTCCGGGAGAACAGATACTGGTACCAGCCGAGGTTACCGACCGTCTCGCCGACTTCTGTGTCTCTCTCGGGCAGGAAGAGCCCAGTGATCGCGGCGATGTAGGTGACGCCGAATGAGAAGCCGGGCTGGTAGATCGTGCCGGTCTTGGTCTCCATCGGGCCTCGTATCATGTCATCCCACACGTTGGGAGGGACGGCGCCAGCGCCGATCATCATCGTCACGGCGCACCGCGCGTCACTGGCCAGCCAAAGACCGATGATCGACGCCTCCTCGGCGGCCAGGTCATAGCCGGCAACGATCTGGTTGGTCTCGTCGACGTACAGACGGTCCCACTCAATTGAGTCCAGGTACGCGCTAATGCGCTCTGCGTATTGCGGCCACACCTGGCGGGCGATGACGAGACCCGCGGGGTAGAAGTTGTAGTCGGAGATGATCATCACGCCGTCAGTGGGTATCGAGCTTAGGTCCACGGGGAAGAAGTTGGGGAAGAACCCGTGTTCCTGATGCAGCCTCTCCATTGAGGTGAAGACCTTGTCGAAGCGGGCGGTCGCTTCGTCCTCCGTGAGCATCCCAATACGATTGGCGATCGCCACGCTGGCAATATAGAGGCCCACGGGCGTGCTGTTCGTGTGCGCGCCGCGGGCCTGGTAGTCCTGTGGGATACCGGTAATGGGATCACACGCGTAGTCGATGAAGTTCCACGTATCACGCATGAGGTCTCCGAGGAACTCCCTCTGACTCGGGTCCAACACTTCGGGTCCCTCCGCTGCAGCCGTTGGCAGTGACGCGAGGAGCAACAGCGCAAACAGAGCTGTGGTGGAACGTATCACATTCGGACTCCCTGGGTGTCGATGCTAGTCTACAGGCTACGCTTGGGGCCTGCCCTCCATGGCCGGAAGGCGAGGCGTGGCCGAAGTTCGCTGTCGGCGTCTCGTGGTCCTCTCGCCAATCACAAAGCCAGCGCCCGACCGGAGCCAAAGGGTTAGAGGATCCAGTGTGATCTCGCCGCAGGACCGGATCTGTGGGGTTCTGGGAATCGCGCCTAACCCTTGAGCGGGTCAATGGGTAGGCGAGGCGGTGGGCCCTGCCTGCCACAGGTTTGGGGGCTTCTGATTCTGATGCAGGTGGCTGCGTTCGCCTCCGCCAATTACCGCGCACCCCGCTCCCGGAGGATGCCCCGTGAGAAACGCGGCCCTACTGGCGATCATGCTAAGCGTGGTCGCGACCAAACGCGGAATGTGCGAGCGCAAGAATGCCATTCCCTATCGAAGGCCCTCGACGCCTCGGCCATCATCCAGACAAAGCCGGGACGGGTGGTGCGGATTGGGGGATGACTGCTCTCGCCCCGATGGCGCGATCATCCCGAGTGTAGTGGTTGCCTGTTTCGGAGCCATGCCCGGGATGGAAGGCGTCATCGTGCCTATCCCGCGCGCGCCGGACGGAGACAGACCCAGAGATGAAGCTTGAATGCCTGTCT
>CAZKUN010000103.1:0-29493 GCA_964555935.1 uncultured Armatimonadia bacterium | reverse complement strand
CCCGGGGCGCCACCAGGCACGTAGCACGAGCCCGCCCGGGCCGCCCCGCCCTCCGGCCAACGCCCCGTCTTCGCTCAGCCCGATCGGCTGCAGCCCCGCCGCTTCCAGGTCCGCCACCTCGAACCTCAGCCCCTCCGCTAGCTCCGCCTGCTGCCCGGCGTCGTACGCAAAACCGTCGAACACGTGCGACGCCGCGAACGCATCCCGAGGGATCAGTCCATATCCACTCATCTGCAGCGCTGCCAACGACGGACTCCCTGGGAAGAGGACGCGCTCCCCAGGATATGCCAAGGGTAGCTGTCCTGTTGCGACAACGAGGTCGCGCTCCACGTCAGCCGTCTGATCGAACACGTGCTGCCTGACCTGCGACGTCCACCCGAGCCGCGTCAAGCTCGCCGCGGCCGGCGACCGCCTCCGGGCTGCGAGCGCGTCTGCCCTGGATGCCGCGAAGGCAACGTGCTTGGTCGCGGGCGACACCGCCCCCGACCGGTAGATCTCCCCGGCAATCCCTGCCACGCCCCAACGGACGGGATCGCTGCTGACGTCGAAGTACTCGATCCGTCGCCGGTCGGGGCGCGTGTCGTAAGTGAACATGATCATCGCGTCGATGTCTTGCAGCGCCGCGTAGGCGGCGCCCTCCAGCAACCCGACGCCTCGGAACTTGCTGGGCCAGCACGCTCCCCACTCGCGCAACACGATCGGCTTGCCGTCAACGGCGGCTCTCAGTGCTGATGGCGCGAAATCAAGGCCTCGATCGTCGGCGACTGAGTTGCGGTTTTCGTAGAAACTCGGCACGCGCCATTCACGACTCGCGCTGAAGACGGGGTGGTCGTAGTACCAGTTGCAGCCCACGAAATCCAGCTCATCGGTGATGCTCAACAGATCCGCCGGGTCGTCCCAGTCCGTCACCGCGGTGATGGGGGCCTTGAGTCCGAGGCCGATCAGCGCCGTCTTCATCTGGGCGAAATACTGCCGGTGCACGCCATGGAAGAAACGCGCCACGTCACGCTCGCGCGCCGGGGTGCTCAGCCCGCCGATCGGGTGTCCCGTCGGCGACGGGAACTCGGGCAGCGCCGATCTCGGCAGCGATAGCTGCACCGACTCCGCCTCGATGCTCTCGTCCACCCCCAGCGCCGATCTCCCATCCGGACGCGTCCACGCCTGCGCGAGGGTATCCGTCGTCTGGTAGATCCCTCGCAGCCAGAAGTTCCACCGTTTCCGGAGTTCAGATCGGTACGGCTCTGGGATCTCGTCCAGCTTCTTCAGCCACCGGAAGAGACCGTTCTCATCGCACAACTCGACCATCGCTACCGCGGGGTCGAATCCCAATGGGATGCCTGAGTACGGGTTCGGCTGGCCAAACAGCAGCTCCCGCGCGTAGTCGATCTGCAATTCGATCAGCCGCTCGTTGAACACGGCCGCCGGCTTCGCGCCCCTGCCCAGCGCCTCCGCTTCCGCCACGCCCTCCGCCTCTTGGAACGTCCGGAAGTCCAGCAGGTCGAGGTAGACATAGATGCCCCGCTCGCGTAGCGCGTGGACCCAGTAGAACAGGAGGTCCAGCTTGTCCGGGGCGATCCGCTGCGCCTCGCCCGCTCGTTCCGGCGGCAGAAGACCTGTGACGCCATCCACGTGGTGAAGCCGGACCAGATTGAAACCGGCCGACGCGATGCACGCCACGGCCTGGTCGATCACGTCCTTCGGCACGAAGACGGCGTCCTTTGCGACGTTGATCCCCCAGAATCTCCCGCGCGTCCCGTCCTCGAAGTAGAACTTGCCGTCCTTGCCGACAAACAGGCTCCCGTGCCGGCCCGCCGGCGCCTCGAGGGCCGCGCCGAAATCCACGAGGCTCGCGCGGGGGAATGCCGCCGCGTTGACGTCCAGCAGCGGCAGCGCCGCAAGCGGGTCAACAAGCGGCTGAGCGCCGCTCGCCGACGCGAGCAGGACCAAGAACCAGGCGTGTGGGAGGAGTCTCATACTGAGGGTGTCGCTTGACATCACTGACCGTAGCCGGTCGCGCCCGCTCGTGGCATTGCGCTGAACGCCCCAACCGTCCCCACCAGGCGCCGCTCTTGCGCCAGCCGCGCGAGCAGTCCCGGCAACACCTCAACCGACCCGTCCTCGCCGTTATGCATGAGGACAATGCCGCCGGTCTTCAGCTCCGCCATGAACTTATCCACGGTTGCCTCGGGCGCCCAACCCAGGCACTCGCCGATGTTCGCGGTCCAGAAGACGGTCGTAAAGCCCGTCTCCGCGACCGCGTCGCGCACGTCTGAATCGTAATTCCCGCCCGGTGGCCTGAACAACGTCACGCTCTCGCCCGTCGCCTTGCGGATCGCCGTCCGGCTCTTCACCAGCTCGCGCTCCACGTACACCTTCGGGAACTGGCGCAGGTTAGCGTGGCTGTATGAGTGCGAGCCCACCTCGTGGCCGCGCGCCACTATCTCTCTCGCGAGTTCAGGATACAGCTCGACTTGCTTGCCCACGAGGAAGAACGTGGCCCTCACTTCGGCTCGATCGAGCAGATCCAGGATTCGTGGCGTCACCAGCGGGTGGGGGCCGTCATCAAATGTCAGGGCGATCACTTTGCCGTCCGGAGCGTAGTGGATCTCGCGGCTCTCCGCGCCGATCTGCAGGCCTTGCTCCTGGTACGCCGTCAATAAGTCGGCCCGGATTCCCGTCGCTGTTGGTTGGAGGCAGAAGGCCTCCTCAAACGCCGGTACCGCCGCCTCGAGGCGGTCCGTCATCCGTCGCGCGTGGCCGAGCAACTGCCACCGGATACCGGGGGTTGCGCGCACCACCAGCAGGTGCTCGAGCTGTCGGCTGACGGCCTTGCGCGCCAGTTGCTCCTCATACGAGAGCGTTCGATCGCGCGCGCCGCGCACGATGACCAGCGATGCCGCTGAGGCCACCTTGTCGCCATACGGTCCGTACGCGTCGACGCGGACCTGATGCTGGCCCTCGGTCAAGCGCGATGCGTCAAACGCCATGCGAAACGGCTCTGCGTTCGTGATTGTCTGGAATCGGTCATTCACCAGCAGCGCCATGTAGTCGACCAGGACGTCTTCCGGAATCGCTACCGTCACCGTCGTGCTCCCCGCGACCACCGTTCCGGGCCTGGGGCGGATGATGTGGAATCCGTCCTGTCGGGTCTCTGGTGGCGCCTGATATCCTGGGCCTTCGTCGGCCTCCTCACCGGAGTGGAAATCCGGATACCCGGTCGCTGCCCCATCGCCAAGGAACGCCAGCCGCGCCTCGTCAGACATGTCGTTCGTCACGTAGTAGTGGGCCGTCGGCGCGAATAGTGGAGAGGGCGTCACCAGCGCGAAGCGGGGAGCGAGTTGGGCCCGCACGGTTGCCGCTTCCGCCGCGCCGAGAATCTCCGCGGCCTTGTCGGGGTCTCCGCGCGCGATCCACGCGGCGCCGGCAACGGCTCTCGCCAGCTCGCACGAGGGGTCCTCGCGCAAGGCCGTGGCGGCCTCGGCCTCCGCTGCCTCGTAGAGGCCAAGCAGGCACGCCGCGCACGCTGCCGCCGCTCTCACGGCCGGGCGCTCCGCGCACTCAAACGCCAGGCAATACCGATACTGGGGAAGCGCCTTGTCGTACGCGCCGTCCTGGAAGAACGTCGTTGCCACGCCCAGCCGCGCCGGCCGCGACGTCTTGTCGACCTCGAGCGCGCGATTGAACGCCTCGAGCGCCAGCGTCGTGTTGCCGGCATGCAGGTGCGCCGCGCCAACGCCCACGTGCGCCTCGGCGGACGCGGGATCATCCTCAACCGCGGCTGTGAACTCAACGAGCGCCGCCTGCGGCCGTCCTTGCGTCAGTAGCTGCGCCCCGCGCACCAGCGGCGAGACATCGGCGTGACAGATGGTCACGGCCGCAGCAAGAAGCGGGACGACCAGATGTGGGTGTCTCGACGGCATCATGGACTCTCGGTTGGTCGCGTGATTGGGCACCGATTATAGCACAACTCCCGCCCACATGACAGAACGCCTGAGCGACGCCGACGGCCTCGCTTCATTCGGAGGCGCTCGCGGGCGGCGGAGCGAACCTCTCATCGTGACATCCGACAAGCCCGCCTCAACGCCGCCCTCCACCTCCGTCTGCCGCAATCACCCCGACAGACCCTCCACGCTCGTCTGCCACAAGTTCGGACTCGGCTTCTGCGATGAGTGCTGCCGATGCCCCCAACCGAGGAGCCACTGCAAGTTCCGGACCCAGTGTCTCGTCACCGAGTTCTGCTGCAACGATGACGCGGATTCCGAGTAGGTATTTGGTCCTAGGCTCCACCAAATGATGGAGCCCACTGAACATCCACTAAATGGCGGAGATGCTCCGTTCTGGCGTCTCCGTGGAAAACCGATTATAATACGCTATACCGCGTATATACTATGAGTGCTACGCCGATCAGGGGATGCTCAAGATTACTGTTGACACCCCGGGTAGAACCCCCTATAACAGTCCTAGCCCGAGTGGGATCCACGCATTTTCGGATGCCCCTCGGGCTCTAACTACAACAGACTTCGTGAAACCGTTCACAAAGTCTGGACAGAGTCGCCCGATGCGGGCGATGGGTGATTGGCAGTCATGCACGAAACGGGGCTTGCGGAAGCCATCATAGATGCCTTGCGCAAAGTGCAGGCAGAGCGGGGGGAAGCCATCGCGGTCGCGCGCCTACAGGTGAGCGAACTCGGTGGGATCACTCCCGAACACCTCGCTGAGCACTTCCACGAAGCAGCCGAAGGCACCGAGTTTGACAAGGTCCGTCTGGAGGTCGAAATTCGAGGGATCCTGGCCCAATGCAACAAGTGCGGCAGCGCGGTTGAGATGGATGAGGACATCGACGCGTGCCCGCAGTGCGAAGGCCAGAGCCTCGCCATCCAGGCTCAGGACGCGGTCAAACTCGTGTCCGTGGAATAGCGTTTGGCTCCACTCACACGGCCATTCAGTCCGACGCCCGCTGAGGCCGTGGCGCAGCCCCGAGATACCTGGGCCGTCGGTGCCAGATGAGCACTCGCGTAACACAACAGGTCCGTCCCCACCAGGTCGAGCGATGGCTCGTCCGGGTCTTGGGCATTGTCCAGGGCGTGGGCTTCCGTCCATTCATCCACCGCCTCTCCCGTCGCTACCAACTCGCGGGAACGGTCCTCAACTACGCGGGCGGCGTTGACATCGAGATTGAGGGCTCGCCTGTCGACTTGCGGAGCTTCGTCACGGACCTCCGGACCGAGAAGCCTCCGATCGCGCTCATCGAGCAGTGCATTACCGAGAGGCTCGATCCGCTTGGCGCTACCGGCTTCGAGATACTGCCCAGCAAGCGGGGCGATGCCGGGCCCATCCTCGTCTCGCCTGACGTGGCGACTTGCGCCGACTGCCAGCGAGAGTTGCTCGATCCCTCGGACCGGCACCGCCGACACCCATTCGTCAACTGCACCAACTGCGGCCCGCGCTACACGATCATCGGCGGCATGCCGTACGACCGCCCGATGACCAGCATGGCGCCGTTCCCGATGTGCGACGACTGTCGCGATGAATACGACGACATCGACGACCGGCGCTTCCATGCCCAACCCGTCGCCTGCCCGAACTGCGGGCCACGCCTCGCCTTCCGCGAGGGAGACGCCGGTGAGCTGCTCCGCGAAGATGCTCTCGCTGCCACGGTCGCCGCTCTGAAATGTGGGAAGCTCGTCGCCATCAAGGGGCTTGGCGGCTTCCATCTCGCCTGCGACGCGACGAACGAAGACGCTGTCCGCACTCTTCGCGAGCGCAAGAACCGCGAGGAGAAGCCTCTCGCGATCATGGCTCCGGACATCGACACCATCCGCGCGTTCTGCGAGGTCCCGGACCACGCCGTCGATACTCTTATGGGCATACAGAAGCCGATCGCGCTTCTGCCCAAGCTGCCCGACTCCGACATCGCGCCCTCGGTGGCGCCTGATAGTGCCTGTCTTGGCGTCATGTTGCCGTACACGCCTGTTCACTCGCTAATCCTCACGGACGGGGGCTTCCGCGCTCTCGTCATGACTAGCGGCAACCTCTCAGATGAGCCGCTGGCCATCCGCAATGACGAGGCCTTTGAGCGCCTCGGCCATATTGCGGATGCGTTCTGCTACCACGACCGGGAGATCTTGGTGGGCTGCGATGATTCCGTTGTCCGACCGACAGATGCTGGTTTGATCCTGATGCGTCGAGCGCGAGGCTTTGCACCTTTCCCGGTCCGGTTGCCCAGCCCCCAGCCGTCGGTCCTCGCGCTCGGCGCTCATCTGAAGAGCGTCTTCTGCATCACCAAAGACGACTACGCGTTCCCCAGCCAGCATATCGGCGACCTCGACGACGCGGAGACGCTTCGCTTCCTAGAAGAGTCCGTCGCGCACTTGCTCTCGCTCCTGCGCGCGGAGCCCGAAGCGATCGCGTGCGACATGCACCCAGACTACCTTTCGACTCGTCACGCCGAGACGCTTGCGGCCGAGCGGGGCGTCGAGCTGGCCCGCGTCCAGCACCACCACGCGCACATTGTCAGTTGCATGGCGGATCGGCACGTTACAGAACCGGTCATTGGGGTCGTATGCGATGGCACGGGGCTCGGGGACGACGGCAACGTGTGGGGTTGCGAGGTGATGGTCGCGGATCGCGCCGGATACGAGCGGAAGGCTCGCCTGCGATACGTGCCCCTTCCCGGCGGCGACCGAGCCGCACGCGAACCGTGGCGCGTCGCGGCAACCTATATGGCTGATGCCTTCGGACCGGACTTCGCAGACTCGATCGACATCCCGTTCACGCGTGGTCTCGACCGTTCCGCCTGGCGGACGCTATCGGGCATGATTGAGAAGGGCATCAACTGCCCGCTTGCATCGAGCGCAGGCCGGCTCTTCGACGCGGTGTCAGCGCTGACGGGCATCCAGCAGACATCCGCGTACGAGGGACAGGCAGCCATACGCCTTGAGGCGGTTTCGCTCCCGACGGATCGCGTCTACCCATACGGAATCGACGCCACGGATCTGCTCGTCATCGATCCGCGCCCGATGATCCGCGAGATCGTTGACGACTTGCTGCGGGGCGTGTCGGTCGGTGAGATAGCCGGCGCGTTCCACAACACGTTCGTGGCGATGCTGGCCGAAGTCGCGCGCCGCGTGGCGGATGAGACCGGCATCGCCCGCGTTGCGTTGAGCGGCGGCACGTTCCAGAACGAGTGGGTTCTGACCCGCCTCTCTCGCCAGTTGATCGAGATCGGCCTGGAGCCGATCACGCACCAGAGCATCCCCTGCAACGATGGCGGCCTCAGCCTTGGCCAGGCCGTCATCGCTGCAGCATCACTGTAGGAGGGGTTTCAACCCCGACGCCGTTTGTGTCGGCAACAGCGACAGTCGGGGTTGAAACCCCTCCTACAACGACAGAGACACGCAGAGGGTAGCCGCATGTGCGTAGCCGTCCCGGGCAAGATCACCGAACTCAACGACGACACCGCCACGGTTGATGTGGGTGGCGGCGCGACCGTGAAGGTCGTGATGACGCTCTGCCCGGACGCCTCGGCAGGCGAGTGGGTGCTCGTGCATGCGGGCTTCGCCCTCGACAAGATGGATGAAGAGCAGGCTCTGGAGACCCAGGCGATGCTCGCCGAAGCGGACATGCTCAAGGCTCAGATGGATGAGGAGATCGCATGAGCGTCGCCGCCGGTCCGACCATCGCGCTCGAGGCTCTCGTTTCGGACTGCCGCGAACTCGCCGCCCGGGCGGCGCAGCGCATTGGCGGCCCGGCTCACCTGATGGAGGTCTGCGGGACGCACTCGCATGCCATCGCTCACGCGGGCATCCGCCAGGCCATCGGCGAGGACCTGCGGCTCGTGTCCGGACCGGGGTGCCCGGTCTGCGTGACAGCCGCGAGGCAGATCGACTTGGCTCTCGCGATTGCGGGGCGCGATGACACGATCCTCGTCACGTTCGGCGATATGGTCCGCGTTCCAGGCACCGAAGCGAGCCTAGCCGAGGTCCGGGCCGCGGGCGGCCAGGTGCGGGTCGTCTACTCGCCGATGGACTGCATTCAGCTCGCTAAGGAAAACCCCGACCGCGAGATCGTGATGGTCGCGGTCGGCTTTGAGACCACCGTCCCCACGATCGCGCTGATGCTTCAAGCCGCGCGCAAAGCCGGCATCGGCAATCTGTCCATTCTCGACGCGCACAAGCTCGTGCCGCCGGCCATGCACGCGCTTATGGCCGAGGAGGGCGTCAACCTCCACGGCTTCATCTGTCCAGGTCATGTTAGCGTCGTTATCGGCTCGGACGCCTATCACGCGGTTGCGGAGACACACCGCATCCCGTGTGTCGTGGCTGGGTTCGAGCCCTTGGATATCCTCTTGGCTGTACGTGGGCTTCTCGGGCAAGTTGCGCGTGGTGACGCGGACGTGGAGAATGCCTACGGCAGGGCGGTCACTGAAGCGGGCAACCGTCGTGCCGTGGAAGCCATCTACTCGGTGTTTGAAGTCGGCGAGGCTTCGTGGCGTGGGATCGGGATCATCCCAGACAGCGGGCTGCGGTTGCGGGAGGATTGGGCCGAGTTCGATGTCCTGAACCGGCTCGACCTGCAAGTGTCGGAGGCGAAGGAGCATCCGGCCTGCCACTGCGGCGACATGCTCCGCGGGCGCCTGTTGCCCAAGGAGTGCCCGGTATTTGGGAAGTCCTGTACCCCGGACAAGCCGCTCGGCCCGTGCATGGTGTCATCGGAGGGCGCGTGCGCGGCCGAGTATCGATATCGGAGCGCCTAGCGATGTGGAGAAAGGCACAGGTGTGTAGGTGACGGACGCAATCGGATCGGGATCGCGCATACTGCTGGGCCATGGCGGCGGCGGCCGTCTGATGCAGGACCTGATAGGCGACTGCTTGTCGCTCCTTGGCCCCGCGAACGGCGTGACGCAACTTAACGACGCTGCCACCCTCGAACTGCCGAGCGGCGAGCGAATCGCGATGACCACCGATTCGTTTGTAGTCTCGCCGATCATGTTCCCGGGCGGCGATGTCGGTCGGTTGGCCGTGTGCGGGACGGTTAACGATCTCGCGTGCATGGGCGCTCGGCCTCTCGGGCTCACTCTCGGTCTTGTGATCGAGGAGGGCCTGGAGACAGAGACGCTCGCGCAGATCACGGCTTCGATCCGAATAGCATGCGAGGAAGCGGACGCGCGCATCGTGACGGGAGACACCAAGGTCGTCGAGCGTGGAGCTGCCGATTGCTTGTTCATCAACACCGCCGGTGTGGGGCTGATCCCGCCGGGGGTCGAGTTGGGCGGCGAGAGGGCCTCGGCGGGCGACGTGGTGATCGTGAACGGGACGCTGGCCGACCACGCAGTGGCGGTGCTGAAGGCCCGCAACGAACTCCCCCTCGAAGGCGACTTCCGCACCGACTGCGCGCCCCTCAATGGCTTGGTTGAGTCCATGCTCGAGGCTGGTGGCGACGGCGTGCACGCCATTCGCGACCTGACTCGAGGCGGACTGTCGGCGTCTCTGAACGAGATGTCGGAGCAGTCAAGCGCGCACATCGAGATCGTCGAGGACGCAATCCCGCTCAAGCCGCAGACGCGAGCGGCGTGCGACCTGCTTGGTTACGATCCGATGGCCATGGCCAACGAGGGGAAGCTGATGGTGCTTGTCGCGCCCGACAGGGCCGATGCCGTTCTCGCTGCGATGAAGAGTCACGCGCTTGGCCAAGATGCCGCCGTGCTCGGCGAGGTCAAAGGCCTCGGAGAAAGCCGTGTCACGGCACGAACTCCTTTGGGACCCACGCGTATTGTTGACTTGCCGAGTGGCGAACTACTGCCACGGATCTGCTGAAGCGGCGCGCAATAAAGCGCGTCACCACCCTAGCCTCATTTCCGTCAGGAGGGCGCAGAGAATGGCGCTTCGCGTTATGTCGAAGGAGGCTCTGCCATCTCTCGTCGAGGCCTTGCTTGCCAACCAGAAAGTCATTGGCCCCAAGAAGATCCATCGGGGTAAAGGCGAGCAGTATATCTTCGATGAGATTCAGAGCCCCTGTGAGTTGGAGCTTGACTATCCGACGACCGTATTGCCGCCCAAGCACTGGTTGCTGCCCAAAGACGAACGGCTCTTCGAGTTCAAACTCGGCCCCCAGCCGGAGATCACTCCCGCTGAGGCCGGCGAGCCGACGGTCTTCCTGGGCTTGCACCCGTGCGACATCGCCGGGATCAGATGCCTCGATGAGGTCATGGAAGAGGGCCAGCCCGACCCCCTCTACCTCGCCCGCCGAGCGCAGCTGACCATCATCGGCGCCGAGACCAGCGCGGAGGAGTATTGCTACGCCTCATTCGTCGGCAACGCCTTGCCCGACAACGGCTACGATGCGTTCATGACCGATATCGGTGATGCATACGTCGTGGACGTTTCCACGGACAAGGGCAAGGCGGTCTTCGACGGCGTGGAGACCCGCGATGCCACAGCCGCGGACCTGGCGGCCGTCGAGGAAGTCCGGAAGATGGCCGCGACCGAGGCAGACGCGTGCATGGGCGACGTCGACGTGCGTCTCATGCCGATGGCCATGACGAATGCCGTGGACAGCGAGGTCTGGGAGAAAGCCAGCGAGGCGTGTTTCCGTTGTGGCACGTGCAACCTTGTCTGTCCGACCTGTTACTGCTTCAACGTGACGGATGTAATGAACCCCGACCTTGAGACAGGCGCCCGCGTCCGCACCTGGGATGCCTGCACGCTGGACTCGTTCGCGGCCGTCGCCGGTGGGGAGAGTTTCCGCGAGGAAGCCAAAGACCGGCTGACTCACCGCGTCAACCGCAAGTTCCACTACCAGTACACGAAGTTCGGCCATCCGCACTGCACGGGCTGCGGCCGGTGCGCGCGCGCCTGCGTCGCCGATATCAACCAGTTCGACGCGATCAAGGACGTGCTCGCGGAACAGGCGCAGGGGGTATGACCATGGTAGCCACAGTCAACCAGGATCTATATCTACCCGACTTCGCCACCGTCCAGGACGCAGCCATGATGACCGCCACGGAGCGGTATCTGAAGCTGTCGCTGGATAGCGGGCAGAGCTTGGGGCACGACCCCGGTCAGTTCGTCCAGGTGTCGATGCTCGGCATCGGCGAAGCCCCGATCTCCATATCCAGCGCCCCAACGTCCGACCCGACTTTCGAGTTGGTCGTGCGCAACTGCGGCAACGTCAGCAATGCCATCCACCAGCTCGAGCCCGGCGCCAAGATGGGCGTTCGCGGTCCGTTCGGGAATGGCTTCTGCATGGAGTCCCTCAAGGGCAAGGACATCATCTTTGTCTGCGGCGGCATCGGGCTTGTCCCGACGCGTTCGTTGATCAAGGACGTCCTCGCCAACCGAGGCGACTATGGCGACTGCTCCATCATGTTCGGGTGCAAATCGCCGGAGGAGCGTCTGTTCTCCGACGAACTCGACGAATGGCGCGGGATGTCGGATGTGAAGCTGCTCGAGACCATCGACCGGGCGAGTCCGAACTGGGACGGCCACGTCGGCGTCATTACGACGCTCTTCCCGCAGCTCGACATCAAGAGCCCCAAAGATACGGTGGCCATCGTTGTTGGCCCGCCGATCATGTACCGCTTCGTCATCATCGAATGCCTCAACGCGGGCATCGGTGAGGAGAACATCATCATGTCTCTCGAGCGCCACATGAAGTGCGGGGTCGGCAAGTGCGGCCACTGCCAAATCAACCAGAAGTACGTGTGCCAGGACGGCCCTGTCTTCTCCTACGCCGAGGCCCGGCACCTGAAGGAGGCAATCTAATGGCTAAGCCGAAGATCGGCATCTTCAGCTTAACGTCATGCGAGGGCTGCTCGCTGACAATTCTCGAGTGCGAAGACGAGTTTCTCGACGTGCTGGCCATCGTCGACATCGTCAACTTTCGCGAGGGCATGACAGAGAAGGAAGACGACGTCGATATCGCCTTCGTCGATGGATCGCTGTCTACGCGTCGCGATATCGAGCACATGAAGCACATCCGCGAGCACTCAGGCCTCGTAGTCGCGATCGGCGCTTGCGCCCACACGGGCGGCGTCACCGCGATGAAGAACAACCTCGATCTGGACGAGTGCAAGAAGTACGTCTACGGCGACCAGGCCGACCACTTCGACTCCATCCCCGCCCGGCCGCTTAGCGCGGAGGTCAAGGTCGACGTGGCTCTGCCGGGCTGCCCGATAGATCGCAACGAGTTCCTGCGACTAGTGCTTGACGTCGCGCAGGGCAAGGAATTCAGGCTCCCGAGCTATCCTGTCTGCGTCGAGTGCAAGATGAACAACAACGCCTGCATGTACGACCTCGGCCTGGACTGCATGGGCGTCGTTGCGCGGGCCGGTTGCGACTCCATCTGCCCCAACTTCGGTGATCCATGCGAAGCGTGTCGTGGCTTCGTAGACGACCCGAACACCCAGTCACACCAAGAGGTGCTCAACAAGGCGGGCCGCAGCGTCGAGGAGATCATGCATCGGTACACGCGCTACAACTCCTACAAGCCCGAGCACGTGCAGTAGGCGTGGTGGACCGAAAAGACCTTTAGAGGTGCGTATATGGGACATCAGAATCTGGACATTAACATCGAGAACGTCACTCGAGTCGAAGGCCACGGCGACATCGTGGTCAACGTCACGAATGGCCAACTTGAGAAGTGCGAGCTGCGCGTTACCGAGTCCCCGCGCTTCTTCGAGGCCATGCTCCGGGGGCGGCCATGGCAGGATGCGGTGCACGTTACGTCCCGCATCTGCGGGATCTGCTCAGCCGGACACACTACCGCGTCCATACGCGCGATGGAGAACGCGCTGGGCGTGGAAGTATCCGAGCAGACTAAGCTCCTGCGCCGCCTTATGATGCATGGCGAGTACCTGCAGAGCCACTATCTCCACGTCCTCTTTCTCGCCGCGCCGGACTTCCTCGGCGTCGGCAGCGTCATCCCGCTGGTGGGGACGCACCCGGACGTGGTGAAGATGGCCCTGCGTTTGAAACGGATGAGCAACGACGTCTGTGCCGCTGTCGGTGGGCGTCACATCAACCCCATCGCCTTGCGCGTCGGCGGCTTCACGAAGATCGTCGGCGAGGATGATCTGAAAGCTCTGCGCGACCGACTCGCCGGATCCATGGAAGACGTCACCACGTGCGCGGAGATCTTCTCGACCTTTGAGAACCCGCACATGGAGCGCGACATGGAGTTCGTGGCCGTCACGAACCCAGGCAAGTACGAGTTCGTGGAGGGCCGCGTCAGATCGAGCAAGGGCAAAGAGGTCGACGAGATGGACTACCTCGACCTCATCCACGAGAATGTTGAGCTGCACAGTACTAGCAAGCACGTCAACACCGACCTCGGCGAGTACATGGCCGGCGCGTTGGCTCGCTTCAACATCAACCACGAGTGGCTGCGCCCCGAGTCGAAGGGCGTCGCCGAGATGCTCGGCCTGAAGCCTGGTTGCATGAACACGTTCTTCAATAACCAGGCCCAGGTTGTCGAGATCGTCGAGTGCACGCTGGACGCCATCGACGTCATCGACGAGTTGCTGGAGCGAGGGCTGGATCCCAGCGAAGCCGTCGGCGCGTCGCCGGACTCGGTGGACTGGACTCCCGGGCGCGGCGCCGCGGCCGTTGAGGTGCCGCGTGGGATTCTCTTCCACGACTACACCGTGGGCGATGATGGGCTTATCACCGACTGCAACCTCATCATTCCCACGGGTCAGAACTACGGCAGCATCGAAGCAGACATGCGTAACATCGTACCAACCATCCTCGACAAGCCCAAAGAGGAGATCGGCCTGACGCTCGAGATGCTCGTCCGGGCTTACGACCCGTGCATCTCTTGTTCGGTCCATCTGCTCAATGTCGAATTTGTGGAGTAGCTCGATGATAGGCACAGCGCAAGACTATAAGACACTTGTGATCGGCGTGGGCAACACGCTTCGCGGCGACGACGGGATTGGCGTCGCGGTCGCGCGTAGTCTGGCGGATTACTCGCTGCCTGAAGGCGTGTGGGTCGTTGATGGCGGCACAGAAGGGCTCGATCTCATCTTCCGCATGGAAGAAGCCGATCGGGTCGTCCTGATCGACGCCGCCGAGATGGGTAGGGAAGTGGGCGAGGCGATGGTACTGGACAACGAACTGCTCGAGAAGGGTGTCCATGCCGATTTCTCCTCGACCCACGGCTTTGGGGTCGCCGAGGTTCTCGCCTTAGGCAGGAGCGTCGGTGTGGAGCCCGAAGTGAGTGTCGTCGCAATTCAGCCCGAGCACATCGGCCCTCGCGACGGGCTGTCTGACAGCCTCGCGTCACGCTTGCCGGAGTACGTCGAGCTGACCAAAGCACTGCTCGAGCCTGAGGCCGGCTAGCCGCCCTCGGACATCTGGGCAAAGGGAGTGACAGCAGTGGCGAAGATCCTCGTCGTTGACGATGATCCTGATATTGTAGAAGCCATGCGGCTCGTCCTCGAGGGAAGTGACCACGAGGTCGCAACCGCTGCAGACCCAGTCGAAGCTGACGCGCAGGTCAACGCATTCAAGCCCGAACTGATCCTGCTCGACATCATGATGCCCGAGGGCACGGAAGGCTTCCAGTTCGTCTGGCACCTGCGCAATGAGATGCCTGACGACGTGAAAGCGACGCCCATCGTGGTCTTGTCGGCTATCCATTCAAAGGTTGATCTCCGGTTCTACCCGGGGGACTCCGACGGCACGTATGATGCCGGTGAGTACTTGCCTGTCCAGGGCTTCATCGACAAGCCAGCGGCTCCCCGGGAGTTGCTGAACAAGGTCGACGAGGTGTTGGCCGGCTAGCTGCAGGCGTCACGGTTTGAGGGGCGGCCCCGTGTCTCTCTTGGGGTCGCCCCTTTGCCCGCTGTGTGGGAGGCGGCGTTTCATGGTGTCAGACCAGCTCGACCCGACCGCCCATAAGTTCGCTGAGGCCGAACTCACCGAGCGTCTCCGCTGGTTCATCCGCCTGCGCTGGTTGGCGGCGGTCGGCGTTGTTGCGGGAACGCTCGGCGCCCAGACGCTCCTGGATGTCCCCGTCCTCCAGTCCGGCCTCCTTGGCGTTGCCATTATCATTGTCGCCTACAACGCCGTCTTCTACGCCTGGTACCGGGCGCTCATCGCCGACGGCTCGATGCACGTATATGAAGCGCGGACGCTCGCCCACGCGCAGATATCCGCCGACCTGCTGTGCCTCGGGGTCATCATCCACTGCTCGGGCGGCATCGAGAATCCGCTCTCATCGTTCTTCGCATTCCACATGATCATTGCCAGCATGCTCCTGTCCCGCCGCATGGCCTACCTGCAAGCGACGCTGGCAGTGATGGTCTACGGCTCCGTCGTCGGCCTCGAGCAGATTGGCGGGCTGCCCCACTCTCCCCTCGGCCTGTTCACGACGGGAGACTTCTATCGCTCTCCAGACGTGTGGCTCGTGGTCGCGGCATTCGCGTCGACGCTCTATCTCATCGTCTACATGACGACCTCGATCACTGGACGCCTCCGCGAGCGCGAGGCGGAGGCCGCCGAATTGGCGCGCCAGGTGGCCGAAAAAGCCGCCGAACTCCAGGCCGCTTACGACGAACTGCAGGCCACGCAGAAGCTCCAGATCACCTACATGCGGAAGACCTCTCACGAACTCCGCTCGCCCTTGGCAGCCGTGGCCAGCACCCTCGATGTCATGGCCGAAGGGCTCGTGCCGACCGAGGAGAAGCGCCTGGAAATGCTCGGCCGCGCGCGTGGGCGGATCAGGGACCTGATGGGGCTCGTGAACGACCTCCTCACGCTCCTTCGTAGTCGCGCGGCCCCACCTCGAGAGCGGTTCGAAGCCGTCGGCCTCGAGCACGTGGTCGAGAGCGTGGCTGGGTTGCTATCCGACCGCGCGGACCAGGAGCGAGTCGCGCTTCATGTTGATATCCCCGCAGGCCTGCCGCCGGTCTGGGGCGACGACGAATTGCTCGACCAGCTCTGCACGAATCTCCTCGCTAACGGCATCAAGTACACGCCTGAGGGCGGCGATGTTCGCATCTCGTTGGCGTCGACGGACGGCCACGTCGCGCTCTCGGTCAGAGACACGGGCATCGGGATCGCCGAGGAGGACCAGCAGCGCATCTTCGACGAGTTCTACCGCACGAAGACCGGGCGGAACTTCACGACCAAAGGGACCGGCCTTGGCCTGGCGATCGTGAAATCGATCGCTGACGCTCACGACGCTGAACTCCGACTCGAGAGCGCTCCCGGCGAGGGCAGCACGTTCACCGTCATCCTGCCTCGCGGCGACAATCGATCCGCCCGCCGGGACCGGGCTGTCTGACGTCAAATGCTCTGCCCTCAGTGACAACCATGGTTCCCTCTGAGGGTGTCAAGTCCTGTTGGCGTCGGACGAAGGAAGTAAGTGTCTCGGCCAGCGGGCAGTCACGATGGATGCTCAGCTATCGCCGCGGGCCGCATGTGGGGGATGAGAGATGGACTCCGTCGAGGCATTACGGCGCATCGCCACCGAAGAGCTGATCCCGCAGGTGTCTCGGGACGGCCTGGGCCACGTCCATCTTCCTCAGAGCTTCGGACCCCAGAGCTGGCTGAAGACGACTCGATGGCGCCCGCCATATTACCACCATCGCGCGGTCGACATAGGCTGTTTCCTGAGCGGGGCATTCCGGCTGTGGATCGACAACCACCTGGTGGAGATGGCTCCCGGGGACGTCGTCCTCATCCCACCTCACGTCGGCCACTGCTGCGACAGTCAGATGCAGCGTGTCGTACACTCGCTGGAGAGGAGCGCGGCGCCAACGGTACTGTGGATGGGTCTGTGCCCTTGGGGCGTGCTGGCCCAGCTCTCGCAGCTCGCGGGACCGGTCTGCCGGACGCTCCACCCAGTCGTGTTCGCCGACGCCCGGTGCTACGATGCAGGCGAGATGCTGATAGCAGAGCTGACGGCGAAGCCGGATGCCTACGAGACCGTTGGCCTCGCCCTTCTGGTGGAGATCCTGGGCCGCATGAGTCGCGCGCCGGTACTGTCCCGACCCATTGCGGAGGCGTTGAGTGAGGACGCGCCCGGCGATGAAGCGGGCGACTTGGTGAGCACGGCTAAGCGCTACATTCGGGCCAACTTCGGTCGGCCGCTGACGTTACAGGCGATTGCGGACCACCTATTCGTGAGCCGCTCCCAACTTACCCACAAGTTCAAGGACGAGACGGGCCAGACCACTATGGAGTACCTCACCGAGGTCCGCATCGCGACGGCCAAGCAGCTCCTTCGCACCTCGCTGAGCGTTCACACAATCGCGTCGCTGGTTGGCTTCTCGGACCCCCAGTACTTCAGTCGCGTCTTCCGCCGCGTGGTGGGGGAATCGCCTACGGCGTCACGGGCCCGTCCTTCCCCGCCGGGCTGCTGAAGGCGGCGAGGAACAGAAGTGCCAGACAGTCCACCCCCGAGCAGGATAGTCCATCCCCACGGTGCCGGAGCGAGCGTTACTATGTAATGGGCGCAACCGTCTCAGCCGGCCAGATGATTGGAGGCGACGGACATGAGCGGTGTCACGGAAGACCGGGGCTCGTCGGGGGGCGTCCTCGTGGGCGGGGTGTTTGTCTTCTTCGTACTAGTGCGCCTCGTACCGGTGCTTCTACTGGGCTACTGGCTGGTTGCCTGGCTGATCACCGGGGACATAGATGTCCCGCGGTAGGAAGCGTCACTCGCCGATGCGGAAGTTGTCCAACCAATAGGTCGCTCCTCGTCCGTTCCCGCCGAGTCCACACCGCAGGTATGACTCCTCCGGCGCCGCGAAGGCGATGTACTTGACCTCAAGCGTTTTCGACTCGGGGTATAGGGCGCTCAGCGGCGTCGCGATATCGAACTCGGCATGGTGCCACTGGTCGTCGGCCAAGATACCCTCGATCTTCCCAATGACCGTTATGTCGCCCGAGTCGGGTTCATCGGCCGCGAGACCCACCGCGTGCCACTGCGTGCCGGAGTAGACGTAGATGTTGACGCGGGCGCTCGGCTGCATGCGGAAATCGAAGCTCAGCCTCGGACTCTCAGTTGCCCGAAACGCCGTCATCACTGCGTATGCGCCAAACGCTCCGCCGGTCGTGAGGTTGGTTACCCGCAGGCTCTGCTTGCCGCCGGCACTGGTCGTTGGGTCGAGGGAGAGCGCGGTCGTTGCCGGGCTGCCGAACGTTTGCCACTCGCCGAGCGATGTCTCGAACTCGTCCGAAATCGGCGCATCGGCAACTCGTGCTTGCGTCTCGGGCTGAGCGTCAGCCGTCATCCGGCAAGGCAGGACGCCGCCCGGCAGCTCTTCGTCGAACCACAGCCTCGCCCGGCCGATCATCAGCCCGTTGTGGAAGCTCCAGATCCCGGCGCGTCCGGATGCGATCGGCTCGGGGTCCTCATACGCCAGCACCTCGCGGCCGTCGACGGAGAGCGAGATGCGATTGCCCATCTTGCGCGCGCGGATGCGGAACCAGTGTCGGTGGAAGTTGACGTTCGAGCTAGTCGGCTCGACAAAGACAGCATCGGTGGTCTCGGCGACGACCTGGCCCTTGCGGATGATCGCCGTCTTGGTGTTCTTCCATCCCGCGAACACGAACGCGTACCCGCTGCCGAGGTCCTGTCCATCGCTGCAGAGGGCGGCGTTGACGTCACTCGGCCGCGTGTACCCAGGTGGGGGAGGGGCGTCCATCTTGACGTTGCCGAAGAACTCCAGCGTCACGTCGCCTTTGTACTCGTGCTTCGACCACAGCACGGGGTTCTCGTCGTGCGCGCCCCCGAAGAAGGTCCACACCGGTTGGCATGGCCACCGTGTCGTGACCTGCCAGATTCCCTTGCTCCCAAACCAGTCTGTTGGCGCCGAGTCAAACGCGTAGTCGTGGAGGTGGTCCGAGGTTACCTCGGCCTGCATCACAATCGCGTCAACGGTTCCGGTCAGTCCCAAGTGTCGGCCCGCGAGTGGCTCTGGGTCTGTGAAACTGACCGCCTCGCCCCCTGGCGACGCGACTGCCACGGTCCCGTCGGTCACCGTGACAGCGATGCTCTCGCCAGCCGCGCAGGCGCCCTCCGCGACCGGCGCGCCTTGCCGGGCGAGCGTTACGTTGATCTCCGCCCCGGCCTTGATGAGTGTCGCCGCGTACCCGCTGCCGGGATCGGTGCCGTCGGCTGCCAGCAGAACGCCGGTCGGCGAGTCCGGCAACGCAGCCACCGGGATGCTCAGCCGCACGTCGTGAGCGTAGTCACCCCAGTGCCACGTCGCGCCATTCCCCGCGCGCCACTGGCCGGCAGGCGTGTAGAGTTCATTGGCCGTCATCGTCTCGTCGGCCAGGAAGATTGGATTCAGCCTCGGCAGACCGAGTTCAGTGGCCTCGGGACTCCCGACGGTCATGTCGTCAAACACTGCTTCGCCCGCGCCGCACCACAGACCCACCGCTCCCTCGCCGAACGCATCTGTATCCGCGCTAATGGCGACGAACCGATCGATCAGCCCTTCGACATGCCCCGGCCGGACGTTCAACTCCATCCGGTACCAGTGCCCTGGCACGTAGCCGCCCGCGCCGCTGGCGAGGACAGTTTCCTTGCCTTCGCGGACCATCACAAGCTCTCTGGCCTTCGTCGCGTCATCGGACCCCGCGTGCCAGCGGAACAGGACCATGTTCTCGGCGTCTTGCACGTACGCCGCTACCGCCACGGCCTCGCAGTCGACGGGCCGCACGCTGACACTTGCTCGGTAAGTGTCCCAGAACCAACTCCCGGTCGTCATCAGCGCCGTCGGCGCTGCCGCCGCGCGGACGGTGAAGGGGTTGGCGCTCTTCGCGGCCTCGGCGCGGGGCGCGGCGACCATTGTGTTCTTCCAGGCGCCCTCGCGCGTCTCCCAGCCGCCAGTCTCGCCCGCATCCCGCGTAAAGTCATCCACGATGATCGGCGGTTCGTAGGGCTGGACCAGCGTGTCCTCTACCTTCGCTGCGCCGCCGACGAGCGTCCCCGTCCGTCCCGCGATCGGGCCCGGCCATTCAGCGTCGATCACCACGCGACCGCCGGCGATCAGGCGAACGCGGCCCTCCCGTCGCTGCAGCGTTGCCCGCCAGTTGGCGCCCGTCTGGATCGCCGCCGGCTCCGTCACGCGTTCGGGCTGGCCGCCGGCCACGCGCCACAGGGCCGCCTTGCCATCCTGGACCCGCACGTAGCCCAGCGTCTCGTCGTCGACACAATCAAACGCGAGCCGCAGTTCGCCCGCGCCCGACGCCATGTCGCAGGCAAGCGTGTACTCGCCCGGATCGGTCTCAAGCCAGGTGTAAGACTCTCCGGCATCACACGGCGCGATCCATGCGGCGAGGAGCGCCGCGATGGTCGCAGTCCGGATGCCCGGTGAGAGTCTCATGGTCATGGTTTCAGCGTTATCTCCGCTTGCGCGAGCGTCTCGTTCGTCGCAACGTTCAGCAGCACCGCCGTCACGATCGAGCCCTCGGCCGCGTAGCGGATCTCGGCGGCTGCGACCGTATCAGCTTCGACGGCCTGGGCGGCTTGCGTAACCGCGGCCGATAGGTTGCCCGGGGCCTGTTGCGTCGTCGCGCCCGCAACTTCGTAGCGCGCCCCGAGCGCGATCAGCAGATCCTCCCGCAGCGTCTTCGCCATGGAGGGTGTCAGGCCAATCACCAGCGGCAGCGCGACCAGCACCCGACCCGGCGCGATCTGCCCCAGGTCCTCGGCGAGCTGCGTCACAAGGTCGGTGGTCGCGTTGGGATGTAACTGTATGTCGCCATACTCTCTTAGCAGCACTCTTGGGCTGGCCCACACGCAGTGCGTGTGATCTGGAATGCTGCCATCCGGTCGCCGGCATCGAAACCCCACGGAAGCGCCTTGGCTGAGCGGAGCCGTGACCTCGGCCGTTTCGCCAGGCTCGAGCGTCTTCTCCCAGATCACCGCGTCACCGTGACCGAGCACGAGGAATGTCAGCGGCGAGTCCGCGCCCGGCGCAGCATATGCGGCTGTTGCCGCTATCGCCGACGCGCGCGCCGTTAGCGCCAGCGTCACCTCGGCGGAGTAGATGCTATCGGGATAGTCCTGCCCATCGTGCTGCCACCAGAACCGCGACACCGGCGCGTTTGCTTTCACCATCTCGGCAAGCGGGCGCCAGTCCGATAGCCTCGGCAACACCTCGATCTCCATCACCATCCCGTTGTCGTCTTTCACCACCTCGACGAGATCACCCGGTCCGATCGCCTCCACTGACGCCGCGCCCCGCACCTGGATCCCCTCCGCTAGCGGCGCCGCCGTGCCGGTCTCAAGGGCCAGCCCGTCGGTGGCGCTGATCGTGAGCACGGTCCCGAGCACGTGCGGACGCTCTTGCGGTGGCAGGGGAGGCTGCGCGAGCGTGCCGCTCGCGAACGCCCATGCCAACGCCAGAGTCGTCGGTGTCATCACTGCCATGCCCTCGCGGTCGCCAGAATGGCGCCTGTCTCAATCTCGACGAGAGCCACGTTCACAACGAGCAGATCCTGCCGGTCCGATACGGTGCCAACGAGGACGCATTTCGCGGCAATCTTCGCCACGTCGGTCTTCACCGCGTCGGCCAGCGGCATCCCGATCTCCGGGCGCTGCGCCGACTTGCCGGCGACCTGGAACGCGCCGAGTGCGTAGACCACGAGGTCCTCCTGCAGATCCGGTAGCATCTGGTTGTCACGCACCCGCAGGCCGGTGAACAGCGTTACTACCATCGGCCCGGGCTGCTTCTCGCCCAGCGCTGCGCGGAGGTCTGCGAGGAGCTTCTGAACGGTGGCGGGGAAGACCGTCATCCCGCTGACGGCTGGAAGCGGCGCAGTAAGTTTCGCGTCGAGCCACAGGCACCACTCCGGCTGTAGCGCCCCCTCGCCGACAGGCGTCGCGACGAGGGTCAGCACTTGCGCCTGTCCCGCCGGGTGGTTCAGCCTGAAATCGGCGACCTCACCCGAGTTGACCGTGCGCTGGAAGAGCGTGTCGTTGGCGGGGTTCACCACGGCGAACGTCGCCGCACCTGGCGCCTTCGCTCCCTCGGGAGGCAGGTACGCCAACGCCCCCTGAAACGTGACCGTGTCGGGGCGTCCGGTGAACGTGGCCTTGATGGCCGCCAGCGAGCGTGGATATGTCCGCCCCTTCGCGGTGGCCGACAGCGTGGTCGCGCCTCGGACGGTCATAGCGCTGAGGTAATACTCGGCCGCGATCGGGGCGGGGAGGAGCGCGACCCGCGTCGCCTTGCCTGCGGCGTCAAGCGTCGCCTCGAGCTTGATCCGCCGGACAATATCCTCCGGCGCGCCATTCGTGCCGTCGATCTTGACCACGGTCGTCGCGTCGCTGAGTTCGATGCTTGTGCCATCATCCAGCACTACGGTCGTCCCGTCGACGGTGCTGACATATCCCCACACCGCTGTGCCCGCGTCCTGCGCCGCAATAGGCACGGTCGCCCAGACGGCCAATGCTAGCGTGATTCCCGACAAGGAGAGCCCTCCATGGTCCGTCAATCCAGTATGGATGCAGATGCGATCAGCTGGCCGTCTTCGACGTTGACGATAATCGCGTTCACCACTATGCCCTCCGGCCGCCAATTCACCGAGCCGGTCAGCACCGTCGTCGCGCCCACCGTCTGGATCGCCTTCTTGTCTGCGTCCGCGATCAGCACGCCCGGGGCAAGCGCCTTCCGGTATGCCCCGGCGACCGGCGTTTGGCCCATCAGCAGGACCATCAGGTCCTCGCTGAGGTCTCGCATCATGTAGTTGTCGCCGCGACCGCGTATGGGGGCGAAGTCGCACACGGCCATCGGCCCGAGCTTCGTTTCGCCCAGCTTCTGGATCAGCGCATCCGCCAGTCTCTTCGGAGCGCCGGCAGTCAATCCCAGCGGCGCGGGCAGGAGTTGACCAACCGTCATCCTTGGGTCCAGCCATAGGCACGCTTCTTGCGGCAGAGATCCTTCTCCCGCGGGCGCGACCTCAAGGGTGATCCGGTCGGTCGCCTGCGCGTCCAACCCCATGTTCAGCGTCGCTGAAGCTCCGGTGGCCAGCACTCGGTCGACCAGCACGTCTCCGAAGCTGTCTTTCAGCATGAACCGAGCCGCCGCGGGCGCGCCAGCGATACCTTTGGGATCGTAGTGGATCCCGGTCCGTAGCTGCGTGTACGTCGCCGGGCGGGCGTACGTCGCCCGCAGCGCGGCGAGGGCTCGAGAGTATGTCTTGCCCGCCACGCCGACCTCGGTAACGTAAGCCGAGCCCCGAACAGGAGGCAGATTGCTGAGGTGAACCTCGGGAATTGCCCCAGGCGCGTAGACCTGTACCTGGGCGACGCCTCCATCGGCCGCGAAGGTAACCTCGACCTTGCTCGTGCGGGCGATGTCGGCGCGCGTCGCTGCTGAACCATCGGCGCGAATGATACGCGTGCCGGGGGTCAGCCGGACGAGTTGGCCGTCGTCCAGCACGATATTCGACCCGGCAAATGACCGTACGAAGCCCCACGTGTCGGCTCCGGCATCCGGGGCCGCGAGGGTTGCCAGACTCACGGTCAGCAGTGCGGTAATCGAGAGAGGCAAACTAGGTTTCATTGGCGTTCCTTCCGCTTAACACGGCGTGACGGCCCCAGTTCCCCTTGGCCGTCGCGCCATTGACCCGCTTCGCCCCCCATGTCGCCAGAGCCTCCCGGAGCGCGTTTCCCGCCTCTTGGGCTCGGCGGCCTTGACGCCCGTGACGTCGAGTGCTATCATTGCGTAACAATACATTATAACGAGATGTATAATGACACGAGCCAAAGCTGAGCAGTTGAAGGGCAACACGGACGCGCTCATCCTCGCGGCGCTGGAAGGCGAAGCCCTTCACGGCTACGCCATCGCGCGCAAGATCGAGGAGCTGACCGATAGCTACCTCACGCTCAATGAGGGCAGCCTCTATCCGACGCTCCATCGCCTCGAGCAAGAGGGCGCGGTGAAGGCCGCGTGGGACGCCAAGAACGGTCGGCGGCGCAAGTGCTATCGCATCACCCGCAAGGGGCGCGGAGTTCTCGCCAAGCTCCGCCAAGAGTGGCGGGAGTTCGCCGCGTCCATCGATCGAGTGCTGGGAGTGGTGGCCAGTGGATAGGATCGATGCGTACCTGAACGAACTCGTTTCTCTACTAGACTGCGACCCTCTGCGTCGCGACGAGATCCGCCTTGAGGTGCATGTCCACCTGCGCGAATTGGCTGACTCGGAGCTGCGTGGCGGGAAGAGCGAGGGGGAAGCCGCCGAGGCAGCGATAGTGAGCTTCGGCTCAGCGGAGGATGTGGCGGCTCGGCTGACGGGCGTACATCGCGACCAGCCGCGTCCGCGCGTCAAGCTCGAGGCCCCCCGACCTGGATTGGCGTTGCTGCCCTCGTCGCCGTGGTCCTCGCCCTCGCGGCCATCCCACTGGACCTCCTTCACCCCGGGCCTGTCCGGCTCTGCCTGCTCGTCGCAGGCCTGTTCCCGCTGCTTGGCGGCTGGGCCATCGGCCTGCTCTGCGACCGGCGCCCCTACGCGACCGTCCTGGTCCCGCTGGCGGCATTCGGTTTCGTCTGCGCGGTTGCGCCTGCGTCGACCAGCCTGATGAACCTGATGTTCGTCGCCAGCGGGTTTGAGGCCGGAGCCGGGCCGGCGTCACGCGCGTTGGTGGGCGCCATCTTCCAAGGCGTCGTGCTCGCGGCTGGCTTGGGCCTTCCATATTGGACGTTGTTGCTCGTTCCTGTCGGACTGTCGGCTGCGGCCGGGGTCGCCCTTGGGCGTCGAACTCGCCGGTCTCGTCGCGCCATCAGCATCGGCGCCGGCCTCGCCGCGGCAGGCTTCCTCGCCACCATCGGCCTCACCGAGGCCCCCTACCGCGTGAATGCAGACCGGTTCGTCCGAGGGCCTCTGGCGACGGTCGAGGCGGCCGTGCGAGAGCAACTCGTCGATCTGCCCGACTCGAGGGCGCCCTGGAAGCGCGAGGCGACCGGCGTCGTCGTCCCCGAGCTACACCTCACCACCCACTGGCGCGCCGAGACGGAGGTGGCCGGTCCCGGTAGGTGCGAGCTTGAGGTAAGCGCATGGTTGACCACGCCGACAGTGGATCCGAAGCGCGCCATCGGCCAGATCGAGTTCGCATTCACCCCGGAGGCCTCCGTCGAAGTGAGTTCGGAGGGTGAGGCGCAGGCGCTGCTCGACAGCCTCGGCGTCGTGCATCTCGACCGCGCGCTGTGGAAGAACGGTCGCGAATGGGTGTCGAACTTCGTCCGCCCAACCCAGACCGCGAACGCCTACCATATCGAGATCCAACAGAGCGGACACGCGCAGGCGATCTGTCACCTCGACTGAGGTTGAGGGAGCGCTACCGCAGTGCCCGTCATCGCAACCACTCGCCAACGGAGGTGATAAGCGATACACCGGATCGATGCGTACCTGAACGAACTCGTTTCTCTACTAGACTGCGACCCTCTGCGTCGCGACGAGATCCGCCTTGAGGTGCATGTCCACCTGCGCGAATTGGTCGATGCGGGACTGCTGAAGGGCCGTCCCGAAGTCGAAGCCGTTGCGAGCGCCATCCGGCGGTTTGGTCCTCCTGGCGAGGTGTCGCATCGTCTCAACGTCGTGTCGCGCCCGGTCGCGAGGCCCAAGGTCGAATGGGGCAAGCCCGGCCGCGCAGTGTGGCAGGTCGTGGCGGCGATGGCACTATTGAGCGTCTGCCTTGTCTTCACTCACCCATCGACTGACATTGTTCGCGCGCTGAGCGAGTTCGCGCGAACGGGCGATCTCCGTCTGATCGACACCGGCGGGACGCGTGCCTATCCGGGGTTGTACGCGTTGACCTGCCTGGGGTTGATTGCGGTTACGCTCTCGTGGCGGCACGCGCGGAAAGCTCAGTATGTCTGGGCAGGTGGCGCGTTCGCGTTGGCCATCGCCATGCCCGTATGGCTGATGCGTTCCTTGGCGTGGTACGTGCGTTGGATCGATGACGAGCATATCGGGTTCAGAATCGACAGGGAACTCGGCTACTGGTCCATCGGCTCGTCGGTCGCCGTCCCGCTCGTCCTCGTGGCCGGCGCGTTGCTTCCACGGGCTCTGCGCTGGATCGCGCGCGCGAAGTGGCAGGCCAATGCCGTGGTCCTGATTGCCGTGCTCGCAGCCGCTGCACTGTGGGCGAGTCCGGTCGGGTTTGGGATGGCAGGCGGGTACCGCGGCGTTGAGGTGCGGATCCCCCCTGACCTAACCGTAACGCGCTACCTCACGCCGGCGGAGTGGCCGTTGCAGTTGGCGAAGTTGCTGGGCTGCCTCGGGGTTGTTGGGGCAGCTTCCCAGCTTGCCGGGCGATGGATGGCTCGCCCCAAATCCCGCCCATCGCAGGCCGCGTTGATCGCGGCAATGGCATCACTCGTCGCGTCGCCCATCGCCGCGTGCACTGCCGATCTGGGCAGCATCACGGTGGCATCCCTTGTGACCTCAACTCTCGCCCACGCCATCCTCATGGCTGCTGGGGCAGCCACGCTCTCTCTGGCAGGATCCGTGCAGGACAGAACCCTACCTGCCTCGCATTCGTTCAGGGAGGTAGAAGCAGCCTAGCATTATCGGGGGGCTTGCATGGGGTCGCGGAGAGGGTTCACGCTCATCGAGTTGTTGGTCGTAATCGCCATTATCGTCATCATCGCCGGGATACTGTTCCCCGTGTTCGCTCGGGCTCGCGCCAAGGCGCGCCAGGCGAAGTGCTCCGCTCACCTCCGCCAGATCGGTCTGGCAATCCGGATGTACTCGGATGACTACGACGAGCAAGGCCCGCCGACGACCGGTTGGCACCTCTACGGTGGTGACGGCAGTACGGGCAATGATCACCCCGGGCCCGGTTGGGAGGAGCGAGTCGAGCCATACGTGAAGAACCTCGACGTCTACCGCTGCCCCGACTACCCGCACCCGATCAGGTTCTCCTACTTCCTCAACACGCGCTGCTGGTGGGTTTGGCAGAACCGCGGTTACCAGTGGGGCTGCGCGTGGGTATCGTACCCGCATATTGAGCACGCGTCGGCCTACATCATCGCCGGTGACTGCTGGAACGAGAGGCTCCTTCCGCCGCCGACAGGCACGGCGACATACGTTCCGGAGGACTCCTGCGACAAGGACAACATGACCTACCAGTGCCTCAACTACGACAGACCGCACGGCAACGGTAGCAATGTCGCTTACGCCGACGGCCACGTCAAGTTCGCCGCGCGGTACGATCCCCAGACAATGACGTTCAGCCCCGTCGAGATGGCTGACTGGCAGTAGGTCCGTGGGTTGGTCTCGGTGAATGGGCCGGATCAGGTGGGCGCCTCACCGCCCGACGCCCTCCAGGTCGACTACGTCCGCGCGTGGTAGCTGACGGAGCGCGTTCAACCCTAACGGGTTCCCAATGTGACGACTGCCACGGAGTGCCCGTGGCGGAGGAAAAGACCACTCCGCGACGTTGACGGTAATATCGCAACTCGCCGGTGCCATGGAGGCCCGCGCCGCCAACCGGCGAAGATGTGCGTGGTAAGTCCCTCGGACGAGGGTGGCAGCAGAAATGAGCGCACCGAAACAATTCACCGCGAAACGCAGTCTGCTGACGGGCATCCGCGGCAAGCTCATCTTCGCTCTGCTGCTCACCGCGGTCCCGATGGTGGCGTTGGTCGGCTATTTCGGCATGGCGTCCACGTCGACACTGCTCCACGATCAAGCCATTCGCAACATGCGTGACTTGGCGGCCCTGCAAGCGAAGAGCTTTGAGGAGATCGCCAAGTTGGGGTCCGCGGACGTGCTCTACCGAGCCAAGTCACCCCACGTGCTTCGGTTCGCTCGTGCCTGCGCGACCCCCGAGGGCCCCCCTGACGATCTCATCCGCAGCACGCACGCGGAGTTCGTGGCGCTCGCCGAGTCCCACGAGGTGTACGCCCAGGTCCGCTACATCGACATTGACGGGATGGAGCGCGCGCGCGTTAACTACGCTGGCGGCATCGCCACAGTCGTCGCGGTCGACGAACTCCAGGACAAGAGCGACCGCGATTACTTTGAGCGCGCGTTAGAACTCGGCGCCGGCCTGGTGCACGTGTCTCCCCTCGACCTCAACCGAGAGAACCTCGAGATCGAGCGACCCCTCCGCCCCGTGATCCGTTTCGCCACAGCTGTCCAGGGCGAGGCCGGGCTATTGGGTATCGTGGTCCTGAACGTCGATGGTCGGCCGTTGCTACCAAACGTGGCCTACGAGCAGGGCGCGACCTACGTGGTCGACCCCGAGGGCTGGTTCCTCTCCCACACGGACACATCTCTGGCTTGGAGCGGACCGAGAAACCTCGACACCAGCCATAACCTTCACGCTCGATTGGGCGAGCTGACCGGCGTGGTCCTGCAGCCGGTCGAGCAAGTTCTCCCGGGCAACGGCAAGATCGTGGCGACCAAGCCGGTTCTGCTCGGTGTTCCCTTCGCCAGCAACTACCTCGTCGTGTGCGTTGAGCGTGACGAGGCGGCGATCGCCGCTGAGATGCTCGACTTCAGGCGGTTCTTCTGGGCGATCATGGCGATCAGCTTCGCCGCGCCCGTGCTGGCCGGACTGGCGCTTGCGAGTTTCTTCCTCCGTCCAGTCAAGAGCCTGCGGCAGGCGGTCCACTCCGTCGCCGAGGGGGATCTCACCAGCACCGCCAAAGTGAATTCCGGTGACGAGTTCCAGGACCTGGCCGACGATTTCAACACTATGGCGAATCGGCTGCAGGAATACCGGCGGAACGAGCGCGCTGCATTGGTCGGGCGAATGGCCCGCACGATCATCCACGACATAAAGAACCCGCTAAGTTCCATCACCGTCTTCGCGAAGCTCCTAGGCAAGCCCGACCTCCCGGACGCCGATAGGTCCGAAGCAGCAGAGCGGACGCAATCTCAGGTCGATCGGATCCTCGCGATGCTGCAGGAGATCCTCGAGTTCTCTCGCGGCGAGGGCGGGCGGCTCGAGCTGGAGCAAACCACCTTCGATGAGCTGCTTGCCGACCTGCGTCCGGGGTTGGAGGCCCAGTGTGAGGACAAGAATGTCGAGTTGGTCATGTCGTCGAGCGTCGAGTGCGCGCTGAGCGTCGATCGCCACCAGCTCCAGCGTGCGCTGTCAAACATCACCACCAACGCGTGTGAAGCGATGGACGACGGCGGGACACTCTCCGTGCTGGCCACGTGCGACGACGAGGCGGTGGTCATTGAGATCCTCGACACGGGTCCTGGGTTGCCCGATCAGATCCTGGGGCAGCTCATGGAGCCATTCGTGACCCACGGGAAGACCAACGGCACCGGCCTCGGGCTCGCCATCGCCAAAGCCATCATTACCGGCCATGGCGGACGGCTGACCGCCGAGAATCGTCCGGGCGGAGGAGCCCGCTTCGCGGCTTGGCTCCCCCTCGATCCTCCTGACTCCACGGACGACACGAAGCACGCCGTCTGAGTACCCTCCGCCGCTCCCCATCGATGGTTTGCCTTTGGGCGCATCCAACAGTTTTGTAACAAGGCGATAATAAGTTGTGATGCGTTCTGAGCG
>CAZKUN010000102.1:11239-29516 GCA_964555935.1 uncultured Armatimonadia bacterium | reverse complement strand
GGAGACCGAATGAAGGCCCTTCGAAGACTCACGCTGCTCGCCATCCTACTCGCCCTCGCCACCATCGCGCCCGCCCAGGACGCCGCGACCTTGCGCGAGCCCACAGCTGAGCCCGTCGGCGAGCCCGGCTTGCAGTACCACTACTACGAGGCCAATGTAGATACCACCCTCGACCTCGCGCTCCACGAGCCCGCGCGCGCTGGCGTGAGCGATGGGTTCACTCTCCCGGATGACGTCCGGCGCGATTACTTCGGGCTGGAATTCTGGGGCGCGATTGAGGTCCCGAGCGATGGCGCCTACACGTTCTACACGCGCTCTGACGATGGCAGCCGACTCTACATCGGCGACGAGTATGTGGTGAAGAACGACTACCCGCATGGGGCCACCGAGGTCAGCGGCACGATCGATCTGAAGGCCGGCCGCCATCCGATCACGGTCACGTACTTCGAGAGCTACGTCGACGAGACGCTCAGCGTGTCATGGGAAGGGCCTGGCCTGGGGAAGGCCTCCATCCCCGCCGAGGTGCTGACCCAGCATCCGCGCATCGATATCGTCCCGCCCGATGCCTTGACCACCACCGAACTCACCTGGCCTGAGCGTGACATCAGACTCACCCTCGAGGTCGACACGCGCGATGCCGTCGACCTGGCCGAGTTCCACGAGGTCCTCCCCGAGTTGCTCCAGGCCGAGTACCCGAAGATCGTCGACATCATCGGCACAGACGACTCGCCTCTACCCGAGAGCGTGCGCTTCAGCTTCCGTCCGGGGATCGACGTTCCCGCCTACGCCGGCCGTGGGATCGTCATGAGCGCCGACTGGTTCAGCAAGAACGCCAACGACCTCGGCTGCGCGCTCCACGAGTTGACCCACATCGTGCAGCAATACCCCGGCTTCGAGGGCAAGCCCGGCTGGCTCGTCGAGGGCATCGCCGACTACGTCCGCCACAAGATCGGGCTCGACGATGGCTGGACCATTCCCGGCGCCTACCGAGATGGCTGGAGCTACACCAACGGCTACGGCGTCACTGCTGCGTTCCTCGTGTTCGTCGAGCAGGAATACGACGAGGACCTCGTCGTCACGATGAACCAGTCGCTGAAGGACAAGAGCTACAAGCCGGACCTTTGGAAGACGCGCACCGAGAAGACAGTCGATGAGTTATGGGATGACTTCGCCGCCCGCTACGGGCGATGAGCTGCCGTCGCCTTCTTGGACTGCGAGCATCCCTGCTCGCATGGCGTCTGCCGTGTCCGGCGTAGGACAGGCGTCTCGCCTGTCGCCGTTGCCCGCGTAGCGACGCGGAAACTCAACGAGTTTCCATTTCAGACCGTCGACACCATATTCAGTGAGGAACCAAATGATCTCTCCAGGCATGAACTTCGGAATGGGTGGGTTGCCGTATCTGATGGACGCGAAGACACGATCGATATCGGCCGAGAACGTCGACGGCGCGAAGGGCGCTGGCGCCCAGGCTGTCCCCGAGGGTGGCGCGGCCGCGGACCTTGGCACGGGCTGGAAGGTCCGGCCATGCATCACGCTCCCGGCCGAATCGACCACAACCCTCGCTGAGATCGAGGGCCCCGGCATCATCCAGCACATCTGGATCACCGTCGATCCCAAAGCCTATCGCGACTGCATCCTGCGCATGTATTGGGACGATGAGGAAACGCCGAGCGTCGAGGTCCCGCTGGGCGATTTCTTCTGCTGTGGCCACTCGCAGCGCGTCAAGATCAACTCCATGCCTGTCTCGGTGAATCCCTCCGGCGGCTTCAACCTCTACTTCCCGCTGCCGTTCAGGAAGAGCGCCAAGATTACCATCGAGAATCAGCGCTGGGAGGACATCGGCGGGTTCTTCTACCAGTTCGACTACCAGCTCACCGACGTCCCCGCCGACGCCGCCTACCTCCACGCCCAGTGGCGCCGCTCGCTCGGCACGCGCGAGGAGCCCGAGCACCTGATGCTCGATGGTGTGATAGGCAAGGGCCAGTACGTCGGCACTTACCTCGCGTGGACGCAGTTCTCCGATGGCTGGTGGGGTGAGGGGGAGATCAAGTTCTTCATGGATGGCGACAAGGAATTCCCGACTATCTGCGGCACGGGCACCGAGGACTACTTCGGTGGCGCGTGGTGCTTTGGCGATACCTACTCCACGCCATTTCTCGGCTATCCGCTTTGGCAGCGCGAGGAAGGCAAGGTCCCGAAACACGGGCTCTACCGCTGGCACATCATGGACCCGATCCGCTTCGACGAGGACCTCAATGTAACGATCCAGGAACTCGGCTGGTGGCCCAACGGTCGCTACGAGCCACTCACCGACGACATCTGCTCAACCGCCTACTGGTACCAGGCCGAGCCTCACGGCGCCTTCCCGGCGATGCTTCCGCTGGAGCTGCGCTGGAGCCGCTGATGTAGAACCACCAAGGCCACCAAGATCACCAGGAACGGCGGTCTTGCCGTTCTGGTCCCCCTTGGTGGCCTTGGTGATCTTGATGGTTCCCGCCGTTGCCGTTCTTCTCGTCTTCGAGTCTTCCCGCTTTCGTTACTCGTCCTTCCGAAACTGCAGGCAGTAGTGATGCATGGTGTTACTCACCCACGCGTTCCCCATGCCATACGGGGCCAGGCGCTGGTTGTCCTGGCACCATATCTTCTCATCCTTCATGGTCAGGAACTTGCCGACCTCGCGCCCCAGATCCCATGCCAGCGGGTAGATCGTCCCGCCCTTCTTGACGTTCTTCACCACCACTGTCATGTACCGCTTCGGCAACAGCACCTCCGCGACCGCGCGGTATATCTCGCAGAGCTGCTGAACGAACTCGTCGTAGTCATCGATGTTGCCGACATCATTCGGGTCGTCTGAGTAGTGCACATCCAGCCCCGCCTTGGCGCGTTCCTTCTGCGTCTCATAGCCCTTCCGCCGGAGCATGTCCCAGTACGGCGGCGAGGTCAGCACGTAGTGCACGTCGCCGACATTATGCTTCGGCAGCGTCCGCGAGTCGTCGTTGATGATATCCCACCGGGGCATCACGCCCTCGGGTGGCATCGTCTGGTCCAGACGCTCCTCGCAGATCGCCGCGTACTTGTCCTGCAGTTCCACTCCCACCGCATTCCGCCCGCACTCGATCGCCGCGACGAGAGTGCTTCCCGTTCCCGCCATCGGGTCGAGTACGGTCTCGCCCTGCTTGGTGAAGAACGTGATGAACTCCTCGGCGAGTCCTTCGGGGAACTTC
Organism: uncultured Armatimonadia bacterium; assembly: GCA_964555935.1. Classification (GTDB taxonomy): domain Bacteria; phylum Armatimonadota; class Zipacnadia; order Zipacnadales; family VGFC01; genus CAZKUN01. The sequence goes on along the minus strand of CAZKUN010000102.1, from coordinate 26,292 downwards.
GCCGGATGCAGCATCACGTTCTTCCCGCGCGGCGGCGGGTTATGGATGAACCAGCTCTTCTGGAAGAGCAGCCAGTCCTTCGTGCTGAGATCGTTCAGGTTGTTCTTGTACTTGCGCTTTGGCATAGCCCTCCGTCGCCGTCGTAGGACAGGCGTCAGGGAAACTCAGCGAGTTTCCACGCCTGTCAATTCGTCCGCGTAGCACCGGCGCCCTCGCCGGTGCATGCCGAGGTCGATTTCAAACATCCAGTCCATATAACCCTTTCGGATTCTCGTAGAACCACTTCCGCGCGATGAGCATAGCGTCATCGCAGTCCATCAGCCCCTCGTCGATCCGCCCGGCGAGTACGTGGGCGATGTTCTCGCGCGCCATGACAAGGTGTCCGTAGGTCTTCTCCACTGGCTCGCAGTAATCGCCGCCAAATCCCAGGATCTTGTTGATGGGCATCAGGTCGATCCACTCGTTCATCAGCGACCGCGTCATCATCGGCGACACGATATGGCACCAGCACAGGTTCATCCAACAGTTCGCGAAGTTCTTCCCGAAGACGCCCGCCTCTCGGACGCGCGGCATGCCCGCGTGGTAGACGTCGAACTTCGTCTCCGGGTGGCGCTGGACGATGGGGATCATGTGGTGGATGTCGAGCGTCCGGAAGTCCCCCCACATGCCCGTGTGGACGGCGACCACGAGCCCCTCCTCAGCCGCCATATTGAGGATGCTCTCGAGCAGAAAATCCTTCAGCGGGTTCATGTCCGGCAGGGGCGTGGCGCGGACGCCGCGGAGGCCCTTGAACGTGGCGTCTGCTTCGGCTCGGCTGGGCCGGCCGTACTCGCGTGACGCCATCTTCAGGCCCGGCACTCGCTCGCCTTTCCACTTGCGAAGGTCCTTGCGGATGACCTCCAGATAGTCGTCGAGCGATCGCACCGATTCGCCAAGCTCAGACGCGCGATGAGCGATTCCGCCCCACGAGTTCACCCCCGCGAAGTGATCCACCGGCATGAGCGGCACCATGAGGTCGAGGTCGTAATCGGTCCGCCCCTGTTGCGTCAGCGCGGCCTTGATGTTGCACTTCTCCGCCAGCACGCGCGTGTAGATGCCCTCTGTGTTCTGCTCCGCCATCGCTTCGGAAATCGGGTGGATCGTCTCCGCATTGATGTCGTCGAAGCCGTAGAACTCCTTCGCCGCGATGAATGCCGGCCGCGCGTACGATCCGTAGCGGATGTTCTCCAATACCGGCTCGAAGATCTCCCACCGCGATTCAAGCGACAGATCCGTATCCCACAGCCGGTCCTGATCCTCTTTGCTCAGGCCCGACGTAACCTGGTCGAGAATCGTGTAGTGCTTGAATAGCGTGAAGACATCCACCGTGTTCTCGACCCGGACGCGCTCGGGCGGCAGGTGTTCGTGCGCGTCGATGACCGGGATCGCCTCAAACGCCTGAACCAGTTCGCGCACGAGTGACAGATTGGGCATGCAGAAGGCCTCCTTGCGGCTTCGATTACGGCCCACCACAGGGCGCCGCGTTATCGTCGGCAAACGGACTGGCCGTGCAATGCAGCGATTCGGGCCGCCACGCGCTCCCGGTCGCCTGCATCTAATCGCCACCGTCCGCGGATGGTTCTTCGTCCGGGGGCAACACGCCTCTCGCGCCATGCAGGCGCAGCAACTCGACCATCGCCCGATGCCTGGCGCTAGCCGCCTCATCCAGCGGCGTCCGATGGCCTGAGGCCGCATTCACATCCGCGCCCGCCTCGATTAGCGCCTCGGCGATCTTCACGTGTCCATTGGCGGCGGCGAAGCGCAACGCGGTGGCCTGCGTTCTGTTCGCTGTTGCGCGGACGTCGGCCCCTAACCGAATGAGGAGCGCCACCGTGGGAGTGCGCCCCCACCGTGCAGCGCTGCATAGAGGTGTCGCCTCGGACCAGCTCGTGTCACAGATGTCGATCTGTGCGCCAGCCTCAACGAGTCGGCGGACGACGCGCCGATGGCCTTCGCCGGCCGCGAGATGCAGTGGCGTCAGGCCCGCTCCGCTGATAGCACTGACGTTCGCTCCGTGTGCAATGAGAGCCCCTGTGCTCACACCACACCCGCGTGAGGCCGCGCTGTGGAGCGGACGATCCCCGACGTGGTCCTCGGCTTCCACGTCGGCCCCGCCACGCATGGCCTCCGCGACAAGGGTCGCGTCGTTGAGTTGACTCGCAGCGCGGAGCGTGACCCGAGCGCCTCGCTCAAGCAGCAATGCCGCGGTAGTCGTCTTGCGGTTTTCGGCTGCCACGTCAAGCGGCGTCAGTGAGTCTCGGTTCTGCGTGTCCAGCGGCGAGCCATGGCTCACCAGGACAGCGGCCGCGTCGCGGCGCCCCTCCTCCGCCGCGCGGTGAAGCGGCGTCTCCTGCCGGCGGCCCTGGGCGGCGACGTCGGCGCCGGCCTCGACCAGCAATCGGACGGCCTCCGTTCGCCCGTTCTCGGCGGCAAAGTGCAACGGAGTATCATCGGATTGGGCGCCGTGGGCACTGACGTCGGCGCCACGATCAATCAGGAACCTCATGATGGCGACGCGCCCGGTCTCCGCCGCTCGGTGAAGCGGCGCGTCGCCCATTCCAAGGTGTTCGGCCGCCGGGAAGTCGATACGAGCCCCCCGGTCCACGAGGAAGCTCACCATCTGCATGTCGCCCGAATCCACGGCGGCATGCAGCGGGCCGCGGCCAATCCAGCCCCCGTGGTCGACCTTTGCGCCATGCTCGACCAGCAGGCGGCTGGCATCGATGTGTCTACGGCGCGCAGCCCGAAACAGTGGCGTTCCGCCCCATTCGTCGGACGTGTTGGGATTGGCCCCTCGTTGGAGGAGTCCGCTGAGCGCGGGCATGTCACCGGTCGCCGCTGCAACGTGGAGAGTAGTCGGGGCGCCATGTGAGATGAGCAGGCACTTCATGTCGAGGTCCCGAGTTCGACTCGGTGTGCCGAACGGAGTCCGCCCTTCCGTGTCCGCTGCGTTGACATCGGCCCCGCACGTGATGAGCAGACGAGCCATCTCCAAGAGGCCGTCTTTGCGCGTGTAGTGTAAGGGGGTCAGACCCGTGTCGCTGCGAGCGTCTACGTCTGCCCCGCGACAGCACAGCAACTCGGCGACCTCGCGTGCACCGGACTGCACGGCCTTGTGCAGAGGCGTCTCGTTGTCCCACTTGGCGGGTGCATTGATATCAGCGCCCTCGTCGAGGAGTTGGCGCATGCGTTCGACATCGCCGCTGGCCGCGGCGTTGTGTATGGTCCTTGGCCGTCTGTGTGTGTCCTCACTCAGGCTCTTGCCCCAGTCCCAGAACTTGCTCGAGCATCATGTACAGAGCCTCGAAGTTAGGCACGGTTGAGATGGCGATGCGTATATGCGAGAACGCTCCGCCGTCACGCTTGCGGAGTTGGAGTTCGCCGTCGCCCGCGCCGACGGACTCGACCTCATCCCAAGTCAGGTGCTTCTTCCCATGCTGGATGCCGATGTCTCTCCCGATCGTCACCGGCCCGAACTCAACCTCCTCGCCTCGGTTGTAGGTCTCCGCGGCCTGCTCGAACAGGCGCGGCATGATCTGCCCGCGGATGTGGTCGGCGAGCTGGCCGACCCGCCCGATCTTGTCGTTCGTAAGCACAATCCGGTCGCCCGAGATCAGGTCAAGCGTGTGCCGGTGCGTTGTGCCGGCTGGAATGAAGTTAACGCTCATCTTGGTGACAGCGGAGGTCATCGCGGCAATGCCGTCCCACCGATAGGATGTGATTCGGTTGCCTTTGGCCCACGCAAAGCCATCTTCGTAGACGGCGATCACGTTGCGCGAGCGAATCCACGCCAGAGCGCCCGCAACGACCGCAACCATGGCGAACACGCCGGTTGCCACATACCACTCCCGCACCATCTCAAAGGCCGCTGCCTTGGCCAAGAAGGGCGACGCGATCGAGCCTGCCAAGAACGCCACCGACACCAATGCGAGCAGCGCCAGTTTCCACTTCGCCATCGAATAGACGTCAACAGGCGATCCGAGATCGGCGACAGTCATGAAACGGTCCGGCAGCTCGACGGGTAGCATGGGACCCCTCCGGCGAGTCTAGAAATTCAACGGCAGCGCGCTCTGACTCGGCTCCGACAGATCGCCCGTCGGCAGGCGATCCGCCTTCCATGTCTCGATGGTCAGCTTCATCTTGCGCAGCCAGTCCTTGAAGTTCCGACTGCTGAGCACGGCCCGGTGGAGGTGAAAGATCAGCTCCTCAACCGACCGCGCCGGCAAGTCGCGCTGGTAGGCATGTGACAGTAAATCGGTCCACGCATCCACCTCAAACGGCACTACCGGCACCGGCTCGCCACGCCACGACTGTTGGTTCAGCACGAAGAACTGCCAGGCCGTGCGCTCGTTGAGCGTCGGGGCGATGAAGAGCCCAATCACCGGCCGCGCGTCGTCGCTGTGCTCGTTGATGAATCGGAAGACATGATCGACGACGGACGCGCCCTCGTTGGTCCATTGCCGCACGCCTGATTGCAGGCTGACCTCCGGGATCAGCACGATCCGCGGGCTGCTGTACTTCATGTCCGGCGTGTTGCCCGCGCCGGGGGCGAACGCGCGAGGGGTGAGGTCCTCCTCGAGCTTGAAGTTGCGCTCTACCGTGTGATCGCCATCTAGCGCGACGAGCGATCGCCACGTGTTGACCTCAAGCCAACGCGCCGCGTCGTCCTCGCTGCCGTTGAGGATGTCATCGAACTTGGCGAGGATCTCCTCGCGCATCTTCGGAGTCTTGGCCTCGTGCTCGACGAAGCGTTGCTCGCGCGCGCCGATAAGGCCTCGCTCGAGCCGGCGATTCCACTCCCGAAGCTCCGCGTACTCCGCGTCGTCAACCGACTGCAGGACTTCGTTCGGATCGATCTTCAGCGCTAGTTGCGGCGCGGCGGCGTCTCGCTCTGCCGCGATCTGCCGGAGCGCCTCCGCGCGCCGCCGCACGTGTTCGGCGAGCGATTCAGCCCGGTCCCATGGCAGCTCAACTGCCGAAGGATCGCCGAAGTACTCGTAGAACGCAGCCTGGTCGTTGGTGTCGGCGCGTAGTTCGAACGGGTAGTCTGAGAGAAGCTGCCCGAACTTCAGATGCGAGCGCCCGGGCACGCTGAGTTTCGTGTAGATGCTCCGGCCGGATGACTGCACGATGCCCGTGTATTCGGCGAAGCGACTGAACGCATCGGCCATGTCCAGAAGCGATGCGGCGCTCGGGCGTGCCAGGTCGGGGTGCAGCTCCGCGATCACTCGTTTGGCGTGCGTCGTGACGTGTTCGCTGGTGAGCTTTCGCATCCGCCGCACGGCCAGGATGTTCTCGATGGCGCTCGGTATATCATCGCGACTCAGACATGTGAAGAACGTCGCGGCGATCTCCAGCCGGTTGACCTCCACGAGCCGCTCCAGCACCCTCAGCAGCACCTCGAAAGGGAACACGTTCATGCGCGCGAACGCGCCGTCCCCGTGCGTGTAGCTCGGGAACTGCCATTTCAGGAGCTGGCGGAGCATCACTTCGTCTGGGTAGTCGGTGGAGGACAGCTCTCGGCCCGCCGGGGTAATCCGAATGATACCCGAATCTCGCTCTTGGTACGCCAGGCCAAGGGATTCAAATAGCGATTTGTCCTGCCGCGCGTTGGACTCGATGTCGCCGGCTCGCGAGGCGTCCAGGTCCGGGTGGGCCGCCGCGACGTACGCCGCGCGCGCCACGCGGCTTTTGCCATCCTCCGCCCGCTCGTCCCAGTCGCGCCCGGCCGTAACCGCGACGAACGTGTGCAGCCACTCGACGGTGCGGATCGCGGACCGTGGCTTCGTACGCATGGTCCAGGTGCGCCGCTCGCCGCCGGAAGCCCCGTCCGCTTTGGTCACTTTTCCCCCTCGTCGCATGCGCTGAGGAGATCCACTGCAACGCGTCCCTCCGATGAAGCCGGCGGCTCAAACCCCATCACCCACGATAGCGTGGGCGCCACGTCCGTCAGGTCGATCGGCGCGCGTCGCTCAAAGCCCTCTCGGACGGACGGCCCCGCCAGCATCAGGACGCCGTCGACGGAGCAGTCGCCGAGCCGCGCGCCCGGCAGATACGGTGCGTGAGCGCCTCGGACCGTCCCGTTGGCGTCCCACACGCTGTCGGCGTTCACGAGGGAGGCATCGACGAGGCCCGTGGATGAGATGCGAGGGTCACACGCATAGCCGGGCGCCAGGAAGTAGACGACGTCAGCGGCCGCATCGACGTCCAGGCCCAAGCTCGCGGCGTCCTCCCGGCGAAGCGCCGCCGTCACGGGGCAAGTCCCGCTCAGCGGGTCGCGGGCTGACATCAGCGCGCTGATGATCGCCGACCGCGTGCTCTCATAGTGCTCTGGCGACACGATGCCACCGCCCTCGCGGCCCTGGAGGTTGACCCACACCCCTTGCGCGAGCGGATGGTCCGCGAGAATCGCCCGGCTGTTTGGCGCATCCAGCCACAGCTTCCCGCTCGCATCGTCGACGTCGTACTCCATCAGCCCCGCCTCGATCAGCCACTTCGCCAGCCAAACACACCGCGTCACCGGCAGCGCCGCGTATGGCGAGACGATCGCTACAAGCGCGTCGTCGCCGTGCGACCCGATGACGTCGCCAACGAACTTGTCTAGCGCCGCCAGTTCGTCTTGGATCTTCTCCCGCGCCGCGTCCCCGTCGGCCAGTAGCTCGTGCAGCGCCCCGGCCGGCGATGGCGCGTGCGTGAACAGCACGTCCCACTCGCAGCTCTCACCGATGATGTCACACATCCACGCGATCCCGCCGAGCGGCTCGCGCGCGTTCTGCAGCGATTCCGCCAAAGCCGCTTCGACCATGAGGTCGCCCAGCTCAGCCGGTCGAGCCCAGCCATCGATGCTGAACAGCGGCGTGCGCAGGAGTGAGATCTCGCGCCCGCCCGCGCTGAGTTGTCGCAGGCTTAGCTTGAAGCGCACCTGGGCGTCTGGCGGAGCGCCCGGCAGGTCGTCGATGATCCAGTCGCTCCACTCGCCGACTCCCAGGCGTGCCACCGGATTCTCGGCGTCACGTCCGCGACAGATGATGAGCGTATCGTATGGCGCGTCGTCTTCGCCTTCGCCCGGCTCAGACGCAATCAGCAAGCCGCAGTACATCAGCGAGGGGTCGGTGTCTGCCGTGCCGTCTTCGTCGGCGACGGTCATCCAGCCGGCCGGCGTTGGCTCAAGGTCCGCTTCGCCGGTAATGATCAGCGCGGTCTCGCGCGGGGCGCGGTGCGAGTCGGGAGGGTTGGCCCAGCCGGCGGGCGGGCAGGTGCGCAGCGAGTTGGTCGCCTGGCTCTCCTTGGCCTCACGTGTCGCGAAGATGCAGGCATCGGACTGGCGCACGTCCGGTGATGACATCGGGCCGCTGCCCGAAATCGTGACGTGACCCGTGTCGGATGCAGGCCATCCGCCGGGGAAATCCACGAGCACGGGCTTGCGCCCCGCGCGTAGGGCGGCTTGCCAGAGCCACTCGCAGTCCGTCCGGTTCCCCAATGTTCTGAGCGCGTCGTCCTCGTCGCCACGCGGGTCCCCGCTTGGCTCGTCGATAGCGACCGGGGTCACTGGATCGTACGCGCGCAGGCCGACACAGCCATGCGTGCTGGGTCTCGTTGCGGTGCCGAAGGTCGCCCAGGCTGTCGCGGGGTCAATCGGGGCCGTCGCGGTGATGGGAGACACAGCGCCTCGCTCGGCAATACGCGCGAGGTTGGGACAGTGGTCTGCGTGTTGGTCGAGTAGCGCGGGGCTGAGACCCTCCACGCCGATGACAATCAGTTTCTCTGGACGCTTGCTCACAGAAACGCCGCTCCCTCCGCCCGACTGGATAGCACTGCGCATCGGGGTTCCGCTACCGGCGAGGCAATTCCTGGTCAGTCCCGCGATCTTGACTTGCGTAGTGTTCGCATCGCGCGGTTCACGATCCACTCCGTCTCCGGCGTTGGCGACTCCCGCAGCCACCTCTCGCACGTGTCGGTCGCCCACTCCGGAGCGGACTTGCTCGCATCGTTCAGCCGGTCCAGCACATCTGCCGGGATGCCCGCCATCCGCGTCGCGCCCTTGCGGGGTTCGGCGCTCACGACAACGCTCCGCCCGCTGCCTCGTGGGCGATGATGATCGCCTCGGCGAGCTGTTTCATGGTCTTTCGCTGGTTCATGGCGGTCTTTTGGATCGCGCGGAAAGCCTCAGGCTCCGTCATGCCGCGCGTCTCCATCAGCAGGGCCTTCGCCCGGTCGACGAGTCGGCGGGTTTCAAGCGTATCCTCGAGCTTTTCGACTTCCTTCTCCAGCGCGATGACTTGGTCAAAACGCGCTTTGGCTATCGCCAGCCCAGAGATGAGATCGCGGCCATGGAAGGGCTTCGTGAGGAATGCCATCACCCCGGCGTCGGCCGCGCGGCTGACGAGTTGCGGTTCCTCAAACGCGGTTAGCATCAGCACGGGACAGATGCGCTCCTTGGTGATGGCCTCGGCAACTTGGATGCCGTCCATGCGCGGCATTTTCACGTCGAGCACCGCTACATCAGGCTTGTCGCGGCGCGCCATCTCCAGCGCCTCGGCACCATCACAGGCCTCCGCCACTACGTCGTAACCGGCTTCCTCAAGCGACTCCCGCAAGTCCATGCGGATAACCGTTTCGTCGTCAGCGATCAACACTCGTCTCATTGGTCTTGCGTCCCCCAATCGGCCAGCTCGCTCGGCAGTCTCATTACTGAGACCGTGCCACCGTCACCGTGCATCTCCAGCGTCCCGCCAAGGTCCGACGCCACGATCCGTTGCGCGATCTGCAGACCCAGGCTTGATGTCTTTCGCAGGTCGAATCCCTCGGGCAGCCCCACGCCGTCGTCTTCGACAGCGATAAGCACCTCGTCCTCGCTGGCATCGATGCGCGCGGTCAGACTCCCCGCCTGTCCCTCGGGAAACGCATGTTTGACGGCGTTCTGGATGAGTTCGTTCAGCACGAGCGCGATCTGACTGGCCCGGTTGGCGGGCACCAGCAGTCGCGGACCGAGCACTGCCGTCGTGATGGCGATCTCAGCTCGTTGTGGTCCATGAACCGCGGCCTCGATGAGCGTCTCCGCGAGAGCCTTGATGTCGACTCTGTCCGTGCCGTCGAGGGATAGAGCCTCGTGGACGAACGCGACGCTTTGGACGCGGCCGATCGCCGTCTGCAGCGACGCCTGTGCCTGCGGCGATTCCTCGCGCCGGGCCTGCATCCGCAGCAGGCTGCTGATGGTCTGCAGGTTATTCTTGATCCGGTGGTGGATTTCCTGAAACTCCGCCGTGCGCCCGGACACGAGCCACTGCCCCGCGTGCAGGTGCGTGACATCGCGGATCGTCGTGAGCGTGTTGCCCTCCAGCCGCCCTGGCTCGAGCAGTATGTCCTGCCTCCGGAAGATCACTCCATCGACCTCGAATTCGCACTCATCGCCCCATGGCTGCGTTGCTCGCGAGAGCGCCGTCGCCTCGCCCGGCACTCCCGCCGGCAGGCGATGTTGCAGGGGCTCCCCGGACTGGGCCTTCTCCCACGCCCGACGCGCCTCGGCATCAGCGTAGAGGATCTCGCCGCCTGGATTGATGATGGCGAGACCGCGAGCCATCCGCAGCACGTGGAGCAGGTCGCCGGGCTGGAGGGCGCCGTTCGCGAGCGTTCCCGATAGCGCCGCCGCCGCACCCTTAAGCGCCCTTCGCGCCCCCTTGCGTTCGCCGTCGAGCAGGCTGCGCTCGATGCTGCAGGCACCGATTGCCAAGCCCTGTGGGTCGAACACAGGCAAGACGGCTTGTTCGACCGGCCGCCCGCCAAGCAAGGTCGCGTGGCGGCTCCGCTGGAGCTTCCTCGTCGTCAGGCACCGGGCGACCAGCGGCTCGGTCTCGTGGGGAATCAGCTCCCCAAGTCGCGACTTGCCGTACAGCGTCCGTCGGCCGGCGGGCCGCCCTTCGGCGAGCACGACAGACTGGCCCGGCTCATGGGCCTGGGCCAGCAGCGCGATGTCGCCGCCCACGATGTCTGCGAGGAGGTCCAGGTGCGCGCCGACGTTCGTGAGGGTCGCGACATCCTCGATCCCAACGTCGGCTGCAATCTCGCACAGATCTCGGACTGATTGCAGCGCCATCAGTCCTCACCCAGCAGTCGTGCCAGCGCGCGCTCCGCCTCGCGGGCCTCATCGTCGCTGAGCTTCTGGCCCTGGGCGTTCGTCACGTAGAACGCGTCTATCGCGCGGCGACCCCGCGTCGTGATCTTGGCCGTGTGGATGTTCAGCCCTGCCTCCGACAGCGCCGCCGTCACGCAGTAAAGGAAGCCCATCTGATCCCGTCCCGTGGCCTCAATGACCGTGTGCGTGTCGGATTCATCGTTATGGGCATCGAGGTGCCAAATGTCCAGCGATACGGGACGCGGTCGGCCCTTGCGGGCAAGCAGCGCCTCCGGATCCACGCCTCCATCGAGCACCTCAAGCAGGTCTTGGTGCAGCGCCTCGGCCTTCGCCTCCGGCGCTGGGCGGCCTTGCCACGTCAGCCAGAGCGAGTCGACGACGATCGCGTGTTCGCCTTTGCGCGTGTAGATGCGCGCGTCGTGGATGTCGAGTTCGTTGGCGTAGACCGCGGCGCAAAGCCGAGCGAAGAGGCCGGGGAGATCGTCATCATGTCGGACGACGGTCAGCTCCGTGTACTGGGCCTTCTCCGCCGCATAGACATCGATGACCGTCTTCTCGTCCGCCAACCTCTCGATAAGCCCAACGTGGACGCCGATCAGCCCGACTTGCGTGCTGGTGAAGTAGGAGTCGGGCATCTGCTTGCAGTGACGCTTGACCGCGCCGACGGGGAGGCGTCCGCTACTCATCAGCGTGTCTGTCGTGCGCTCGCGCAAGCGGGCCATATCCTCTTGCGAAGCGACGAGCGGCTCGTCCTCAACCAGGTGCTTCAGCATCCGGAAATACAGATCCTCAAGCTGGTCGCGGCGCACGTCCGTCCACAGGCCGGGGCCAACCGCCATGATGTCGGCCGTTGTCAGCAGGTAGAGCCGCTTGAGAAACTCCACGTTGCCGACTTGTTCGGTGATGTTGCGCATCGTCGCCTCATCGCTCACATCACGAAGCGTGGCGACGCGATCGAGAATCAGATGCTTGCGGACAAGCTCAGCCGCGTCCTCGACGTCGGCCCGGCTCATCCCGATTCGCTTGCCGACGCGCAAGGTGATCTCGGCGCCGACCTCAGAGTGCGGTCGATCCGGCTCGATACGACCAATGTCGTGCATCAGCGCGGCCAGCGTTAGGACCTCGGGGCGATCGATCTCCGAGAACACTTGCACGTGGTGCCCGAAGTCGTCCTCATCGTTCGCGATGATATCCAGCCGCTCGACGGTCCGGAGCAGGTGCTCGCCGACCGTGTACTTGTGCATCGGCTCGCCCGAACTCCAGCGCAATGCGACACCGAATTCGGGGATGTACGCCTGAAGTACCCCCGTCTCCTGAGCCATCCGCAGTATCCGGTTGGCGCGTGGGCCGGCCTTGAGTAGTTGCAGGAAGCTCGCGGCAGCCTCGGGAGATCCCCGGTGCTGCTCGACAATCGGCTGGGCGGCCTCAAGGTGGCGCGCGAGGGTCCGACTCAAGCCCACATTGTACTTCAGCGCGAGTTCGAACGCCTTCAGCGCTCGCTCGGGGGAGTGGCGCAGTTGCGACCAGTCATTCGTCCAGAGCAGGTGGTCCTGCACGTAGTAGCCGTCGCCAACGTCGATCTGCGCGCCCTCGCACAGCCCAAAGATCTGCCGGCTGATCTGCTCAAGCGCCTCGGCTTCCGCGTAGTAGCGGGTCATGAGGGCGTTTGGGCTGGGCTTGCCGTCCTCGTCAAAGTAGCCGAGCGTCTCAGCCGCGGCGTCGTGGGAGTCAAGGGCCAGCACGTCGCGTTTGCGCCCCTCCGAGAGGTGCAGGAACGAGCGGATCGTCCAGTTGAAGTCCTGGGCCGCTTGGGCTGCCTCCGCCAGTTCGGGGCGGAGGTGGCGTGATGTGACCAGATGCTGGAGCATCTGCGCGGGTGGGCGACGCCAGACGCTGGAGGCCGACCATAGCGCGCACTGAAGGTCCCGGAGGCCTCCGGGGCTCTCTTTGATATTGGGTTCCTGCAGGTGCAGGACGTCGCCGAACCGAGCGCGAGCCTGTCGGCGGGTCTCGTGGTTCCACTGCAGAAAGAGCGGCCTCTCAAGCTGCCGATAGACCTCTTCCTCGAGGCGGGTCACCAGATCCCGGCTTCCGGCGATCAGCCGCGCGTCGAGCAGTGCCGATAGCGTCCGCTCATCAAGCTCGAACTCCTCGTTCAGAGCATAGTAGGCGTACCCATCCGCAACTCCCAGACCCTTGTGCGCGGCGTCAATGAGCACGTGGTACGCGTGGCTGACGGCCCGTTGGACGAGTGGGTCCTCTTCGTCCGGCACGATCACGGCGATGTCGATATCGCTGAACGGGGCCAGCCGGTAGCGGCCGTATCCACCCACTGCGGCGATGGCGAAGCCGGTCACCTCGCCGTCCCACTCAATCCCGAGTTCTCGGGCGGCGTGTTGGAATGCCCACTTGCACGATTCAGCCACCGCGGCGTCCATCGCGGCGACGTATTCGTCCAGGGCACCCGCGCCCACTGATGCGAGCTTGGCGAAGGCGGCCTCGCGCGCGGCGGCGAGACGAGCGCCGACCTCAATGGCGTGCTCTTGGCGAATCTCGGGCGTTGAGTCAATCATGGTTTCGCGATTGAGGCGCGGCCTCTGCGTGGCCGGCTTGCTGCGGCCTAACGGCCGAGGTTATACTCGACCCAGCCTTCAACGCAAGGGTTTCGAATTCCTCTCGCTGGGGTCCGGCCCGCGGCTGCTGGTCTCAAAACCCCCGTAGGTCGGATCTCCAGATCCGACAGGTTCAGTTGTTGGGGCCTTGAGGCCACTTCGACTGCTTGGTGGATATGCCCGATCACAGCCTAAACAACGTGCTATCGCCGGAAGAGGCCTCCTCGCTGCTGAGCGCGATCCGCGGGGAATCCGATGCAGGCGCCGACGCCTTGCTCGCCCGCGTGGGTGCCCGCGACCTTCGGCGCGCCATGGCGAATCTGCGCTCAATCGAAGCCGCTGCCTCCGATCGCATGCCTCGCCTTCTCCCGCTGCTGATTGGCAGCGTTTCCGCATCTCCCGACGCTGACATGGCGCTGAATAACCTCGACCACATCGTGGGGCTCTGCGACGACACGAACGCCTTGGTCACGACCTGGATCTCTGCTCCGGCCTCTTTGAACACGGTCTCGCTCATCTGCGCGAGTAGCCAGCTTCTGGCTGACATCCTCCGCGAGGTCTGCCTGCCATTTAGCGTCGCGTTGGCCGAGAACGAACGCCCGCCTCGCAAGGACCGGGATGGACTTGTCAGCGATGCCATCCGGAGCGCCCGAGAATCAGCGGACAGCCTCCGGCGCTTCAAACGCAAGGAGTTGCTGCGGATCGCGACCCGCGACATATTGCGCATCGCGAGCTTCGGGGACTTGGTTGATGAGATCTCCAATCTAGCGTCCGCGTGCCTCCAGGCTGCTTTGAGCCAGTGCTTCGCCGCCCTCGAGCCGCCTGATGTCCGGGACGCCCCAGACGGTTGGTGGCGGGAGTTTGCGGTGTTGGCCATGGGCAAGCTGGGCGCCCGCGAACTCAACTACAGCTCTGACGTCGACCTCATCTTCATGTACGACGCCTCGTGGAGCGGCGCAGACAGCCCGCCCGAGCCCGTGCGGCGCTACTTCACGCGCGTTGGGACGCAACTCATCGATGCCATCGGCAACCTCACCACAGACGGCGGTCTCTTCCGCGTCGACATGCGGCTGCGACCCGAGGGGGGCGCGGGCGCGCTGGTGCGGACGGTTCAGAGCTACGCCACGTACTACGAGTCATGGGGGCAGGTCTGGGAGAGACAGGCGCTCATCAAGGCCTCATGGGTCGCGGGCAGTCGTGACGTCGCGGACCGGTTCCAGCGCAACGTCGCCGATTTCATCTGGGGCAAGCGCCTCGACACCGGTGGCATCGCCGAGATCAAGACGGTCAAGAACCGCGTTGAGGCCTCGGCGCGCCAATCCGGCGGCAAGCGGAATGTCAAGATGGGGCCCGGCTGCATCCGCGATATCGAGTTCACCGTTCAGTTCCTGCAACTGGTTTTTGGCACCCAGGACGAGACCGTCCGCAGGAGAAGTACGCTTGGGGCGCTTCGCGCTCTCGGAGCCGCCCGGTATCTGTCCGGGACCGAGCACCAGACGCTCGCGTCCGGCTACGTGTTCCTCCGCACCGTCGAGCACCAGTTGCAGCTCATGCACGGTCTGGGCACGCGAGAGCTGCCCGACGATCCGGACGCGCTCGACAAGTTCGCCCAGCGTCTGGGCTTCGAGCCCATGGATGACATGTCAGCCGGCGAGTTGCTCATGGCTGAGTTCAACCGACACGCATCGAACGCTCGGGCGCTCTTCACCAAGCTGTTCTCGGAGATGTTCGACGTGCGCGATGACGCTGATATCCGCGCGCGATCGCTCGTGTTGCTTGCGGGTGATCCCACCCAGCACGATCTCGAAGCGCTCGCGGAGTACGGCGTGAAGGATGCGCAGCGCTGCGCGCGAGCCTTGCGTCACCTCGCCCATGGATCAGTCACAGCCCCGCTGCCTCCCTCGGTGGCGGAGCAGTTCGCCGACCTGGCGCCATCTGTTCTGCAAGCCGCCGCCCGGACGCCGGACCCAGACGCGTCGATCGCCAACTTTGGGGAATTCTGCGGGCTGATCGGGTCTTACGGCGCGCTCTACTCGCTTCTCGCCGACGAGCCCCAAGTCGTGGAGATGCTGGTCCGCGTCGCGGGTTGCAGCGCATCCCTCTCGGCAATCCTCGCCCGGCATCCCGAGTACTTCGACATGCTCATGGATCCGGGCCTCATGGAAGCCGTCCGCAGTCGGGAGAAAGTCACGGGCGAGCTGGGCGTTCGGCTCGATGATGTGTCCGATTCGGCGCTCCGTATTCAGACGGTATCGCGTTTTCGGCGCCGC
>CAZKUN010000102.1:0-11229 GCA_964555935.1 uncultured Armatimonadia bacterium | reverse complement strand
CTGCTGCGCGTCGGCGTCCGCGATCTGATGAACGGCGCGGATACCGAGACCACCATCAACGAGTTGTCGGTAATCGCCGAGGCCTGCCTTGAGGGACTGCTCGACACGGTCAGCCTCGATGCCGCCGGCGCGACGGGCCGCGAGTTGCCGTTTGCCGTGATGGGCATGGGAAAACTCGCTGGCGGAGAGCTTCACTACAACTCTGATCTCGACGTCATGTTCGTGTGGGGTGAGGGAGGCGACGCCGGCCCCGACAGCCAGCGCCTGTTCACTCGCGTGGCCAGCGGAGTGTTGGCCGCGGCGGGCGCTGCCGCGCCGGGAGAGGGGCCGCCGCTGACGATCGACGCTCGGCTTCGCCCGGAGGGCCAGAACGGGCCGCTCGTGCGGTCGGTCTCGGCCTGCGCCGAGTACTACGCGAATCGCGCCTCGACGTGGGAGCGGATGGCGCTGATCCGCTGCCGCGCCGTGGCCGGCAGCGATGTCGTCGGCCGGGCGTTCGTCGACTCCGTCGCTCCCTTCGTCTGGCGCGACGGGTTGCGCCCCGAGGAACTCGCCGAGATCATCCACATGAAGGGGCGCATTGAGCAAGAGCGCGCCAACACGGCCGACGGCAAGGTGGACGTGAAGCTCGGACCGGGCGGGATTGGTGACATCGAGTTCGGCGCCCAGCTCCTGCAGCTCGCGCATGGCCACGAGACCGCGTCCATCCGGGCCGACGGTACGCTCAGTGGCATCCGCGCGCTGACGTCGGCGGGCCTGCTCGAGTCCACCGAGGCCGAGAGCATCGAGTCAGCGTACCTCTTCTTGAGGCGCGTTGAGTGTCGGCTCCAGATCGTCCACGCCTGGGACGAGAGTACCATTGAGCCGGGCTCGGGCGGGTTCGAGGCGTTGGCGCGCCTGCTGGAATACCGCGAAGATGGCGGCCGATCCGCCGCCGAGTGTCTCGCGGCTGATCTCGACGCGCACCGCCGGGCCTCGCGCTCGTTTTGGGAAGGTACGGTCGCGCGGTTGGGTGGTTGATGTCGTCGGCCCTTGGGTAGGTGTTAGGTGAGGAGGGGAAGCGCCTTGGAGAATGCAGGCAGAGCCGGCTGGCGTGTCAGAATTGGCGGGCGGACATACGGGCCCGTCGACACTGGCACTGTGCGGAAGTGGCGGACGCAGGGGCGCATCCTCCCCGGGGCGCTCGTCGGCGTCCCAGGTCGAGACCACTGGGAGCCTATGTCCGCCGTTCCGGAGCTATCGGACCTGTCGCTGGACCCGCCTCCCTCGCCGACGCACGCGGACGCGGTAGCCGGCGTCGAGGGTCCCGTGTTTGACACCCCTGGCGATTGCCCTGAGTGCGGAGGCCTGGTTGCGAACGTCGCGTCACGCTGGGGATGGCCGTGGGGACCGCTCCGCCGCGACATCGAGCCGGATCTCCGGTGCATCTACTGCGACGCGGTCGTCGGTCTCAGCGCCGCTCCCCTTGCGATGCAGAAACGGCTCGCCCTTCACCGGACCGCCGCCCTCTCCGTGTGGACTCTCGCTCTTCTGCTCGCCGTGAGCAGCGTGGTATTGCTATCGCTCTGGCCGATGCTTACCGTTCCTTAATGCGCGCGACGGAAGGGACATAACAGCCCGGGGACGAACCCATACGAGTGCGCGTCTGCCCGATAGCGCGTTGGAGAGTATTGAACCATGAGTGCGGACCCAATCGATCGCATCACCGAACTGAGCAACCGTGTCGAACTGCTCGACCGGCAGATCAACGCCGTTCACACGATTGTCGAGGCCTTCAGTTCCAAGATCGACCACGACGCGCTCCTCCGCGAGACGTTGCGCGTCTCGCTTGAGACGCTCCAAGCTGGCGCTGGATCGCTGATCCTGTTTGACCCCGAGAAAGAGAAGCTGATCTTCCGTTACGTTCTCCCCGAGGCATCGGCCGGCCTGATCGGCCTGGAACTCGAGCCGGACGATAGCAGCATTGCGGGATCTGTTTTCACCACCGGCGAGTTCCGCATCAGTGAGGATGTCACGAAGGAGAAAGATCACCGCAAGGACGTCGGCGAGAAGATCGATTACGAGACGCACAACATGGTTACAGCCGCCCTCAAGAGCCGCGACGGTGACCCAATCGGCGTCATGCAGGTCCTCAACAAGTTCGAGGGACGGTTCGACGAGGACGACTGCGAACTGCTTGAAATCGTCTCCGCCCAAGCGGCGACGATGCTTGAGATGGCCCGCCTCTCCGAGGAAGCCCGGTTGGCTGTTGTTGTGAATCTCCTCGGCGACATCAGCCATGACATCAAGAACATGGTCACGCCCGTCCAGACCTGCGCCCAAACGCTCGAGATGATGTTCGAGGAAGCATTCAAGGACCTCGACGCGGCGCTCGAACCGTGTGAGGATGAGAGCGTCAAGGAAAACGTCAACGCCGCGATGGAGATGCTTCGGGATTTCTATCCGGACGCGGTTGAGATGACGCTGGACGGCGCTCTCCAGGTGCAGGACCGCGTCCGCGAGATCGCGGATTGCGTCAAGGGAATCGTCGCCGAGCCCACGTTTGAGATGCTCGACGTCGGCGTGATCGCGGCGAGGGTGTATCAGCCACTCGCAATGGTAGGCGAGAAGGCCGACGTCCAAGTCCTCCTCGATATCCCGGACGATCTCCCCCTCGCGCCCGTCGACCAGAAGCAGCTCTACAACTGCATCTACAACCTCGTCAACAACGCCATCCCCGAGACGCCCGCGGGCGGGTCGGTCACCATCAACCTCAGCGCGATCGAGGATGGTTCGTTCCCCGACGGCGCGTGCCTCTTGCTGAAGGTCACCGACACCGGTAACGGTATACCCGAGCACGTGCGCGAGAAGCTCTTCACAGCCGACGCCGTCAGCACCAAGCCCGGCGGAACCGGGCTTGGCACGCGGATCGTCAAGAACGTCATCGACGCGCACGAAGGCACGGTCACGGTTGAGAGTGAAGTGGGCGTGGGGTCGACGTTCACCGTCCGCTTGCCCCTCAAGCGCGAGGGCGTCGAGCCCTCGGACGAGGCATAGCCCCCTGATGCCCGACTCGGCTCCCCTTTCTCAAACCCAGATCACGGCCATCATCGCGGCATTTGCCTGCCTGTTCGCGCTCATCGCAGCCATCGTCCATGACCGCACCATGGCTCAGCGCTCTGCCACCGGCGAACCATGGCTAAAGCCGGCCCAGCCGCTCGCCATTCTCGCCATCGCCACGCTGATGACGATCATGACGGCCGTCTTCGCCCTCCAGGGCCGCTAGCGACCTCTCCCGTGGCGCAGGCATTCTTGCCTGCGGTCGTCCTGAGTCGTCGTAGGACAGGCGTCCCCGCCTGTCGCCGTCCGAGTCGTCGTAGGACAGGCGTAGGGAAACTCACCGAGTTTCCGCGCCTGTCGCCGTCCGCCAAGCACCCATGCAACCAACCACCCCACACCTCAACGTGACCGTACCCAGCAGTGCCGTCCTCGGCCAGCCAACATGGGTGTTGGTCGAGGCCGTCGACGCCGCCGGGCGCACGATCCCATCATTCGCCGGTGAAGTGCGTTTCGCTAGCACTGACCCAATCGCCGCGCTCCCTCAGCCGTGGGAGTTCTTCACCATCGAGCGCGGCCGTCGGCGCTTTGACGGTGTCATCTTTCACTGCGAGGGTCTCCACCGCGTTACTGTCGACGATGTGAAGACGGGTCTGAGCGGACAGAGCGCGCCGATCATGGTCGAGCTGGAGGAACCGAAGTACCAACTCTACTGGGGCGACATCCACGGCCACTCCGGCGAGTACGCGTGCGGCCAGGGCACGATCGATGGCTACTACCAGTTCGCCAAGGACACCGTAGGACTCGACTTCTGCGCTCTCACCGATCACGACCAGTTGCCCGGACAGCCGCGCGATCTCTCTTGCATTTGGCCCAAGGCCCAGAGCGCGGCGCGCTACTACAATCGGCCCGGCGAGTTCGTCAGCTTTCTCGGCTACGAGTGGTCGAGCATGGAGGCCCAGTCAAACGGCCTCGCCTTCGGCCACAAGAATGTCTACTACCTCGGCGATGACGAGCCGTTCTTCTCGTGCGCCGACGCGAGATCCGACACCCCAGACAAGCTATGGGCCTGTCTGAAGGGTCGCGCGGCCATGGCCATCCCGCATCATCCCGCCACCACGCGCGGCTGGTGGACGGACTGGGATCATCACAACGAGGAGTTCGAGCGTCTCGTCGAGATCTACTCGGCGTGGGGGAGTTCTGAGTGCCCCGCTGGGCCCCACAACCCGTACCCGATCCGCCACGGTGGGGGAGAGACACCTGGTCGGCACGTCGTCGACGCTCTGGAGCGGGGATACTTGCTCGGCTTCACGGGTGGCGGCGACACGCACGACGGGTGCCCTGGTCGCGGCTATGCTCACGTGCCTGGTTCGGAGAAGGAGCGCAATCGGTGGGATGGCATCTACCGAAGCGGGCTGCAGGCGGTCTACGCGCGCGAGTTCACTCGCGAGAGCATCTGGCAGGCGATGCGCGTCCGCCGCACGTATGCCACCACCGGCGCCCGCATCATCCTCAACTTCTCGGTCGGGTCCGCGCCCATGGGGAGCATCATCAAGAAATGGCCGGGAGGCGCTGCGAAGTTTGTCGCGACGGTCGAGGGCACGACTGACATCGCCCACCTCGAACTCGTGCGCGACGGGCTCACGGTTGAGCGCGTGCCCGGGTGCGGCACGTCGATGACATACGAATGGGCGCGCAACGCCCAGCCCGGTTTGAGCCAGTACTTCCACGTGCGCGTGACCCAGACCGACGGGCACATGGCGTGGTCAAGCCCGATCTGGCTCTAACATCGTTAGCCGCACCGTAGGCCAACCTCCCACTTCGGCCCCATCCGCCCCGTGGCCTGACTCCCGCCCCCTTGTAGGAGCGGCTTCAGCAGAGAAACTCGACGTCCGACTTCCCACGATGCCGTCCGCTGTCACCGTCGTAGGACGGGCGTCCTCGCCTGTCACTGTCGCCGTCGTAGGACAGGCGCAGGGAAACTCCGCGAGTTTCCACGCCTGTCACCTTACCGTGCCTGCGGCTCCCAGGGAAACTCGGGGTATGAGTTTCCAAGTTTCCACGCCTGTCGCTGTCCGCCGTCGTCCGTGGGTCGCCCGGAGGCGCTTACGTCTAATACGCAGGTTTCTCACACGCAAGTGGCGTAGTGCGGCTCTGAACCACTGACGTTTCCGCCGGCGAGCGGGGCGGCCTGCCATGGTGAATCCCGGCTGGATGACTGGAACGTGACCGCATGGGATGCTTGCTGATTCTGTGTGCCGGCGCCGCTATGGCGCAGCCCGCTGAGAACCTCCTGACCAACGGCGGCTTCGAGGCTGGCCTGGACGCGTGGCGGTTCGGCTGCCTGAGGAGCCTGCCCGGCAACACGTACACGCGCTCTAACCACGCATCCGCCGGACCCGACGCCAATGCACGCCTGGAGGGCGCCGGTTCCGCGCGGTTCGACTCATCACTCGCCTACGACGAATCCGACCCTCGAGCCGTCCTCGAGCAGAGCGTGGCGCTGGATCGCGGTTACTATCGGCTATCCGTAAAGTACCGGCTGGAGGCTGAGCCTGGTGAGGGCTTTGGGTTGGTGCATCACGACCAGAACATGACGGGCGGCCAGAGCTATCGCCTCGATCCGTCAGCCGACTCCGATGAGTGGCGGACCTTTGAGGCGTTCTTCCGCCTGCGGACCTCGGATGGTTGGCGTGTGCTGCTCTACCTGAAGGGCGAGGGACGGCTGTGGTACGATGACGCGCGGGTGGAATCAGTCAGTATGGAGGAGTACATGGAGGCCAGTAAGCTGCCCCGCCGGGACTACCACATCGACACTGCATTGGTCGAGGGCGGCGAGCCGCGGGCGACCATCGTCACCAGCACGCGACGGCCGGCTTACGCGGGGATCGCGGAGCGAGTCCGGGCCGCGGTCCACGCGCTCAGCGGCGTGAGTCTGGCCGTGGTGGACGCGGGGGAAGTGAGCGCCGAGGGCGTGTTGGCCGAGAGCAACGCCATCGTCTTGGGCAACCTCGTCACCAGCAGTTTCGTCGAGCGGCTCTACTGGGAGTGGCACGCGCTGCTGGACCTCTGGTATCCAGGGCCCGGCGGCCATGTCGCGCGCACGCTGCATAACCCGTATGGCACCGGCAGGAACGTCATTCTCCTGGGAGGGAGCGATGACGACGGCGTGGCGACGGCGGCTGACGCGTTCTGCGACAGGCTGGAGGCGGGCGATCCGCTGACGGTAGGGCGACTCATGGACATCCGCCTGGGCGAGGGGCACGAGATGCCTGTCGACGGTGAGTGGGTCCACCCGAACCTGCGCATCTTCCGACCCGACGCCGCCCCACAGATGGGCTACACCGAACTCAGCCGGCTGGGGCTGACGTATCACTACGGCGGCGATGAGGAAGTGGCAAAGCAGTTCCGCGAGCGGGCGCTTGGCGGCAACGAGCTGATCCACGCCGACCACTATACGGCCCACATGAACGGCATCGTCTGGGACCTGATCGAGGAGAGTCCGGTCTTCTCGGATGCCGACCGCGAGGCCATCACCCAGAAGCTCCTCGAGCACGCCCAGGGACCGGATGGATCCGGTGGCATCGGGAGGCTCCTGAGCTACTCCGAGCGGCCTCACCTCCTCGATCGCCACGCCTCGATGCAGGCCATCTGCACCCTCATCGAGAGCCGGTACTTCGGCAAGCACTGGCCCTCTGAGGAATGGGAGCGGAACCTCGCGGCAGTGCGGAAGTACTTTGACCGACAGATGACGACAGGCAAGGGAGACAGCGACCTCGGTGGTCGCGGGATCTACTCGTACCTCGAGTGCGCCATCATCCCCGCCCTCCTGCTTGGCGACCAGAGATTCATTGACAGCGGCGCCCTGAGGGCCTACGGCGAACTCGCCTTGATGCACTGCGACAATACGGGTTACATGCCCGACACCGGCCAGAGCGAGCACAACAGCTACCCCACATACACGCTGCAGAAGTGCGCGGCGTTGCTCGGCGACGGGGGCTTCCTCGCGACGGCCCACTTGCGTGAACGCGCGGAGAGGGCCAGCGGGCACTCGACCATCACCATGGAGTTCACTCCCGGCCAGACCTGGGCGACGGGCATTCAGCCCGAGCCGATGGAGAAGATGATCGGCGTCTACCGATTGCCTCTGACCGAGTGGGAGCACGAGGCGCGGGGCCAGGCGGTGCCCATTGAGAAGAGCTTCGACAAGCTGACCATGCGCGAGGGCTTCGGCGTTGACGACCAGTACCTGTTACTCGACGGCCTTCACGGCGGCCCGCCGGGCAAGCCCTACCCGGACGTCAACAGCATCGCCTCATTCACCCAGAATGGGCGCATCTTCTTGGTCAGCGGGATCGGCGGCCAGAACGCCACCAACCACAACGTCGTGACGGTATGCAGGGATGGCTTCGGCGGGACCGCCGGGCTCGTGGCGTCGCTTGAGGCGACGGCCGATCTCCCAAGCTTCGGTTACAGCCACAGCCGGGCCGAAGACTACTACTTCTCCGAATGGGACCGCCACATTCTCTGGCGCAAGGGGAAGTGGTTCGTTGTTCTGGACCGCCTGAAGGTCACCGATGACGGCGAGTATTCGCTGGAATGTCAATGGCGGACCACCGGCGACCCGGAGATCCGAGGGAGCGACTATGCCGCCTCTGTCGGAGATGTGGCGGATACCGGCGCGCCCAGGGATGTGCTCAATGTCAGGAACGCGGAGCGCCTGCCCGTGCGATTCAGCAAGCAGCGCATGGGCATATTCGGCCCACCCGAGACAGACCGATGGGAGCGGTACTGGGCCGGCGATTGGGTGAATCGCGTCAGGCAACTCGTCCAGCGCGATATGCGGGCCGGTGACGAGCAGTTGTTCACGAACTTGGTCTATGTCGGAGGCGATCGGACCGAAGCTGAGTACGGGCTCGTCTCGTTGGGCGATGGCGTCTCGGCGCTCACTGGTGACGAGACCGCCTATGTTGGCGTCGGAGGCGGTCCATTCGAGCGACCGGGCCTGCGCATCCGGGCCGAGGCCTTCGTCGCATCCTCTGACTCAATAGCGATTGTCAACGGCATCGAAGTCGAGGTGCTCGGGCAGCGTGTCCTCAGTTCGGCGCCCTGCAACATGGAGCTTAGCCTCACCGACGGCGCGGTCACCGTCGAAGCGTCCATCCCTGTCGAGGTCTCCGTGAACGACGAGACGACAGCCCTCGACGCGGGAGTCCATGAGATGAGCATGGCACCGACTCCGCGGAAGCGCCGGCAGGCGCTCGCCAAGCGCATCCGCACCGAGGCCGACGGCGCGACATCGCGCCCGCCGGCTATGGATGCCGCGCGACCGTCCGAGCCGTTGGCGGCCACGTGGCAGGTCGATCTGGGTGCGGAGGTGACGGCGCTCGCGCCGGGTGGAGCCGCTACGGACGTGGTGGTTGGGTTGGCCGACGGACGAGTCGTTGGCCTGACCGGCGAGGGCCAGGTGAAGTGGCGGTTTCAGGCCCAGGATGCGGTGCGGGCTCTCGATACGGCGGCCCTCGGCGGGAAGGCCGCCGTGCTTGTCGGCTCGGACGACGAGCACGTCTACGCAGTGGCCGAGAGCGGCGAGGAGATCTGGCGATACAGGTGCGCGCTCGCGCCCGGACACTACAGTTGGTGGACCACTGACCTCAAGGCCAAGGTACAGACCATCCTCGCCCATGACATCGACGGTGATGGCCTGACCGAGATCATCTGCGGGACCGGCGGCGGATGCATAGAGACCCTCGACGAGGAGGGGCAGCGGAGATGGCTGACCCGCATCGACTGGGGAACTCCCGACCGGCTGGCGGTCGTCGAGATGGGTGATGGGTCGAAGACCGTCCTCTCGCAGAACAGCCGGAACTCCAGCCAGAGCACCACGTGGCGGCTCCAGCCCGATGGTGCCATCACCGCCTCGAACGCGCTGACCAATGACCGAGGGGGCTGGGACATGACGGCTGCCCCAAGCCTGATGGTGGCCGACCTCAACGGCGACGGGAGCCAGGAGGCGGTCGTCGGCCGGAGCGGCGCCTATAACGAAATCGCGCTCTACGACGCGGTTTCGGGCGAGCGGAAGTGGACGCATACGTTGGGGGATTCGGCGGATTGCCTGGCCTCTGTCGACGGCGAGGTTGTTGTGGGCTCGCGATCTGGTTGGCTCTGCGCTTTCGACCTCACCGGCCGGCAACTGTGGGCCACCCAGATGCCCCATGAGGTCATCACGGTGCAGGCCCGCGGTGATGGCTTATTCGTCGCGTGCGGCGATAATGGCGTGTATTGGGTCGGGAAGGACGGGCGGGTTGGGGGCGCCTACCGACTGCTGGGAGAGCCTGCCTGGCAGTCGGTCAGGATTGGCTCGGGCGTGGTTGTGGCTGATGCGACCGGCCGGGTCGCGCACGTGGCGGGATAGGCTATTAGACCCAGACGGAGCCTTCCGGGTCGCGAAAAGAGGAGAGTTGCGGGGCCCTTTTTCGAGGAAAAAACGCAAAAGGGGGGACGAAAACGCTAGCAGTGGGGGGATCTGGGAAAGGCGATTCTCGGATTTCCGGTCAATTGCCGGTTCCACTCACCCTCTCGCCAATGGCCGATCCGCTCCGCGCGCCCAACCCCTCGTAGGAGCGGCAGAACGCAATGCCGTTGTCTCATCATTGCGTTCTGCAAGGGAAACTCGTTGTCTGAGTTTCCGCGGCAGCATCAACTTCGGCCCGTTCGAATCGAGCAACCCTTCGATGGTGAAAATCTGCAGCTTCGCCGCAGCAGGCCCTCGCGCAACCCGCAGAGAAGGCTCACCGGTCACGATCCGTACGATTTGGCAACACCGTGCGTCTGTTGAAGGACGATGACCTGGGGAGACCATCCATGGCTGCCGACCGCGAGAAGCGCGTCGAGGGGTACCGCGAGGCAAGCCGCAAGGCCGACGAGCTTGCGGTCGGCGGGCGCCGAGACGAGGCGCTCGCGCTGCTGAAGGACACCCACGCCGCCGCAGTTGAGGCGGGCGACGAGGACTACCGGCTCTTCTTCGAAGCTGAGCTGGCCAACTACCAGGACTCGGATTCGGCACGCGCGATCGAGCTGATGGGTGCCGCCCTCGCCTGGGTGGACGAGCATGGGCTTGCCCCCGATTATTTCCTGCTCCGCAACATGGGGGTGCATCACTCACACAAGGGCGACTTGGACGCGGCCATCGAGTGGTTCGACAAGGCGCTGGCGGCCAATCCCGACGACTCCGACGCCATGCGTAGCAAGGCCGTCTCGCTGTCGAAGAAGGGCGGCTTGAACGCGGCCTTCGAGTGGTTCGACAAGGCGCTGGCGGCCAATCCAGATGACTCCGACGCCATGCGTAACGAAGGTATCTCGCTGTCGAAGAGGGGCGACGAGGACGCGGCTATCGAGTGGTACGACAAGGCGCTGGCGGTGAATCCCGACGACTCCGCCGCCATGCGTAACAAGGGTATCTCGCTGTCGAAGAAGGGCGACGAGGACGCGGCCATTGAGTGGTACGACAAGGCCCTGGCGGCGAACCCCAACAACTCCGACGCCATGCGCGACAGGGGCACCTCGCTGTCGAACAAGGGCGACGAGGACGCGGCCATCGAGTGGTACGACAAGGCGCTGGCGGCGAACCCCGACGACTTCGACGCGATGCGCCACAAGGGCACCTCGCTGTCGCTTCAGGGCAAGGACGATGAGGCCCTCGCCATTGTCTCCAAGGCCGCCCAACTGGACGCTGTGCGATCGCGTTCTGACTTCCGCCAAGTCTGTCAGGCTGCGTTGCGTGATCCCGACGAGGAGTGGATGAAGCTCTTCCCCGATGAGGGCGATCCCTAGCCCCGCCGTCGTGGCGTGAGCGTCTCGCTCACGTGCTGTCGCCGTGGAGCCCTCCGTGTAGGAGCTGCTTCAGCTGCGACAGATTCACCTCGCTACCAACCACCCAACGCCGCTCACTGCACTCACACATGTAAGAGGGGTTTCAACCCCGACGCCGTCCCTCGCCCGCCCCGTTGCGCCCTCGCCTTCGCCCGCGTAGCGACGGGGCTCCCGCCCCGTCGAATCCGTCCCTGCTACCTCTTCTTCCGCGTCTTCCTCTGCCGCTCCGCGCGCTTGAGAGTGCCGTCGGTCGCAAACAACGGCAACATGAGCTTCGGCCCGTTCGGATCGAGCAACCCTTCGATGGTGAGGATCTGCAAC
>CAZKUN010000101.1:0-29574 GCA_964555935.1 uncultured Armatimonadia bacterium | reverse complement strand
TCGCCGCCACGCAGCGGGGCCACGACATGCCCTACGACCTGGGCGCCGCCGAGTCTATTGGACAGACATTTGAGGCAGAGCCGGGGCTGCTATCGATCTCGGTATCGAACCCGACCTACAACAACGTGCTGGAGTCCGGCACGCTGACCATGGAACTGCTCCGCGACGGTGACATGGTGGCCAGTCGCGTCTACGCGGCCGACTTGTTGACCGATAACGCGTGGCACGAGATTCGGCTCGACGAGGCGCTTCCCGCCGGCACGTATTACCTTCGACTCCGAGCGTCAGGTGATTTGCCGCCGGTTCGCCTCGGTGTATGGGGATCGCGCGAAGGGAACGGGCTGCGCATCGACGACGCGCCTGTCGAAGGCGCGCTTGAGTTGGAACTGCGCTACAGCCGCGAAGTCGCGCCCAACGCCGCGATCGAGGCATTCACGCTGTCTGACGGTCGCAGCGCCATGGTGATTCTGACGAACATCTCCGGCGTAGAGATCGACGCGTCGGTCGAGATGCTGCCCGGTCTGCTCTCGGCACAAGACTACCGCGTGACAGACCTGGCGTCGGGCGATGACCTGGGTCGAGCGGGTGGTCCGAGGATGTCCGTTGAGGCGACGGTCCCGGGCCATCGCAGCGCGGTCATCCACTTCGCGGAGGAGGCCCCGCCACCCGCCGCGCCACCCAAGCTCTATGTGTTGACCAAAGTGGAGGATGGGGTGTTGTCGACAGCCGCTCGAGCGGCGCCGCCCAACACGGTCAAGCGCTGGGAGGCGCGAATCGTGCCGTTGCCGGGCGTGCGAGTTGCCTCGACTGACGGCGCGGCCGCGAGTATCCCGCTCGGCCGACTGGGAACGCGGTATGATTACGAGGCTCAGGAGTACGTCCCCTACTACGGGGCGGTTCAGGTGAACGTGTCGGGCATCGTTGACGGGCAACTCGTCGGCGCCTCGCGGGTGGTCGAGATCCCTCGTTAGGACACCGAGTCGTCGATCCACTGCAAATACGGGGCGCTCCCACCCTCGATGGGTAGCGCGACAACCTCGCAGACCTCGTAACTGTGCGCCGCGATGACGGCCTCGGTCACCTCTTCCAGGCGCGCGCGCCGAGTCTTCATGACCATCAGCACCTCTTCCGCCCGGTCGATCTTGCCCTCCCACCAGAAGAGCGACGTGACGCGCGGCACCAAGTTGGCACATGCTACGAGCTTCTTCTCCAGCAACTCCGTCGCGATCCGTTCGGCTTCCTCATTGCTCGGCGCAGTCACGAATACGGCTACGTAGTCACTCATCGCAGGGCCTCCGAGATTCCGTGTTCCGTATTGCTGACCAAGACCTTGCCCCGCTGCTTGCGTCAGCGTTATTGAGGGTTGATGATGAACTTCCAACCACATGCCGGGCGCCTCGCCCCGCGCCACGGCGCCCAACACCCCATAGCGCCACCCGAGACTGTCCCGGCACTCACCTGGCCCGCGGACGCCGTCATGGCCGCGGCCGACCTGCTGCGCGGCCGCTGGCTGGCGGGCATAGCAATCACGGCATTCATAGCCGCGGTCGTCGCCGTCCCGATCGTCGCCACCGTGATCACGGTGGAGTGTTGGTGGCACGTTACCGCGCCACTTCCTGGGAACGCCGCGCTCAGCGCATTGCGCCGAAGTTGTCTGATCGAGGCTCTGGGGGCGGTTGCCGCCTTTGCCATGCTTGGCGCCCCGATCCTCGCCGGGTTGCTCCACATCGCCACTCAGGCCGCGAGCACGGGGCGACTCGGATTCAAGGGCTGGCTCGCAGGCTTCCGCTCGTTTCGCGATGTGGTGGTC
This sequence comes from uncultured Armatimonadia bacterium, assembly GCA_964555935.1. Taxonomy (GTDB): domain Bacteria; phylum Armatimonadota; class Zipacnadia; order Zipacnadales; family VGFC01; genus CAZKUN01. Next base: position 27,764 of record CAZKUN010000101.1, on the reverse strand, counting down.
ATATCAGGCGCCGCCGGCCTCATCTGCTGTCTGGTCTGCGTGCATTGGGCGTTTGCTCTGCTATGGCCGGCCGTCTGGTTTTGCATGTGCCTCGCCATCGGCGAACGGGTGAGGCTCAGATGCGCCCTCGGCGACGCGCTGCGCGGCGCTCGCGAGATAGTCTCCCAAGCGCGCCTGATGCTCATCACCAACGGCATCACGTCGGTCGTCCTGCTCGCCGGCGGAGCGTTGAGCGCATGGCTCGTCTGCGAGAGCGCGGGCCGCGGGCTCGGGGCATACGTCAGCCTGTGGGATCCGAGGACGTATGCCGGCGACCGGCTGATCGACGCGCTCGTGTGGCTCCTGTTGTCGCTCATCGGCCTGCCCGTGGGGCTTGCCGGCCTGCGGTTGATTCCGATGTCCGTGCTGACGCTCGGCGTCGCGCATAGCAGCGCGGCTGAGGTGGCGTCGGGCGTCGACGCTTGCGAGCCCCCGCCATCACCTCTGTTCGCGCGTGAGTTGGCAGCCGGCCCGTACTTTGGGGGCGACTAACTACGGTCTCGCCCACACCACGAAGTCGTGCGTCGTCTCGCCCAGTCTGATCTTGTGGACCTTCCCCCTGCCCCGCTCCGCGACCACCGTCTGCCCGTCCAAGTCGAACACCTTCACCGTCGCGCGAGTTGGTAGATGCAGGTCCAGCTTGCACTCCGCGGGTCTACACACGCGATTGCCATAGCCGTCCGTGCCTCCGTCGTTCCGCACGTAAGCCAGCACGCTCCCATCCTGCCCGACCCACACCTTGGCCCGGTAGCCGCTCGAACACGCGATGATGGCGTCCGCTTCCGGCTCGACGAACTCGGAGGCCAGCCATGTCTGACCGGGCGCATGCGCGTTCGCCTCGATGACATCGTAGTCCACGCCGAGCCTGCTGAACGCGTGCTCGAAGCGAGTGACGTTGTCACACTCGGCGCGGGGATCCCCCACGGCTACCGCGCGCGGGGATCGGCGTTTGCGCAGTCCCGCGAATCGGGCGTCCCCTAGGATCTTCGCGAACATGCGGAACTCGCCCGGGGCTGTGGTCGTGCCATCCCAGCCGATCGCTCCCGGCGACCCAGACAGCGCCGCCAGCCACAGGAAATCGCGGGTGGTCAGCCGCACCCCCTGCGGGTAGAGACCTCCGAGCAAACGTCCTGTCCACCCGAGTTCGCCGATGATGGCAGGCATCGGTCCGAGTTGGTTCATCGCGCTGGCCGCCGCCACCCGATCGCCATGGTCGCCAGGGAAGCGCATCGCGTCCGGGTACCAGTGGTAGTTGACGAAGTCCACGCGACTGTTGCGCGAGTAGTAGATATGGGCCAGGGCTCGGGCGTGTTGGCGCTGACCGTCACCAGGCAGTCGGGGTCGACCTCACGGATCGTCTCGCATATCGCGTTGGTCCAGCCCACCCCGATCCCCGGGTCATCGTCAGGCGATGGCTGGATCTCGTTCATCGGTTCCCACGCAAAGATGCGCGGATCGCCGGCGAATCGGCTGACTACTTCCCGCACGTACCGGCGCTGGATCGCAAGCGCGTCGACGTTCGTAAACCAATCCACCCAACGCGTAATCAGCGGCTCGTAGGCGGGCACGTCATCGAATCCGAAGGTCCCATAGTGCCCCCAGTACAGAACAGGCAGCACTCGCAGCCCCATCGTGTCGGCGATCTCAACGTACCGGGCGAACCGGTTCAGGACGCGCGCGTCGACCTCGCCGCCGAGATCGCCCGGGATACCATCGCCCGGCACGGTCAGCCCCATGCGGACAACGTTGATGCCCTGTGCCGCCAGCGTCGCGAGCCAGTCCGCGATCACGTGATCCGGCGCGTTGCTCCACGATGACTCCACCCACCCGCCCGCGAAATCGGGTCGGGGTGAAGGTATGGACGGTCGCGAAACCCACCGGCAACCACGGCCTGCCGTTCAACTCGAAGCGCCCATCCGCGAGCCGGACGCGCTCCGTGGCCATCTGCTGCCCAAACGGTGGATGCACGTAGATGAAGCCCTCGCCTGCTGTGTCCTCGCCATCCACGCGCAACTCAACAACATGCTTGCCAGGGCTGAGCCGTGGCGCGCGCCCGACGTACGATCCGGCCTGGCTTCCGCCGTTGAGTCTGTGTTCGCGCCCGGCGATCGTTGCGCGGATGGGCGCCCCGTCGATGGGGCGACGCGCTTCATCGAGGTACCGAACGGCCAGATCGATCGGTTCGCCCAACGCGTATGCGGCCCGCGTCAACTCGAGCCTCGATCGCGCGATCTCGAGCTTGACCTCGGTTCGCATCTCCTCGTCGGCAACGGCGTGGATGCGAACGGGATAGACGCCCCGCTCCAGCGTTCCCGCGAGTGGAGTCGTCGTGTAGACGCCGGGCTGAGCCATCTCCATCGGGACGCGCATGCCGACGACATCAGCCTTGACATCCGCGTCGACGACGGCCCCGCCCGCCATGTCGTTCAGCCGCAGGGAGACCGTCCCGGACGGGCCGTCCGCATAAGCGTACCATGGCACGTAATTGGTGAGCCGATACCCGCGCACTCGCGTCCAGTCGGGCCCCGGATTGTCGATGCCGATCACGTGATCGCCCGGTGGGACCGCGACCGAATATTCGCCCGCGTAGTCGGACACCACCCGCTCGGAATCGGCGAGGTGTTCTTCGCTCAGTATCTCATCGCCATCGATACTGATGCTGATGCCGCCGCCGCCCGCGCCTGACGTTTCTCGAATGACCACGGCAAATCGCCCGCCCTGTGGGTAGTTCACTCGAAGGGCGATCGGCGAACGCATGTCGGGGTGGTTTCTCTGCCCGTGGACGAATTCCGCGAGGCCGCGGCCGATCTGGTCCGCGCCGGAGTTAGGGACTTCGATTTTCGAGTCCTGGCGAAACCCCCAGCCGCCATGGCACGGGATGAAGAGGTCCCAGAAGGGTCCGCCGGTAGGGCCGATGGGTTCCGCGACGATTCCATCGACGAGGAACGACACATCCGGCCACTCGCCGATGAGGCCGAACTGCAGGATGCCGATATCGCCTGGGGTGAAATCGTAGTCGCCCTGCGCCTCGAACTCGCTGAGCGGGATGACCACCCGGCGCCATTCCCGGCCCGCGAGGGCTACGGTCGCCAACGCCCGGTGGGAATCTCTGCCCTGCCCCAACAGATGCACGTTGAGCGAGACCTCGCTCGCCAGGGGCTTCAACCAGAACGCCAGCGCATCGGCTCCGCTCTCGGCGACCGCCCCCTCGGCGATCCGGCGTTGCACCCCGGCCCACCCGCTACCTGACCGGAAGGTCACGCGCATCGAGGCGGCGCCGTCGCGGCAGTCATCAGTGGCATCCATCGCGCTCATCGGTGCCCGGCCGGCATGCGCCTCGGGGTCGCTCGCGGCCCAATCGGTTATTCCGCTTTCGAAGTCATCTATCGACAGCGCGCTCTGGGCGGCAAGCGCGGGCGCGATGAGTAGCGCAACCGCCGCAGCAGTGCTGTGGTGCATGTCATCCACTCTCAGTCAGGTCGCGAGCAAACACCGGCACCGTCAGATCCGCCTCATCCCTCAATCCGACCGCTGGATTCAGCCCCCGCCCGTGCCACAGCGTCGCGTTCGCCGGGAGTGGCTCGCGCAGACCGAGCACTACGGTCGATGCGTCTCTCACCGCGCGCTCCGGGATCGCCACTTGCTCGCCGCCGGCATCGATGGTGAAGCCGGGGGACCCGGATGCGGGAAGGAGAGATCCATTCACGCCGGTGAAGCGTAGCTCGATGGTCCGGCGGTCTGCGCTCACCGTGATGTCGGTCAGGCGGGGGCCAAACTGCTTGCTCTCGTCACCGTACACAAACCGTTGGGCGACGTGGGCCATGCGCTCGCCAAGGCGGATGCCGCTGCCCGTGCTGATGTGGATCGCGTCAGACAACTCGAGGTCGATAGCGGCGACCGTCGCGACGCCATGGATCAGGTCCTCGAGCGCGAGTTGGGTGAGCTGGACATCGTTCCAGGCATCGAAGCCCTCGTCGTTGTAGAACGGTCCGAGCTGAACCTGCAAGAAGGGCAGATCTGGCTGGCTGAGATCAGCGCGGATGGCCTCGATCAGCGCGCGCATGTTCTTCTCGAACAGCGGCGCCGTCTCGGAGTTAGCGTCCGACTCGCCCTGGTACCAGAGACAGGCCTTGACCTTCCCGCCCACGGCTTCCACGCGGCGAAGCATCGAGCCATATAGACTCCTGCCCGCGAGGTCCGCGTGTCTCGGGCTCCACTGCTCCTGGCTCGTTCCGCCGTGGGAGCAGGCCAGCAAGCCGACGGGCACGCCGATGCGTTCGTGGATCTCCTTGCCGAACCGCACGCCCAGACCTGCGCCGCCGACGCGGAAGTCGCGGTCGAACTGGATCCACTCGGCGCGGTTCTCCTCGGTGACGCCCTCGCCCCAGTGGACCGGATCGACTGCCTCGTTGTACCAGCAGAGGGGATCCTCGGCGACCGCCCAACGGTCGTCGTAGTAGAAGCACCGCACGCTCTCGTGCGGCTCCTCGCAGTCGACCAGCTTGCCGCAGCCGTCCATGTTGGACTGTCCGGCCAGGATGAAGAGATCGCCGACCATCAGGTCACCAACGCTCGCCATCTGGTCGCCGATGGCGATCTCGAGTTCATGCGGTCCACCGGTTCTCAGGCCGGGCAGTTCGCCTGCGAAAGCACCCGCCTGCACCGTCGCGACCTCGGTCCACTCGCCCGAGACGCGGGCTCTCACCAGCGCGCCGTCCGCGGCGTCGATGTTGCCTGAGATCGGGACACTGGCTACACCGTTCTCGTCTCTCTGGAACACGGCATTCGTCTGCGGCCGGCAGAGCTGGATCATCTGTCTCTCCTAGCTGTGGTTAGGGCTTCGGGCGCGTGAGCACGCCCAGTTCCGCGAGCGATGCCGATGGCTGGTCACCCAGCGCCCGCAGCGATGTGATCCTGATATAGCGCCCGCTCGCGGGCTCATCGAACCACACGGTCTGCTCGACCGGGTTATTCTCAAGGTTCTCGAAGGTGCCCTTGGCGACAGGTTCTCCCCAGGTCCGTCCGTCTGCGCTCACGTGGAACTCGTACTCGAGCATCACGCTGTCCATGCAGACTGGTGGCCGGGGTAGGAGGGTGAACCCAGTCAGCGCGACGTCTGCGCCAAGATCGACGCTGAGCGAATGTGGCTGCGGCACGTCCCCTTGCCAATCGGAGGCCCAGATAGTGTCCTCGCGCCCGTCGATTGCCTGCCGGGCGGGGTTATTGGGGTCCTCGTCGCTGACGCCATGGATGCGCCAACCGTCTTTGGCTATGTCGGAAGTGTACCCGCGGCTGTAGTCACTGGGGTCAAGTGGGAGGAAGACATTCTCCGGCAGGCGATGCAACGCGACTTCGGAGATCGCCGGGCAGGCGGACGCGCTGAAAATGCGGAGCCTGACGCGATCCGTCGTCTGCACAGGTCCGTGCCATAGACATCGCGCGCCGATGGCGGTACCATCTGCGAATTGCACCCACCGACCGTCGTCGTAACGATCCAGCGCCCAATCATCGACGCGCTGACCAAGAGGCAGGTGCTCGCGGATGCTCACCACGTCGAATGTGGTCACTTCCGGCAGGCGCAGCGTGATCTGAGCGTGGGTGGCTCCATCCTCGGCGCACCAGTAAGCGCCGCTCTCGCGGTTCAGCACGTTCGATGCGTCGAAGTCCTTGCCTCGCTCTGAGGATGCAGATGCGCGCGCGCCCTCCGCGAGGTTGATGCCGAATGTCTCGCGGAGGATAGCGCCAAACGCGCGGAGCGATTCCACATCGCCTGCCTCAAGAAGGCCGCGCCGATCGGGCGCGAGGCCGAGATTCAGCGACGCACCTCTGCCAACCGACTGCATGTAAAGCTGTAGCAGGTTCTCCGGCGCGCGCGTTCGACCGTCGTGGGAAGCGTGGTAGAACCACCCCGGCCTGAGCGGGACATCAACTTCAGCGGGGAGCCAAAACTCACTATCACGATGACCGTTCTCACCCTCGTGGTATTGCGTCTGGCCAGGGCAGGCCTCAGCGCCGTCGCGACCGCGTGGCGTGTACGTGGCCCAGCATGGATCGCCCGCGTGTCCCGCTTCGTTGCCGACCCAACGGACGTCAGGCCCGACATCGCTGAACATGCACGCGTTCGGCTGCAGCTCGCGCACGATGCCCCAGGTCGTCTCCCACCCGTAGTAGGTGGTGCGGTCGATGCCTCGCGTCTCGCGCGCGCCGCCGTAATAGCCGTCGCCGCCGTTCGCGCCGTCAAACCACACCTCAAACAGCGGTCCATACCCAGTCATCAACTCGCGGAGTTGTTCGCGGTACGCGTCGACATAGGCGGGCTCGCCGTATTCCGCGTGGTTGCGGTCCCATGGCGAGAGATACGTGCCGAACTTCAGCCCGTATTCCCGACAGGCATCTGCGAACTCTCGCACCATGTCGCCCTTGCCGTCGCGCCAGGGGCTGGCGGCGATGGAGTAGTCCGTCGTCTTCGTCGGCCAGAGGCAGAATCCATCATGGTGTTTGCAGACGAGAATCAGGCCGCGTAGCCCGGCGTCCGCGCACGTTTCCACGATCTGTTCCGCGTCGAACTTGCTGGGGTCGAAGGTCTCGGCCGGCACGTCGCCGTAGCCCCATTCCTGATCGGTGAACGTGTTTGGACCGAAGTGAATCAGCCCGTAGACTTCCATCTCGTGCCAGAGCAGATGCCGCTCGGCGGGCACGACCCCGTAGGGCGCCGGCGGCCCAGCCGCCACGGCGGCGCCGAGTCCAGTCATCAGCGTTGCGTAGAGCGCCATTCACTCGAACCTCACTGCATTGAATGCCCGCATCTGTTCGGTCAGCGCCGTCTCGACCGGCAGGCGCTCCATGCTCGACGCGCCGTAGAATCCATGCACGCCATCGGTTCGTTGCAGCACGTAAGCCGCGTCCTCCGGCTCGGAGATCGGCCCGCCGTGGCAGAGCACGATGACGTCCGGGTTGGCGGCCTTGGCGGCGTCGGCGATCTCCTGGACGGCGGCGGGAGCCTGCTCGAGAGTTACGGCCGTGGTCGCGCCGATGGAGCCCTTCGTCGTCAGCCCCATATGGGCGACCACGATGTCCGCGCCCGCCTCGGCCATCATCGTCGCTTCGTCCGGCACGAAGCAGTAGGGGGTGGTCACGAGGTCCATCTCATGCGCGAGACGGATCATCTCGACCTCGAGCCCGTAGCCCATGCCGGTTTCCTCGAGGTTCTGACGGAACATCCCGTCGATCAGCCCAACGGTCGGGAAGTTCTGCACGCCGGCGAAGCCAATTGCCAGGACGTCCGCGAGGAACCTGTCCATCTGGCGAAAGGGATCGGTCCCGCAGACACCCGCCAGAACAGGCGTGTCCTCGACGACCGTCAGGACCTCGTTGGCCATCTCCATCACGATGGCGTTCGCGTCGCCGTATGGCATCAGCCCCGCCAACGAACCGCGGCCCGCCATGCGATATCGCCCGGAGTTGTAGATGACGATGAGGTCGACGCCGCCCTTCTCCTCGAACTTGGCGCTGATGCCTGTTCCCGCGCCGCCGCCGATGATCGGCACACCCTCGGTGATGTTATTGCGCAGCCTACTCAGCACTTCGTCTCTTGTGAATCCCATGGCGAGTTCCCCTGTCATCCCGTCTGCGCGCGGATTACGTTGTGTGCGACTTCCTTCGTCGGTCCACCCTCGTCCGCCAAGTCCTCGCCATTGCGCGCGAGCACGTTACCGGTGAACGCGTAACTGTCGCCCCGCAGCACGGCGCCCGTCCCATTCTCGGCGATTCGGCAGCCGGTAACCGCGTAGTCCCTCACGCCTTCCTCGACGAGGAGTCCTATTCCCTTGTTGTTGCGCACGGTGACGCCGCTCAGCGTGAAAGAACCCGCTCGCACAACCATCCCGTGATGCGCGCCGGGCCGGTTCCACGCGCCCCCGTTGAAGATCGTGCCCCCGGCGATTGCGAGGATCGCGCCACGCGCCGATTCATCCACCAGGATCTGCGCTTCGTCACTCGACGCCGCCCAGCACCCGGCGATGCTCGTGTAGGAGTGATCCACCTGCCAGAGGCCCGTCCCGCAACCATCGAACGTCGCGTGAGTGATGAAGATCTCGCGATTCGACTGGTTGCCCGGCTCGCCGATCTTCATCCCGGTTTCGAGGCCGATGATGTCCGTCGTCACCACATGCACGCCGCCATTGTTCTCCGTGAGATGGATTCCGGTGCCGGCCTTGCCGCCATGCGCGCCGATGATCCGGCCGCCGATGATCCGCACCTCCGAGCCCCTCGCGCAGCGGATTCCTGTGCCGGCCACGCCGCCCCAGAACAGGCAGTGCTCGATGGTCGTGGTGTCGATCACGCGTTCGGTCCAGATCCCGCTACTCGTCGGCCCATCGAATAGAATGTTCGTGAAGAGCGAACGTTCCGCGCCGCCCAGCACGGCGATGGCCGGCACGTCGGGCGCCTTCTCTGTCGTCGAGTGAATGTTGAGATTCCGCACGGATGATTCCCGGCAAGCGGAGCCCTCGGGCCAGAGCAGAACCGGCTCTTCATTCTCATGCAGCAGGCGAGTGCTCTGCCCGTCACCCGTAACGTCGCAGCGCATCGCGCCCGGCAGCACGAGGCTCCTCGTCAGTCGGTACGCGCCCGCCGGGAAGTGGACGCGGCCCGCGCCGGCCTTGGCGACGGCATCAATAGCGTCTTGCGCCGCTTGCGTGGCGTCCGTCGTTCCATCGGCTTTGGCGCCGAAGTCATCCACGCGAAAAGTCGCCGCCATGGCCTCGTCCTCCTGAGCATCCGCCATCGCGCCGCCGGCGACAAGCCCTGCTCCCGCCATCGCCGCGCGCTGAATCACGTGTCTTCTGTCCGTTCGCTCGAGGTCCATTGGCTACTCCGCCCAGAAGCTCTCGGTCGCCCCCCAGAAGTAAGTGGCGATGTCTTCGTCCGACAACTCGAGCACCTCTTTGAGTAGCTTGACGTCCTTCTCGATGTGCGACCCGGAGTAGCCGGCAATGTTGTCAGGACAGCCATCCACGCCGAACATCAGCCGGCCGGCACCACAGAATGAGGTGGCCTTCCGCAGGGCATCTTCACGCCACGCATCGGGCGTCCCGCGACAGGTGTCGATCCACATCTGGTTGCCCGACTTCTCGTAGTTCGCGGCTGCGCCGAAACGCCCGAAGACGGCGATGCACTCGTCCACCCATGGCCAGCCGATGTGTGCGAGTGAGAACCGCACCTTCGGGAAATTCACGAGGTGCTCATACAGAACGGGACGGCAGAATCGCGAGCTGTCGCCCATGCCGTAGAGAATCCCCGAGTGGAATTGGATGGGCTTGCCCAGCTCGGCCATCTTCTCGAAGATCGGGTAGACTAACTCATCGCATGGCGACCAATGATCGGGAATCATCTTCACGCCGCGCAGGCCCTTGTCGACGATGCCCCGCTCGATCTCCTCGACCATGCCCTCGGCGCGAGGGTTCGCGAAGATCAGCCCGTAGATGCGCGCGGGGTCAGCCGCTTGCACCTCGGCGATCTGGTCGACAGTCTCTCGAACCGTGGCTTGGCTAACGGTCTCCTCCGGCCCGAGCCCCCGGCCCGCGTACCGCGAGAATAGGTTCACTCGCTCGATCTTCGCCTCCGTGAATTGCTCCAGCACGAACGCGCCCGTCTCATCGCCTCGAAGGTGGCAATGGCAGTCCCAGACTCGCATGTTGAGTCACCTCGTGGATTATCTCGTTGGCATACACCTTGCTCGCGTCGCGGCTGTACCTATTCGCCCGATGGAGGGAAGCTCCTCGTGGAGGCGGTCGATGAGGGGGATACAGCAGAACGCGCGCCCCGTGTCAAAGGGGCGCGCGTGTGAGACGATCTAAGCAGACGGGTCGCCTCGGGCGATCACCGAGCGGTCGTGAACGTGCCTCCGGTTACGGCAATGACCGCAGCCTTCCCGTTGATCTTTGTGGACTTGAGCGCCAGCTTGCCGCTCGTCGCGTTGCCGGCTGTGCTGGCGATGGCCAGCGAGACGAGTTTGCCTGTTCCCGTCAGCGCCTTCTGGCCCTTGAGGGTCACCAGCAGTCCGTCGCGCTTGTTGGCCGTGGCAACTGTCCACCCGAGCGCTTGGAGCGGCGTCCCCTTCACCGAGAAGGGCGAGACCTTCAGCGCCCGAGCGTCGAAGGCCAGCACGAAGCTGACCGAAGTGATCGGTGTTTGAGTCGCGCCGACCCTGTACTGGATCGCCGGTATGGCCCTCGTTGACAAAGTGCCCGCCGGCAGCGTCAACGACAGCGCGGATGCAATCGTGCCGATCCTCGGAGTGTTGACTCCTCCGGTCGTGGTGGCCCTCGGGTTGGTGATCGTCACCCGGCCAGTGGTGCCGGGATTGGCGATTGTCACTCGTCCGGAGTTGGTGGGCTTGGGAGTGGTGGTGGTCACCTGCCCCGTGGCGGTGGGCTTGGGATCGGCGATCGTCACCCGTCCCACGGTGCCAGGCTTGCGATCCCCGATCGTCACGCGTCCCGTGGCGCCCGGCTTTGCATCAGGAATGACCACCGGCGTTGTGGCACGTGGGGTGCGATCTCCGATCTTGATGCGTCCCGTGCCACCGGGTTTCGCATCGGGAATGACCACCGGCGTCGTGACGCGTGGCGCGCGATCTCCGATCCTGATGCGCCCAGTTGTCTCCGGTTTCACGACGCCGACACCGGTCCGGCCCGTCGTGGTTGTTGTGGGCTCTCTGAGTATAATCCGGCCCCCGGTTCCCGGCTTCGGGACCGTGACTACGGGCGTCGTCGGAACAACTGCCAGCGTGCTGGCGCGCGTGGTGATCTCGCCGCCGGTCACCACGACCGTCGCCGGGCTGCCGTTGACCGCGATGTTCTCACATGCCAGCTTCTCGGTGACGGCCTTGCCCTTCGCGCCGGCGATGGTTAGCGCTAGGAGCCGCCCGCTTCCGGTGAGGCTCTTCTGACCCTTAAGCGTGATCAACGTTCCATCGCGCGTCTCCGAGTCCGTCACCTGCCACCCGAGAGCCGCGAGCGGGGTGCCCTTCACGGTCACGCGGGATACCTTCAGTCGTGATTTGTCATATGCCAGCAGGAAACTGAGCGACGTAATCTCCGCGCGCGTCGAGGCCACGCGGTACTGGATCGCAGCAGGCGCTCGCGTCAGAACGACGCCACTAGGTAGCGTCAGCGAGAGCGCGGTTGCCGCAGTGAGAACGCGAGGCGCGGTTGTCCTCGCGCTGGTCCCGGGAGCCCGCCCCGTCCCACCGGCCGGCTTGATTGCGAGGCCGCCAGGCTTGATGGTCGGAACAGTCGGCCCAATCGGAGTGAGCGCGGGTCTCGCCACGCCCGTGGATGCAACCTTCACCGCCGTGGAGAGCGCGGCGGACGTGGGTATCCGTCGGGAGCCGTCGATGCCTGCCGGAACGCCCCCAACGCCTTCGCGAGTCGTGCCGACGACCGCGAGCACCTCGGGGGTGCGCAACACGCTAGGCAGCCTTTGCCCGAGCGCCCTCGCGCCGCCGATCGTTGTCTGAGAGGAATACGCCGCCTGCGCCACGCCGGGGACGATGACCTCGATCTTGTGGTCACCAGCGTCCATCGGCGTCCACAGCAGCGTCGTGCGAGCCTTGCCGTCCGGCCCCACTACCATCGCGGATCGCGTGACCATCTCTCCGTCGACCATCAAGGTGGCGCCGCTCCGAGACATCATCATCATGCCCTCAGGCAGTTCGACAAGGTACTCGGTCAGGGCTCCCTTCGTCAGCGTGAAGGGCTTCTGCAGCACCAGGATCGGGACGTCGCTTGCGGCTAGCAGCGGGTGCACGCCCCCGCCCGGCGTCGAAGAGCCGTCGGCGAGGTCGGCTGCGGTTGAGACCAGCATGTTGTTGTCTTCCGCCGGATCGACCCCCGGGTCGCGCCAGATGACAAGCCCGACCTCCGCCAGGTCCGCCGGCACGGTCCACGATTGGGTTTCGACCTCGACCTGCGCGTCGGGGCCGATTGACACGGCGAGCGGCTCGGGCGTGAGGAACGCCCAGTCCGCGGCGCCATCGATGAAGTAACTGAAGTCGACCTGCACGTCGCCCGCTCCATTGAGTGGGTCCGTGTTGGCGATCATCGCCGCAAGGACCACCGGCTGCCCCTCAGCGAGAGTACCTGACTTGACCTCAACAGAGACGATCGCGACGTCCGCCGGACCATCGCCCCAAGGAGCCACGGGATCTCCCCCGCCGCCTCCACCGCCCCCACCACCGCCGCCGCCGCCAGGCGCGGGCACCTCGACGATGCCGCTCGCCGCGAGATCGGCGGCTGTGACGAGCATCGAGTTGTTCGTATCATCACCGTCCTCGCCCGTCGCGGTCGAGACCACAACGCCAATCTCAGCCAAGTTATCAGGGACCGTCCACGTCGGAATCGCGACGTCCGCATAGCCATCGGCGTCGACCGAGGTCGCGATGGCCTCGGCGGTGATGAACTCCCAGTCAGCGGCGCCGTCAGTCACGTAGCTGAAATCGACCAGCGCGCCGGGAGCGTCGGTGTCGAGGGAGATGTTCGCAACGCGGGTCGTCAGCACGACATCCATGCCGGCGGCGAGCGTGCCCGAGTCTATAGCGATGCTATGCACGGCCAAGTTTGCCATGCCCGGAATTGGTGCAGGGCCACCACCACCTCCGCCGCCGCCCGACCCCCATCCGCCTCCACCACCGGATGGCGTGCCCGTGCCAAGTAGCTGCCCAAGCTTGCCAAGGAAGTAGTCACCGACGAGCTGGACAACCGTCTGGGCAAGTTCGGCCTTCTTCTGGTTCAGAAGTTGCTTTAGGGCGTTAGGGACATCGCCGAAGCCGTCGACCGCGCCGCTATAGCCACCCCCGCCCCCGCCGCCTCCACCACCTCCGCCGGGATCGGCCGCGACAACGCCTCCGCCGACCAGGTCCGCGATCTCGGTGATGAGCGTGTCGTTGTCCTCGTTGGGATCCACGCCATCGTTGCGCCAGACGACAGCGCCGATGTGCGTAACTCCGGCGGGGATCGCCCAATCAGGCCCATCAACCGATGCCTGCGCTCCGGCGATCAGGTCGAGGGTCTGAGGCATCTCGCCGATGTACTGCCACTCCTCCACGCCGTCAAGAGCGTAGATGAAGTAAACGTCCGCGCCAAGCGCATCGCCCGCTCCTGCGTTCTCTACATCCGCGCGCAAGTACGCCGTCTCGCCCTCGGCCAGCGTGCCGCCGCCGACTGAGATTCCGGCTACGGACAAGTCAGCATCGGTCGCCACGACCTCCACCGGCGCGGCTTCATCCAGCGGGGCGCCTACCGCCCCCTCGCCAAGTTCAGTGAGGCTCGCAACCAGGCTGTTGTTCTCTTCTTCCGCCTCAACGAGGTCGTCCGACCATGCCACGATACCGACATCGACCACGTCGGCCGGCAGGACCCATCGAGGACTCGAAACGTTGGTCGGGGTGTCGGCGGGAACCGAGATCGAGATCGGCGCTTCGCCGATCCACCGCATCTCCTCCTCGCCGTCCAGCAGGTACGTGAAGTCGATCAGAACCGCCGGGAGTTCACCGGGGGATGAGTTGTGGAGCGTTGCCCGGAGGACAATCTCCTCACCCTCTGCCAGGCTGCCCTCCTCGAGCGCCAACTCAGTGACCGCCAGGTTCGGCGTCGCGTCAGCCGCGCCCGGTCCGGCTCCGGCATCCGCAACCACCGCGCCTCCGTCCACCAGGCTGCGTAGCGCAAGCGACGCTGTCTTGTCATCGATGGCGCCATAGTCGTCAACGGACGCCAGGCCCAGGCCAGAGTCGGTGCGTCCAAGCCACCATAGGGCATCAACGTCCTCGGAGTCGCCGCGATACGCCTCGGCGATCTTGGTGGACGCTTGTTCAGGCGACCAGGCGCCGATCCGCTCGCCCACGGCCGCGTCGGGCGCTTCCGGAGGAAGCCGGTCGAGGTCTCTCGTCCAAGACAGTCCGAGGAAGCCGGGCATGCCGCCCGATCCCGCGGCCAGGCCCGCCATGAGACCGAGACAGTAATCGGCCTGCGACTGCGCCGTGTTGAAAGCCGTCGACCCACCGGTCCGCGCGAGCAAGAAGTTGTCGTCGGGGTAGTCCATTGCCAACCGCCCGAAGACGGTCACGACATCGTCGCTCGTGCCACCGGCGTACGTGCCGGGGAACCAATCAAGGGTGAGGATGTCGGCGGACGGCCCAACCCGCAGCGCGTCAAAGTAAGTCCTCATCTCGGCATAGGCCGCGTCCAAGTCCGCAGCCGCCAATTCGGCGCCGGAGAAGCTGCCTCGCGTCAGCAGCGCGTAGTCCATCGAGAAGCCAGCGTAGATTGGCGTGTTGGCGAAATCGTCACCGAACGCGCCAGCCTCCGCGGCATGGATATTTGAGCGCAGGTCTTGGGTCAGGAAGACGGTCGTCGCCGGCCCGGCGCCCGACCGAGCCTGCACGACATTGAGCCCCGGCGCGACCTGAAAGCCCGCGATGCTCTCGTAGCGCGCCTGCGCGAGAGTCTCGTCGGCGAGGCGCAGCTTCTGGGCGGTTGCCGCCACAAGGCTCGCGACGTTGGCGGGCGTTGTCGCATCTGTGGTCGGCTCGTGCAGATCCGTCAGCGCGACGAGGATCATTGGGCCGCCGTCGGGCTGGGAGTGGGCCCACGTGCAGAGGTTAGCCAGGCGGTTTGCCGTTGTCTCAACATCAAACGGCACGGGCACTTCGACCGTCAGCGAATTGCAGCCGGCCCCCGCGATCTGCGCCACGTAGATGGCGCTAAACGCGTCGCTCACGCCGCCAACGAAGGCGGGGTCGACGGTCGGGTACGCAGCGCCGTCAACGTGGTCGGGCCAGAGGTCAGCCTGCATGCCGACAAGCGGAAACAGTCCTGCGGACGCCGCGTGGCCCAACTGGGGCCGCGCCGCTACCCAGGATGCAGCCAACGCCACCATTATCCAAGTAATCCGCCTCATGGTGCTTCCTCCTTGAGCTGCCCGTCTGACCGAGGTCCATCCCTGCTATACAGAACACCTTGCGGCGGACAGGGCCCTTCCGAGCTTCAGGCCGTCGCCGCGGTCTAACGTCGAGAACGCGAAATGGTGAGAGTGAAGACCGGCGCCGCGTTTGTAGCATAGTCCATGTCGGGCGTGATCGAACACACCACCATGGCCGTGTCACCCATCTCATCCATCGAAACGACCTGATGCACGGTAGCCAGCGGAATCTGCGCGCGCGCTTCTGGCGCGGCGACGTCCACGGCGCCTGTCAGCAGCGGCTGACCGTCGCCGTTGAGCACTTGAAGCCCCTGGTCGGCTGCCCCGACATTCAGTACCAACGGGAGGGCGTACAGATCATCGTTGCGGAAGCGGAACGGGAAGCCTTGTTCGACGTCGACCACCGCCCCCGCGATACGCACCGCCACGTCGTCAACGATCAACAGAGCCGCCAACGCCGCGTCATTGGGCTTCGGCGCGAGAGGGATGAGCATCATGCCACGCCCGAACTTGCTGGTGTCGGACGTCCCCGCCGCACCCATCGCCTCGGGCTGGCGCCCTCCGCATGCCGCGATGGCGTCCTGCACTCCTTCTGCCTCCAGCATCTTCTCGGCCAACTGCCCCGCCGTGAGGTCACTGCAGAGAAAGAAGTTTCTTGGCTGGCGCTTATCGCCGCCGAAGAGGCCCGACACAAAGTCGACGACCGTACCAACGCCATGACCGGCGGCTACGCCGAGGACGCCTTGGAGCAAGCCGCTGCGCCCGCTAACCTTGCTGACCTGATTCTGAGCCTGCATGTGCAACTGGTCCGTCACGCGGTTCCGCGCCGTGTCGACCATGGCGGTCACGAGGTTCTCTCGTTTGCCGGACCTCAGGGCGCCCGCAAGCCCGGGATCGAGTTGGTTACTCGGCAGCCCGACCAGGTCCGCTTGCACGGCCACCAACGCGTCCTGCGTGGATGCCGCGATGCCATCCGTCATGCCGGCCTTCGCGCCATCGTACGCCTCATCAGGGACAGCGCTCCACGCGTCCCCGGGGGAATTCTCACGGAGATCCGTCACCACTTCATCCGCGACTTCGCTCGCAACCGTGTCCGTCATGCCCGAGGCATCGCCAAACGCGGCCGCTACGAGATCGCGCTGTTCCTGCGTCAATCCGCCCCCATTTGCATCATCCGCCGTGGCCACCATCTGGTGCCCGACCTCAACCTCGTCAACCTCGTCGATCACCTCCACCGGGATCTCATCGACCGGAGGGGGCACGTCCGTGTACTCAGGTTCGGGGAGGGTCTCCGGATCGAGTTCGGGGTCGGATACGACGACGAAGTCTAGAACGCCCAGCACTTCGCCGCTCAACTCCAGCTCAAACGTGTAAAGCCCCTCGCGGAAGGTCCACGCCGCCTTCGGCTCCACCCACCAGATAGAGCGCTTGCGCTCGGGCACCGTGAACCGCGCGCCATGCACCTCGACGAAGTTGCGCCGCAAGGTCAACTTCAGCCGCCCATTCGGAGGCCCGCCATCGATGAGGAAGAACAAGCCGACGCGCGACGAATCGCTGGGGAGAATGACGGCGACGCCTAGCGGGAGCCCCTTGTCCTGGCCCGTGCAGACGGACGCTTCGGCCAGTGGCGAGTCAGCCTTCACATACCACGGATTGGGTTGGCGAATAAGTCCATCGTAGACCACCGTCGCAGGTTCCGCGACGCTGGCCTTGCGCCTCTGCGCATTGGATGGTACAAGCATGGCTACGGCGAGAACACACAGGAACCATCTTGGCATGCCAACACGCTCCTAACGCCCTGCATCAGGCCTCGCGCGACGAGGTCCACATTCGGACAGCATAACAGCCCGTCCGTGCCCATAATTCCCCATGGCCCCCCGGCGTCTTGGCGCGCGGCACGGCATAATGCCCAAGTGCGGACGGCCTGACGGCATCGCTCATTTCACGAAGAAGATGTGCGCGAACAGATCGGGCTGGTGGAACTTGCCTCGAAGCAGCGGGCTCCACGAACTGAACTGGTCTTCGGGCTTCGGCGCATCCCAAGTAGTGCGACAGAAGTTGGCTCCCCACGGCCGACCGACCGGGTCTTTCTCCGCGTTGCCCATCGTCTCGCGTGGCAGGCGTATTTCAATGACCCACCGGTCCTCGAACTTGCGGGTCGCGACCTCGATCTGGCTGTCCCATGTCTTATCCGGCGGCTCTCCCCCGCCCTCGCAATACCAGTCCTCAATCCGCCCCGCGAGGTCGACCCAGATCCAGTAGTAGTTCTCGTGGTTGTGCTCGGGATCGAGGAAGATCTCCACCGAATCGGCCTCGCCCTCTCCGTCGGGCAAGGTGGCCGAGTTCGGGTCAAAGCACGTGAAACCGAAGTACAGGTTCTCCGGCGCGCGCAGGAACCTGGCCTCGGTCGTCCACTCTGTCTTCTCACCGTTGAGGTTGCTGAGGAAGCCCCTCACGCTCGACCGCGCCCACCCCTCCTCATCAAGTTCGCCGTCGACCGCGATATCTCCCACCAGCGCCCGAATGCTGACGCTTGAGTCTTTGCTCTCAGCGACTTGCTTCACGTGCCTGACGTAGAGGTCGCGCCCGGTTTCGATCTCTCCCACGAACCAGCGCGAGAAAATGTCCGCATGCTCTTCGTAGGGCGTCCCGGCCGTCAGACGTACCACCTCATCCGCCTGGCTTCGGTAGCTGGCGACCGTTTCCTCGGTGAAGTACTTCTCCCACGTATCAATGCTGTTCGCGCTCGTCCCGCCGACGCCCAGGCTTCGTGTCTCCACGTCCTTCAGCATCGCCAGCACGATGTCGCCGCCTGGCCCGTAGAAGCTATGCGCGTAGTCCTCGACGAGGTCCGCCGGATCGAGGTTCGGGTTATATAGCAGCCGCAGCATCACGTACCGATTCAGGTGCTCGAGCATGATGCTATCCGGATCCAGCTCCACATGCACGAGGTTCGCGTGGTCAGCCAGATCCTTGAAGATCCGCCCAAAGAAGCTCGTGATCAGCATCGGCACGCCCTCGCGACGCGGCGCGCGGTATCGATACAGGTGATGCAGCCAGATCAGCATCGGGCGCTCGTTGACGGCGGTCCACTCGTTGACCATCCGCATCAAGTCCGCGTAGTGTTCGGGGTCGATGTCGTTGTGCGTCCGGGCGTACTGCGCCGGACACATGCCGACAATGACATTCTCCGGCAGGCTGGTGAGCCAATCAGGCTTCTCGCTGTAGGAGGCGTACGCCAGGCAAGCGATGAGCTTCTCGGGGTACTCGACCTCCATCCACTCGGCCATCTTAGTGATGAACTGCCAGATCAGATCGCTGTGGGAGGCTGAGAAGTCGCGGTCCTTGTGGATGAAGGGCGCGCAGTCCTCGCACTCGCAGGCGCGGAAGGAGTCGTGCGGCAGCAGAGACACGGTGCGCCCGTAGATGGCGTTCGCCGGCCAGCCGCGGTTGAGCAGATTGAGCGAGCGGACGTGCTGAGTCAGACCAAGCTCTTCCGCCGTGACGCCGCTGAAGTAGTCTTCTATATCTCGCTTGGTGACATCAAGAACGCCCGGATCGGTGTAGCAGAGGTGCCCCGTGCGCCCGGCCTGGGGCTTGAGGTCTCGCTCGCCGTTCTCCCGCAGGGCGAAGTACTCGGGGTGATCGTCGCCATATCGCTGCTCAAGTTCCATCCGCGTTGGCCGGTGGTTGAATGCAAACCACTCTGACGAGTGCCGCACGCGGAGCAACCACAGCCTCAGCACGTCCCCACCCCAACCGAGTTCCTTGTATTCCTCCACGTTCGCCAGGTCGCGCTGATTGGCACCATCGAGCATGTACCACTGCCACGTGCTCTGCCCCACCTTGCGGAGCTGGTAATGGGGCTCCTCGGTGAGTGAGACGGTCTGGAACGCCAAGTCCGGCTTGCTGGGGATGACGAGGCCCTTGGGGCCAGGGAAGAACCACCGCACGCCCAGCTCCTCCAGGAACCGGTATGCTCCGTAGAGAGTCCCGCGCTCGAAATCGAACGTCGCCGCACCTAGAGCCGCTTCCATGGCGTAGCGACTGGCCGTCGGCGAGAAAGGCTCGCTCTTCAACGTCAGCAGCACGGCGCTCTTGTCCGTGCGATCATCGCGCCCCGCAACGTAGATCCGATTCCCCACCGTGCGAATCGCATACCCATCTCGGCCTATGGGACCGACATCCACTCCCGCGGCGCGCGCGGCCGTTGTGTCGCCCAGCACGATCGCTGTCGACTCCTCAGGCGCTACGGGCACGATCTGGAAATCGGCGCCCGTCATCGCGTCGAGGTGCTCTTTCAACTCGTCCGCCGCGAAGATAACTGGATTCGGCGCGCCCTCGGGCACGACGATCACCGCCCACGCATCGCCGCCTGACGCCAGCGAGACGGTTCCCTCGCCGCGCTCGTATTGGAAGTTGCCGATCTGCGCGTGAGCGCCAACGGTCGCGACAGTCAGCATCAGCGCGCCGGTGCGCGCAATCAGTTTCTGCAGCGTCGCCATCGTGTTTCCTCCGTAGCTGTCGCGTCGGGAGCTACTTGAACTCCAGCAGGCCGAACTTAGCCGCATCTTTCGCGCCACATAACCCGCTTGCCCACTCAACCCATCCCCGGAAGCCATCGCCATCGCTGTCGTTTAGCGTGACGGCCAAGCCCGCGACCGTGCCCACGCTGGGCGTCATGCCAATCGCCGACCATGGGATCGCGACCTCGTACGCCATGCCGCCATCTGTGGGCTTGGCCACGAGTTGCGCATCGTCGACGGTACCTTCCCCAGGCATCCACTTCCACACTTCAGGGCCGCTCGGCGTCAGCGCCAAGCCGAGTTCCGTCACGCCGCCATAGCCGGGCTTCGGGGCCGCCCCGCCCGGCCGGACGCCAATCTGGACGCAGTCGCCTTGCCACATGTCCTTGTGCCGGCCCGGCTGGTGGTGAGCTTGGTCCCTAACTTCGATGGCGACGTACAGATTCTGCTGATCCCACTGCATTCTAACGCTTCCCGACTTGTCCTCGGCCCCACCATACTCCTTGAATTCCCGGGCGCCACCCGGATCGAGCGAGACGGCCGCCACTTCCGCCCACTCTCCAAGATCGCCATCAACTGTTGGCGGCGCGTTCGCTTGCGAGGCCTCAGCCCGCGGACGGGGAGGGTCTACGCCGACGCTCGCACGGGCGCGTTCGCCGATCACAAAGGCCTCAAGCCCCGCGACGCTCGCCGCATCGCGCGGCACGGTCACTTTCACCCACACGCGCCGCGTCTCGCCACGCTGCAAGTCGCGGACGCTCAACATTGGGCCCGGGTCGAGGTCCCAGCCAGCCGGCACGCGCAAGCCGATGACGACTTCACCCGTCCTCGCGGCGTTGCGTCGCACGCGCACGGCCAGCGCTGACGTCTCACCGGCTCGCAGGTTGCTGGCCTCAATTGAGACCTCAGTTGGGGGCGCCACCGTGTACTCCCACGGGAATGTCAGCGAAACCGTTGACTGCCCGTCACCTAGTTCGACGGCCAGCGGAAGCCTGTCCCCGCCAAACAGCCGCTCTGAGCCTGCGACCGCCCGCCGAAGCGTCACCGGGTACATGCCCTCGACTGGCTCCCAGTCATCCATGCCACGGCATCGGACCCGCAAGCCGCGCTCCGGCGGGGCGTCGGCCGCAAAACTCGGCTCCACGTGATCGCCTTCCGCGACCCGAACCGGCAGCGCGATGGACCAACTGAAGCCCCGAATGAGGCACCAGGCATCCCACCGAGCGCGTTCGGCGTCTGGCCCCAACCGATCGGCCTTCTTCGCGAGTTTCGGTAGCTTCTGGGTGGGAGCCACTTCGTAGACAAGGACCTCGTTGGGCTTCAGCACTTCGACGCGCCGAGACGCTGCCCGTGGCATATAACCAGCGACCTCAGTTCCGTCCGGCGAGATTCGCTTGAGTTCCAACCAGTCCCCCTCAGACTCGAACCCGCCATACGCCTCGGCATCAAGGCGTAGCTCGCATGGGAGCGTGGCGTCCGAGACATTGACCACGAACATCCCAAGCGTATCGTCCTCGGCGCGCCAGACGGCCGTCTGCACGGCCGGGAGCGTCACATCCTGCGGCGGGCCCGTCCAGTTGTCCCATGTGCCACTGACCTTTGGCAGTGGGAACGTGTGGAACCCCGAATCGCCGATGAACCGCAGATCAAGTTCACCCAATAACTCGCCATACGTCAGGAACTTGCGCGTCGCCACACGGTACTGCCCTAGCTCCTTCAGGTGCATGCCTTCGACGGAGCCCGCGTGGTTGAATTGCTCCGGCGACATCCACCCAAGTTGGCAGCCCCACGCGAAATCCCGCGCCTGGCCCATCCAGAACGACTGCGGGCCGCCGCTCTGCATCCGCGGACTGCTGAAGTAGAGCGTGTAGCCCGAGTAGACCGCCGTCATCATCGGGATCTCGGCCTCGTTGCGTGGATTCCAAATGAGGAACGCATCCACGCCATCCATGTACGGTTCGGCATTGTTCTCGGTGGTGAAAACGGTCTCCCGCCCATCGCGGCGACCGATCTCCTTCGTCTGCTTCAGGAGTTCCCGATAGCCGTCCACCCAGTGGCTCCCGCCGCCGACCGGATGGCCGTGGTTCTCGTCGAAACAGAGCTTCGCCCACGCCGCCGCGATCTGATCGAGGTAGACGGCGTTCACGCCGCTCTCGTGTACGAGCCTCTCGATCACCCCGTTGATACGCTTCTGCCAGTATTCCGTATATGGGCACATGATCGCCTGGCGTGCCTGAGACGGATAGACCTCCATGGAGTTCTCGCCGCTCTCGTTCTTCGTACACCAGGGCTCAGCCTCGGGGAAGCTCGGGATGTCCATGTCGTGCAGGCGCCCGTTGATGTACGGCATCGCCAGAATCCCGCGATCCGTCAGCTCCTTCACGCCCTCGGCGAAGCCCGGCTTGGTCGGGTAGTAATCGGGGTAGTGCGTGTCAAATGGGACTTCATGCCAACTGTACCAGTGGACTCCGATCGGCAAGTCGAAGAAGTCCTGCGCCTTCAGCATCTCGGGGACCACTTCATCCCGCGTGTGGTTGTCGATGAACCAGAGCGCCAGGTCCTTGATGCTATCAGGCATGTCGGTGCGTTGGCTGACCGGGCCCTTTCGCGTCCACAACGCGCTGGCAAGGGCCCATTCGCGGTACATCTTGCAGCCCTTCCACCAATCGCCCTCATAGACGCCGATGGCGACCTCGCCCGGAGTCTCGAAGCCGTTCGGGATCTTGCCGGCGTCCTCGGCGTAGACCTCAAACCGGAACTCGCCGCCGGGCTGCAGGTAGAACTGTTTCGGCCATGCCTGCGGGTCGTGACACGCGAGGTACAGTCCCGAATCGCCGTCGTTCGCGAGCAGCATCTGGAACGGCCAGTTGGCCGATGGATATCGCCCGCTCTGGGCTCCCGTCAGCTTGTCGTACTTGATCCCCCAGTTGGACCTCGGGACGCTGAGATCGTACTTCCCTGGCTCAAGCAAACCGCCGATCAGCGGGAACTGCACGGTATACACGCCCGAGGTCTTCCCCCGATCCTCCACGTCGATGCGCCAGAGGCTCTGGTCGCTGCCCTCGGGTAGGCGGATCTCGACGGCAACGGTCAGGTTCACGTCGGCGATGTCGGCCCACACAAAGTTGGCCGTGTCGCCCGCGACCCGCGCTTCACATCGGCCCGCCTCAAGGCTGGTGAACATCCTCGTCTCACCCTCCGCGTCGCGAAGATTCAGCCTCCACATCAGTAGGTTCTCATCTGTCTGAGCATGGATGAAGCGCCGCTCGGTCCCTAGGTCTTCGATCTGGCTCAGCCCGATGGCCCCGTCCGGGCCACGGGCGAAACTCAGGCGCATCCGGCCATTCTCTAGCGTGGCGTCCGCCACGGTATCGCGTTCCTCGGGGCTCTGGATCACCGCCATCGCGATTTGAGCATTGGCCTGCAGGATCTGGCCGATCCGCGCGGGCTCGCGCGCTGGGCCGATGTACAGGTCCGCGCGACGCGTCAGCTCCGGGCCCGACCACGACTCCGCTCGCTGCAGGTAGGTGTAGTACTCCGTCGTGCCATCCCAGAACGTCAGCCCGCCCTCGATGGCCATCCCGAGCGCATCGAGCCCGCTCATCAGCGCGCCCCACTGGTCGAGGGGTACTGAGTGCGATTCCGGCCCGAGAGTGCCCTCAACCAGCGGATCGCCGCCGGCCCAGCGGCTGAACTTCACGTCATCGCGCGAGATCTGCAGGAAGTGCAACTCGGGCCACACGAAGTCCAGGTCACCGTCGCGCGTGATACGCGCGTCTACCGTGACGACGGGCGAGTGCGCGGTGTAGCTCCAACGGTACGTCGCTCCGGCCTCGCCCGGAGCGCGCTTAGTCTCTGAGCCGTATCTGAACTGCTGCTCGATAGTCACCCGGAGCGGTCCGGATGTCACCACGCGCGCTGTCGCGGTGGGATCCGCCTTGGCGGGGAACCCAAGGCGCTGCTTCTCATATACTCGATCCTCGAACATAAACCCGGAGTCCACCGTGCCCGAGACCGGGAAGCGGATCTCACGGGGGAATCCCCCACCACCGACCTTGGGATAGGTCACGCCAAGGTAGGAGTTGTCGATCTCGACCGCATCATCCGTCTCCGCCACCACCAGGTCGGTAACGCGGTTGTCGGCATACTCGGCCCATCCAACGTTGAAGCCGCGCGTCTCTCCCGTCCTCCACAGGCCCTCAACGAGCACCAGGAGCCGGCTATCATCGGCAATGAGCTGCGCGGCAACGGGGTTGCCCTCAGCATCCATGACTTGGGGCGCTTGATCGCCCGCTCTCGATGCCCGCGCGGAAAGCTCTGCGAGGTCGATCTCCGCGGCATGCTGAAACAGCTCTCGTCCATCATTGCGGAGTTGTACCGTGACGTCCGCGGCGACGACTGAGCCCGCGAGCGTGGCCGCGCCAAGCAACCAGATGAGACGAGATAGCATGGTTCCATCACCTCGGCATTCAGCTTCCGCAGGCCTCGCGCCTAGACCTGCGCACCCGGAGAGAGCGGATGAAACCGATCAACATTACGCCGGGCCGTCCAGATGCCTACGACGCGCACCCCAGTCTCGTTCGCGCGGGAGAGCGCCTGTGGGTCGCGTGGTGCGCCCTGGAGGGCCGCCGTGACGAGATTCGCCTACGTTCTTTCGATCCCGCCACCGGCGACCTCTCGCCGGCCCATCAGATCAGCGGCGACACGTCCGCCAACACGCCCCCACAGCTCGCCGCCACCGACAGTGGCCTCGCCGTCGTCTGGGCCGCTTGTGAGAGCGGCGAGTGGTCCGTCTGGGCGCGCCATGTTGCGCTCGATGGCGCGATGTCCGAGCCGCTGCTCGTCGCGCAGGATGCGTGGCAACCGGCGGCCATGTGGAGTGGTCAGCTCTGGATTGCATGGACGGATACGGTGACGAAACGCATCCATTGCTGGAGTGAATCGGCCGGTGATGAGATCCTCAGCGGCGGGGGCGCTCAGAGACCGGCTCTCGGCAGCTGGGTGTTCGGCGACGCCATCGTGTGGGACCAATACAGCGACGGTATGTTCCGTGTCTTCGCTCGCCGCTGGGACTGCGACGACGGCTGGTCGGACGCAGAGAGGCTCTCCGACGGCGCGACCTGGAGTACTCTCCCCACGGTTGAGGGTGACCTTGACGGTTGGCTGCATTGCGCGTGGGTGCAATCTGCCGACGTGATCGATCCAGACGGTGTCATCGACCAGTGGGGGAGCCTCCACTGCATGACATTCACCGAGAAGACCGGGTGGGCCCCCGCGGGGCCGGGCGAGACAAGGAAGTCCGCCGACATCTGCCACAGCCTGCTCGCCCGCGAGCAGATCTGGGGCTACAACGGGCGCCGGCGAGCGCCGATGGTCCGCGAGGACTGGGAGGGGCTGCCATGGCTTCTGTGGGAGCGCAAAGTTGACCCCGATGCCCCCGTCTCTCAGGGCGAGTTGCTTGCGTTGCCATTCGAAGCCGCTCCATGGGCGAAACCCAGGCGCCTAGCACAGGGGCATGTCTACTACGCGCCGGAGTGCTCGACGACGCGGGGCATGGATGTTTGGGTCGCCTCCCGCCCGCCGAAGGACCGCAATGCGTGGGACATCTACCTTCAGCAGGTCCCACTTTGCACGGGTGACCGAGAGACACCGGAGAAGGACCTCGTGGATCCATCCACCGATGACTGGGCGCGCTGGACGCCGATCACGCTGCCGACAAGCAAGGTCGAGGCTCCTGAAGGTCTCTACTTCGGCGACGTGCACGCCCACTCGGCTCTCTCTACCGACGCCGAGGGCGAGCCCGACGAATTCATGCGCTATGCCCGCGACAAGGCGCAACTGGACTTCGTGGCGATGATCGACAACGATTGCTACCAGTGCCCGATGATGGCGCACGAATTCGAGACATCGATGACGGTGGCCGACGCGTTCAACCGCGACCACGAGTTCATCACGCTGCCGGGCTTCGAGTGGACGCTATGGGACAAGGAGAACTGCTCACATCCGGACCATCGGACCGTGCTGCTGCCTCACGCTCGCGAGTTGATTCGCCATACCGATCCGGGCGAACCGACAACTGAGCAGATGGCCGCCCGCATCGCCGAACTCGGTGGAATCCTCTTCACCCAGCACTGGGACTGGACGCTCACCGATTCGCCGGCCGAGACCGCGCTTGAGGTCACGTCGGCGTGGGATTACTACATCGACAAGCCCGAGCCGTTCCACCGCGATCTTCTCGCGGGGCGGCGTCTGGGTTTCGTCGGGGGCAGCGATTCACACCGGCGCAATCCGGGCCTGTGCGGCGCGCTGACAGGGGTCTACGCGGAGGAGCTAACGCGAGAGGGCATCTTCGAGGCCATCCGGGCCAGACGAATGTACGCCACCAGCGGCTCGAAAATGGTGCTGGACGTGCGGCTGAACGGCGCGCCGATGGGCTCTGAGATCACGTGCGACGACACGGCCACCCTTACCGTCATCGCCCGCGGCACGCGGCCACTGACGAGGCTCGAAGTCTGGCGGGGCAGTTGCGAAACGGGGCAGGTGGGCATCGCGCACGAAGCTGAACTGTCAGACCATGAGGAGGCGGTGGAGTGGGCCGATCCCACGCCCGCGACCGGCGTGTCATTCTACTACGTCACCGTCCACCAGGAAGGCCAGGACAAGATGCTCCCCTCAAACCTCGCCAGAGCCGATGGATGCCGCGCGTGGTCGAGCCCGATCTGGGTCACGCGCTCGTAAGGGTGATCAGCGCCACTTCCGGGCGGCAGTTGATCCGCACCTTCATGATCGCCATCCCCACTCCGCTGCTCACGTAGATCTGCGTCCGACTGTCGTCGCGGACGCGCTCGAGGCCGGCGGCGAAGCGTCGATGCACATCGGACGGGATCACCGGAGCGCCGTAGAAGGGCACCACGATCTGCCCGCCGTGCGTGTGGCCGGCTAATACGAGATCCACCTCGCGATCCGCCGCCTCGACCATCTCCTCGGGGCGGTGCATCAGGAGCACGGTCGGTGGTTGCCCCGGCTGGTACTCGACCGGCCCGAGCGCTGCGTGCATGTCATCATTCCCCGTGACCGCGTCGTCGATCCCCGCAATTCGGAGCGCCGCGTCGCCGCGCGAGAGGTAGCGCTGCTTGTTGGTCAACATCTCGATGCCGACGCGCGTGAATTCCTCTGATATCGTCCACGGATCGGCCCAGTGGTCATGATTCCCGAGCACCCCCCAAACGCCGTCGGAGGGCGACAGCGCCTGGAGCGCCCCCCGCGCACTGGCCTCCGAGGGACGGGTCATGCGAGATGAAGTCCCCCGTAAGCGCCACCACATCCGGCTGCGCGCTGTTGGCAAGGACGACCGCCTCCTCGATGAACTCAATCGGCACCCGGTGCCCGAGGTGTAGGTCAGTGAGGTGCGCGATCGTGAACCCATCAAACGCGGGCGAGAGATTCTCGATCTCCACGGTCACGCGGTGGAGCTTCAGATCCCACTTGTCGTCGAGCACCACCGCACCCGCCGCGCACGCGACGAAGGCGCCCCCTCCCAGCAACCACTTCCGGCGCGACATCTTGCCCGGCATGGATTGGCCCCCAAGTACAAGATACCCATTACCACAATGACGCTCAAGCACCTGAGTGCGTCTTGCCCCGGCGCCAGGTGCTCGCGGCCGCACGCCACTAGGGTTTAGGTTGTCCTCGCGAAAACGAACCAAACGTATCCCATCGAGCGTCCCACTAAGATAGTGAGGCCCTCTGCCAATAATCCTGTAGGGTTCCTGGCGCGCGGGCCGACTCGGGGTTGGGACACGTGAAGCGCGAGGTGCTATAAGTGGAGCCAACGGACAGAGAGTTCGTGACAGCGACTCTTGCCGGGGACCGTGAAGCCTTCTCTGCACTGGTGCAGCGCCATCAGGACGCCGTCTACTCGGTCTGCTACCATTACCTCGGCCCGCGCGACGAGGCGCAGGACGCGGCGCAGGAGGCCTTCGTCAGAGCGTACACGACGCTGAAGAACTTGCGGAATCCCGACGCGTTCAGCTCCTGGCTGCGCGGAATCGCAGCCCACGTGGCCCTGGATCTCGCTCGCCAACGCCAAAGGCTCCTTGCGCGTCCCAATATCGACGCGAGCGAGATCGGGGCCTCCCAAGATCCCGAATCGGACCCGGAGAAGTCGGTGGTGGCCGGCGAGACGCTGGTCGCGATGGCGAGCGACGCGGGCGAGGCGCG
>CAZKUN010000100.1:639-29689 GCA_964555935.1 uncultured Armatimonadia bacterium | reverse complement strand
GTTTCTTGGCACCTCTACCGAAAACCTCCCTGCTCATATGGGCAATGCGGGCCAACGCGCGCAGGTTGGGTGGACCCGCCCGGCGAATCACGGTCGCATCCGGTCGCAGCGAAGGAGACACGGCACCATGACACCTCGCGAGCGTTTCCGCGCATTGGCTAAGGGCGAGCCCATCGATCGCATGCCATACATGTTCGGCGGCCCGAGGGCCTCCACGTTCGCCGCCTGGCGCAAGCAGGGGCTGACGGAGGAGTTGCTGAGCACGTGGGGCCAGTTCACCGGCGGCGATCCGGGCGCGGGGATCGGCAAGTTCTACTGCGGCCCGGTGCCCCCGTTCCCCGAGGAGGTTATCGAGGAGCGTGGCAACTACCGCGTCTGGCGCGACCACTGGGGCGTCAAACGCCTGGACGCCATTAACCAGCCGACCGATGGCTTCGTGACGCGGAGCTACCTGGATTTCTTCGTCAAAGACCCAGACACGTGGGAGGAGATGAAGCGCCGGTTCGACCCTCAGTCTCCCGAACGCACCGGTCCCGGCGGCGATGGCGGCGAGTTGACTGACCTGAATCCGAACCGCTACCGCCACGTCGGCGATGGGCCGAATTGGTGGGATCTGGTCGACCGGTGCAACGACAGCGACGCGCCTGTTAACCTGACAGTTCCCGCCCTCTACTGGAGCCTGCGCGACATGTGCGGCTTTGAGGGGTTGTCGGTGATGTTCTACGACTACCCGAAGCTCGTGCACGAGATGATGGAGTACTGGGCGTGGTTCCTGATGGAACTGCTAGACGAGCCGCTGAAACGGATCAAGGTCGATAAGGTCTGCTTGAACGAGGACATGGCGTATAAGGAAATGTCGATGATCTCGCCGACGCACATCCGCGAGTTCATGCTGCCGCGGTACAAGAAGCTCTACACGTTCTTCAAGGAGCGGGGCGTGGAGGTGGTGGAGATGGACTCGGACGGGCACAACAAGGACATCATCAGCGTGATGTACCCGGAGGGGATCGACGGCATCCAGCCGATTGAGATCGCCGCCGGCAACGATCCGGAGGAGTACCTGCGAGACTATCCGGGCATCTACATGTCAGGCGGAATCGATAAGCGCGAGCTGCGATTCGGCTACGAGCAAGCGCGGGCGGAGGTTGTGAAGCGGTACCGCGTGGCTCGGGACTATGGGCGCTACATCCCGACGGTCGATCACGGCGTGCCGCCGGACATCCCGCTGCGCACGTTCCTGTACATGGTGGAGCTGTTGAAGGGCTTCGCCGATGGGGCGGACCTCGATACCTACGAGCCGCCGCGTGAGCTAGAGCAGCAGCTTGGGCCGATCGAGGAGATGTTTGATCCTCACGCCGCGATTGCCGCGGCGTATGCGATGGAAGAAGGCTAGAAGCGGCTTCAACACCCAAGCGCAGACGGAGAACAGGGGACAGTCCTGCGCGAACGACGCTTGGACAGTCCCGGACGGACGGCGTCGGATCTGGAGATCCGACCTACGGGTCCTGAGACAGTCTTCAGTCCTTCGGTTGCAGGCTGTCTTCGGGCAGTGTCTTGAGCCAGACTTCGTATTCGGTGAGGATGTCGTCGTGGCTGACGAAGGGCTTGAAGATGAGCCGGCTGCGGACGGTGACCTCTCGCCCGGGCACGAGGTCGCGCAGGTGGCACCGGTAGTCCCAAGCTGGGTTGGTGCGCTCGAACTCCGCGCTGTATCCCCCGCCTGATGGCGACATGAATGGGACGAAGTAGTCGCCTAGTTTTCGGTCCATCATCACCACGAGCACCATCTCATCGAAGCGCCCATACCAGATCGGGAACTCGGGATCGAACCGAAGGTCGCTGAAACCCTCGTGGAAGCCTCGGCCGCCGTGCGGGTAGATGGAGTCCTCGACCTGGACGATCTCCGGGAAGTCCTCTTCCGCCCAGGAAGCGGGAGCGATGGACGAGGCGTCGCCGTGTTTCTCGGAGTAGTGTCTCACCCAGGTGCCATCGCCCTGCAGGACGTGGATTCCCGGGTCGGATGGCCCGTTCATGTAGCACGTGTCGTTCCAGTGGGCCGTCGCGCCTGACGCGGTGAAGCGGCCTATGTGATCGATGTAATGCGGCGGTCGGACGGTGTACTCCTCGCGGATGGGCGCGCCACCGTTTTCTACCCAGATCGCCGCCGCGTTGTCGCCGGTTTTCTCCAGGTTGCAGGCCCGGCGGATCCCAATGACGCCGGCGTAATTTGGGTTGAAGACATTCGAGGGCCACTTGGCGTGAGATAGGTGATGGATGCCCGTGTAGCTGCTGCGGTCCGAGCCGCCGTGAGGGTACTCATCGCCGATGACGACGCGGATGTCGCCGACCTCGAATGAGTGCGTGTGGGCGGGATCGAAGTTAGCTGGGTCGAACTTCGACCACTCGGCGTAGGACTTGTCGTCGGCATTGGCGGCCGCGACGAGGATTGCGCTGAGAACGGCGAACGCGATGAGTTTGGTCATGGTCATCACTCCTGCGGGGCTGGGGGATGTCCGACCGGCATGATGTAGAGTGGCTGATGGTCATCGGGAAGCGATAGGGCTTCGGCGACGCGATCCGGGGCGAGCCCGCCCATGGGCACGGACCCGAGGCCCAGCGCCACGGCCTGGAGCAGGACGTTCTGCGCCGCGTGTCCCGCCTCCATGTAGACGTAGACGTCCGCGCGTTCGCCGAACCGCGCCTGGGTGCGCTCGAACACGGCGGCGAGGATGATGGTCAGGGGGGCTTGGAGGATCGCGTCCTGGCCGCCGGCGTCCCGGAGTCTCGGGCGCGGATCGCCTTCGGACAGCCGGACCAGCTTGTGCTCAGCCGGAAGGTACTGGTACAGGCCATCGGGAGTCGCCAGGTACACCTCCAGCGGATACAACCCGCCGGCCGACGGCGCGGTGCGGAATCCGCTGTCGGTATCCGTGATCCCCTGCGCGGCCCAGGCCAACTGGCCGATCTGCGCCCACGTCAGCGGAGTGTCGGCGAACTCGCGGACGGAGCGCCTGGCGGCAATCGCGGCCTCCAGCGAGATGTCGCCGGTGGCGGCGATGTCAGGCAACACGATCTCAGCGCCGGGCGCGTCTTGGGCCAGGCCCGCCGCGCTGATCGATAGGGCTATGGCGGCGAGAATGTACGGGAACCATCGTCGTGCGGATGTCACTGGCACTGCCCTCCGGAGCGTGTCGGTAACGACGCCGTTTGCTCAGGCGAGTCGAGCGGACCTGCACGGAGCCGGGCCTGAGGAGGGCGGTGGAGGCGTGAGGGCGAACGAATTGTGTCACCACAATGCAGGTAGAACGGGTGCCAATACCGACTGCTCCGGTCATAGCGATGATACGTTTCGCCGCTCACAAGCCCCGGACACGGGAGCACAGTGCCGATGCCGACCGCGACGCAAGGCCACGTCGCCGCGCCGCGCCGCCAGTCCGTGACGCGGCGAGCGGTCGCCATTGCCTTCGTCCTATTGCCGCTCAACGCGTACTGGCTCGGGCAAGTCGAGGGCGTGTGGCATGGGCTGCACATGAGCTGCATGTCGCTCCCGGCCAACAATCTCCTGCTGCTCATAGTGCTCGTTGGCATCAATGGCTTGGTCAAGCAGGCGTCTCCGTCACGTTGCCTCACCCGCGCCGAACTTATCACCATCTACGCTCTGCTTTCGATCCAGACCGTATTCCTCGGACATGACAACCTCATCGGCCTGATGGGAGTCCTCCCTGCGTCGGCTTGGTTCGACACGCCGGCGCGCGGCTGGAGCGAGCTGTTCCACCAGTACCTGCCCGACTGGATGGTCGTGATGGACGAGCGCGCCGTCAGCGCGTTCTACATGGGCGGGCGGGGGTTCTACGGCTCGGGGCTGGAATGGCACTGGCTGAGGCCCGCGTTGGGATGGGGAGCCTTGCTCATGCTGCTATTCCTCGTTCACGCCAGCATCAGCGTGCTGATGGCGGAACGATGGACCTTGCGGGAACGGCTCTCTTATCCGATCACGCGCTTGCCGCTGGAGCTGACCGATAGCGGCTCGCCACCGTTTCTGCGGCGCGTCTTCTGGATTGGCTTTGCCGTGGCGGGTTCGGTGGATCTGCTGAACGGCCTATCGTACCTGTACCCCTCCGTGCCGCACCTCCCCGTGCGCGAAATGGACTTGCGCCGCTACTTCCCCGGCCCGCCGTTCAACGCGATGGGGTCGACGCTGGTGCGCTTCTATCCGTTCATCATCGGCATGGGTTTCCTCATGCCGGCCGACGTGCTCAACTCGTGCTGGATCTTCTTCGTGTTCGGCAAGGTCCAACGCATCGTGGGTCGGGCGGTTGGGCTGTATCACATCCCGCGCTTCCCGTTCCAAGGGGAGCAGGCGGC
Organism: uncultured Armatimonadia bacterium; assembly: GCA_964555935.1. GTDB lineage: Bacteria > Armatimonadota > Zipacnadia > Zipacnadales > VGFC01 > CAZKUN01. The sequence goes on along the minus strand of CAZKUN010000100.1, from coordinate 25,324 downwards.
GGGCGCGATGGTGGCTATCGTGCTGATCATGGCGTGGACGATGCGGGGGTACCTGCGTGACGTCATCGCCACGGCGCGCGGGCGTGACCCAACCCGATCGGACGGCCGCCGCACGGTTCGGTATCGGTGGGCGATGGGTCTGGCGGCTTCGAGCGCCATCCTGTTGGGGCTGTTGTGCCTGGCGATGGGGATGTCGGTGGCGGTCATCGTTGGGTTCTTCGCGCTGTACTTCCTGATCTCGATCGGCGTCACGCGCATCCGCGCCGAGGTTGGTTCCCCCTCGCATTCGATGCTGTTCGTCAACCCTCAGGAGATGCTGCTCGTCTGGTTCGGCGGCCGGAGCCTGGGCAAGCAGAATCTCACGTTGTTTGGCCTGTTCTGGTGGTTCAACCGGCTGAACCGCAACCACCCGATGCCCGTGGCGCTGGAGACGCTGCACATGGCAGACGTCGTGCGGCTGGACAGAACGCGGCTGATGGCGGCGATGTGGGTGATGGGACTTGTGAGCGTGGTGGCGGCGTTTGCCATCTATCCGGCCCTCTTCTTTCGTGACGGAGCCATCAAGGCCGCGGGCGAGGTGCTCGGCGTGGGGAGCGACACGGTCAACCGGATGAACTCGTGGGTCGGCAATCCCCAGCCGCCCAGCAACTGGGGCAGGGCTTTCACCGTCGGCGGGGGACTGTTCGCCGCGCTGCTGGGCTTGATGCGGACGCGGTTCCTGTGGTGGAGTCTCCACCCAATGGGCTACGTGCTGGGGTTGAGCTATGCTGTCGACTTCTACTGGGCATCGCTCGTCGTCGCGGCGGCGTGCAAGGGCGTCCTTCTACGCTATGGGAGCAACAAGGCGTACAGCCGGGCGCTGCCGTTCTTCATCGGCTTGATCATCGGCGAGTGCGTGGTCGCTTGTGGCTGGAGCCTGCTGGCGTTGGTGCTCCACAGGCCGATGTACGATGCGTGGTGGTGATGGGCGCTCGAGCTCGTCTCAGCACCCCAACAACCGGCCTGTCGGATCTGGAGATCCGACCTACGGGGGTCTTGAGACCACTTCCAGAGGTCGCTACTGACCGGTGGCGTTCAGTGTCAGCGCGAGAGACATCTTGTCGGCGTCGGTGACGGCCTTGCCATCCTGGTCGTAGATCAGCGGCATGCGGATCTCGAATTCGTTTCGGTCCCAGCGGCGGAGGTCGTAGAGCGCGAGATCGGGGGTTTTCGTGGGGTCGACATCCATGCGCCCGGAGCCGTCGCCGAGGACGACCGCGCTGCTGAGGTACTCGCCAAGCTGCCAGGTGTCGTCGTCAGACGGGGCCAGCGGCAGACGGATCTCCCACTCGCCGCCGTCCCACGCGACGATGGTGAGGCTCGTCCCCGCGAATCGGTCGGCAGGCAGCAGGACCGAGACCTGAAGCCCGTGCAGCGTCATCGCCTTGGAGAAACCCAACTCGTACGCAACGTCCAGGCCGCCATCGCGGTCGGTCAGGCGCTCGGTGAAGGTGACCGATCCGCCTTCGGTCTCGGGGACGGGGAGCTTGCCGGTCAGCACCCGCTCACCATCGCCGATGTTTTCGAGCGTGGCCGTCGCCTCAGTCTGCGAGGCGTAGGTCCAGTCAGGGCCGTGGCAGTTCAACTCAACCGTGCAGATATCCCCCGCCGCGTCGGCGGCAGTGAGCATGCCGGAATCCGCCAGGCTGATCGCGGCGGCATCCTGAGCAGTGCAGGTCACGGCTACGAGCAAGCAAACAGCAATCGCCACACCGCAAGCCTTCACCATGGGAGCACCCTCCGTAGCTAGCGTTCGCGCTCGACCCAACAGGTCCCTGCCAGGCCTGGCTTCTACCACTCGATCCGGCTCTCTCCCGCCGGCAGGTCACGCATGAAGGCTGACCAATCGCCGCGGCTCACGATCTCGGTCACCGGCTCGCCGTTCAGCTTCACTTCGCCGGCATCCGCGGCGGGGATGCGGAGCCACACGTCCCGCAGCACCTCGTCGGCATTCCGGATGATGCATTCGTTGTCGGAGAGATCTGCCTCGATGGGCAACGTGCCGAGGGGTGTCTGCGACCCCGCCGCAACGTCGCGGAGCAGCGTAACGCTGACATCGCCTCGGTACCACTCGAGTGGGCTCTCCAGGGCAGCGAAGGGCCGGGGCAAGACGACGATCTCGACGCCCCGGTCAATACTGTCGGCCTCCCAGAGAGTGAGTTGCCCGGGATCGCCGTCGGTGAGGTCCAGCAGCGGCCGGCACGGGTGGTTGAACGCGGCATCGAGGTTGTAGATATTCTCCCAGCACTTCAGGCCGGCCCCCTCGAACCAGAGGATCTGGTTGTTGAGATCGTCAGCATCGCGAGCCTGGTCCGCGCGCAGGATTTGGACTACGTGGCCGTAGTATCCGCCGATGGATGTCCACGCGGCCTCGAAGTGCTCTTTGCGGACGACATAGCCGCATGGCGGGTTCGTCTCCCAGTGGTTGAAGCCACCCCATTGGGCGAGAACCAGACCGCGGCTGACGGTCGTGTAGTACCACGATGGGTTGTCGGCGACGAAGAAGCCGTGCTCGGGTTCGGTAGCGTCGATGTGCTCGCGAGTCGGCGCGTAGTTCAGCCTGACGCCGTCAGGGCTGTTGCCCCAGATCCGCGCGCCGTTGTAGGTGCCTAGTTCCGGCTGGGCGTAGGCTTGCAGCCTCGTGTAGGTCGCGCCATATGGCGCGTCAGGGGGAAGATTCTGGATGGAACGTGCATTGCACAGGATGACCTCCGGGAGGTCCTGGAAGAAGACCCACGTGGCGCGGACGCCGTAGCGCTCGTCGCTCATGAACTCCGTCTCGAAGGCGACGATCTTGCCTCGCTCGCGGGTGATGCGCGTCTCCCACGGATACTCCCAGAGCATATTCGCGCTGCTGATGGGCGCGACCGTGCGGACAGATGGCCCGCCCAGCTCGGGATATGCGCCGCCCACGATGGGCCGCCCGCGAACGTGGCTCTCCGCCAGGAAGGTGGCGTGGGCATCGCCAGCGGGGTTGCGGAAGTAAACCCACTCGCTGCCCTGGGTCTGCACCCGGAGCTTGGCGTCGTCGATGGCCTCGATCGAGGCCTCGCCCTCGGTCGATGGATCCAGCGGGGCTGAGATCGGGTTGTATGGACTGCCTGCCTGGATCGTCAGCGGGGCCTTGTCGACCGTGTCGCGGATCTCGCTGAGGAGCTTGTCAACGAACGCCACGTCGCCCTCGCCGTACCAGCCCGCGTTCTCAAGGGATCCGGCGACCAACTCGAGGCTCGCCACGCTTTCTCGAGCATGTGCGAGCGTCCCTCGGAGGCGCTCGTCGGCGGAGAGTTCGGCCACTCGGGGCCTCAGGCCGGCGAGGGCGTCGACGAACCTGGGCACGAAAGTGTCGGCGGCGGAGGCGACTTCGATCAGATCGTCGCGGCGGATCTCGGTCACTTCGCCGCCTTCCTCAAAGCGGACGGTGACCGCGGAGCCACTGAGCTGGATCTCTCCTCGCTCGATCATCGAGGACGCGGGGCCGTCCTCGCCGTCGTGGCGGCGGATGCAATCCCGGAAGGTGAAGACGGAGCGGCACGCGTCGGCCACGTTGACCGGCGAGGCGACGATAGCGGCACTGTCGCCCGTGGTTTCGAAGACGCAGTTCTCAAAGGTGAGGTCTACGTCGTGGCGCTCCTTGACAGACTCGAGTAGGAGGTAGCTGTGGGTCCGGAAGGTCACGTTGCGGATCGTGTTCGTGAACGGGCCGGGCTGATAGCCCGAGCGCGTGCCGATGCAGATGTTGGCGGGCTCGCCCTCAGCGGGGAAGCAATCGACTAGGCCGCCATCCCAGTCCAAGGCAGGGCTGCGAAACCAGACGACGGGGTAGACCCCCGCGGCACCGGCGCGAATCGTGACGTCGCGCCACGTGCCGGTGGCGTCGGCCCCGACATCCAGCCAGTAGGCCCCCTCGACCGTGCAGCCCGTCCAATCACACGGCCCGCCCTTGACGTAGAACGTTCTCATGCCCCAGTCGTCGCCTGCCATGAGCAGCTTCTCGCCAGGGCCCATCGTGAACTGCTCATGCACGGTCGTGCTGACGCCCACGACGACCGTCTTGTCCTCGGGCATGTGGAAGACGCCGGGGTCGTCTGCTTCCGCGGCAATGGACTGGAGCGTGCTGGCGGGGCCATAGATCCCGCCATGGCGGAATTCCCCACGCGCTTCTCCGCTCGCAGCCATAGTCACGCCTGCCAATCCGATGAACGCCATCAGTCTCGTAGGGCGCACGAGGTGATCTCCCACAAGGGATGGAGGATAGGCTCGGTCTGCGGGAGAACCAGCCCCCACGCATCTGCTTGGCCAGTCCCGGAAACCGGAGACCGACATGAGCCTGATGAACGCAGTCGTATTCGCTGCCGTGATCGTAATCGCCTCGTGCGCAAACGCCCAACCTGATGGATTTCGCGAGCACGGGAAGTTCCTGGGGATCGGCTCGTGTCTGAAGTCCGTGGTCGCGCCCGGTCCCGAGCCCGGCTCCGAGCGCGTCTACTCATCGCATATCTACAGCGGCGACGTGCTCGACATCGTGGCGACGGACCCGGCGACGGGAGAGACGGATGTCTTCCCATGTCCGATTGCGGGCGAGGTGGGCGCGTGGGCGCTGGCAGTCGGCGCGGATGGGCAAGTCTACGTCGGGACGCTGCCAGCGGCGCATGTCCTGAGGGTCGATTGGGAGACGAAGACGCTGGTCGACATGGGGCGGCCGAGCACGACTGAGCAGTACATCTGGCAGCTCGCGCTCGGGACGGATGACAAGCTCTACGGATGCACGTACCCGCAGGCGAAGTTGGTGCGATTCGATCCCGCCACGGGCGAGGGCGAGGATCTCGGCCGAATGGATGAGGAGGAGCTGTATGCCCGCAGTGTCGCGGCTGACGACAGTGGGTTCGTGTACGTCGGCATTGGGATGTCGAAGCGGCATTTGGTGGCGTATGAGATCGCGACCGGCGAGCACCGTGACGTGCTGACTCCGGAACTCGCGGGAGACGGATCGTGCGGTGTTGGTCGTGGGATCGACGGCATTGTTTACGGCAACGCCGGCAGCCAGGCCCTGCGACTCGAGGGCTTCACCGCAGTGCCGATCACGGCCGAGGAGGTCGTTGGGCCGGGTCCGCTCACGCTCGCCGACGGGACGGTCGCGCAGTACGAGGGCCGCAGCATCACGATCACGGATCCGGAGACCAATGAGGCGGAGACTCACCCCACTGGATACCAGGGGAAGAGCCAGTCGCTCTTCCGGATCGGCCTCGGGCCGGACGGCCTGATCTACGGCAGCACGGCCATGCCGATCCACTTCCTGTGGGCCGATCCGGATAGCGAGGAGTGGGAGGAGATCGGCGAGCCGGGCGGCGGGGAATTCTACTCATTCCTCGCGCATGGCGACGTGTTGGTTGGCGCGGCGTACAGCGCCATCGGGCCGATCATGGTCTATCGTCCCGGCGAGCCGTACGCGCCTACCACGGAAACGTCGGGCAACCCGTGGGTGATCCACTACGAGGGCGAGAACAGCGGCTGGCGGCCGATGGCGATGATCGCCGGTCCGGATGACAAGATCATCATCGGCGCCGTCTCGGGCTACGGGAAACTCGGCGGGCCGATCTGCGTGTTCGACCCCGCGACGGGCGAGGTCGATCAGTACATGCACGTGGTTGAGGATCAGAGCGTCGTCGCGCTCGCCGCGCTGCCGAGTGGGCTCATCGTGGGCGGCACGACGGTCGCGGGTGGAGGAGGGAGCCACGCGACGCAGACCGAGGCGAAGCTGATTCTGTGGGACCCGGCGAATCGGGAGAAGCTGGTTGAGACCGTGCCCGTGCCGGGCGAGACGGCGATCTACACGCTGGCGGTGGGCGGCGATGGGTTGGTCTATGGTTTTGCCGGGGGGACGATGTTCGTGTTCGACCCAGAAGAGCGGAAGGTCGTCGAGACGGTGGAGCACGAGTTGGGGGCAGTGGTCTACAGCGCGGTCGCCATGGGCCCGGACGGCGAATTGATCGGGCTGGCTAGCGGAGGCATCTTCGCGATCGACGAGGCGACCCGCCGGCCGAGAGTGCTGGCGACCTACCCCGGCGGCATCGGCGGGGGCTTCGCGATTCGCGGTCGGGACGTCTTCTTCACCAGCGGCCCGCAGATCTTCAGCTACAGGTTGCCGGAGTAGCGGGTAGCACGTCCGCAGGCAAGAATGCCTGCGCCACGCACAGCTTCTACTGCTCGGGTTTCCAGTCCTCGGGCAGTTGCAGGCTCCAGACATCGTCGACGAGTGGCCACTCGTTGCCCGCGACGACCCAGATTCGGTCGTCGTGCACGTAAGTCGAGTGCTCGTGGCGCTCGGACCAGATCGTGGGCGTCTTCAGCTCGCGCCACGTGACGCCATCGGTCGTGTACCAGACGTCGTTCCAGTTGCGCGACGGCTCGTTCGACCAGCCGCCGAGCACCCACATGCAATCCCGATAGACCACCGTCGAGAACCAGATGCGCGGGTCCCACGGGGCGCTGTCGGTGGCTTGTTCCCAGTTGACGCCATCGGCCGAACTCCAGACATCGTTGAACCCCAGGTAGCCCGGCAGGTAGTTGCCCCCGCCGAAGACCCAGATCCGATCGTTGAAGACGGCCGCCGCGTGGTAGGCGCGCGGAGCCCAGGGAGCGTTGGCGGTGGCTAGCTCCCAGGTTGCTCCGTCGGCTGATGACCAGATGTCGTTCTTGAGGTCAGTTTCGTCGCCGAAGAAGTAGCTTTCGATGCCGCCGAGAATCCACATCTTCCCCTGGAAGACGACTCCCGCCGCTCCGAGTCGGGGGCTCCAGCCCGCGCTGTCGGTGACGCAGTCCCACTCGGCACCGTCGGTTGAGGACCAGACCTCGTTGCTGGCTGATGCTCCCTCCAGCCGCCCCTTGTACCAACCGCCCATGAACCACATCTTCCCGTCATGCGCGAGCGTCGTGGGGAGATCGCCGTGCCGCCAACCGGCTGTTTCAGTGGTCTTCGCCCAGTCGAGACCGTTGGCTGAACTCCAGACGTCTCGCGGCCCGATGCTGTTGGAGTTGAACCAGCCGCCGAGGAGCCACATCTTCCCGCCCAGCACCACCTCGCCGCAAGAATCGCGCGGCGCCCATTCGGCATGTTCGGCGACTTGGACCCAGTTGGGACTCGGAGAGACCTCTGTCACCAGGCGATGAACGGAGTCGGCAATGCGGTCCTCGACATCGCCCGCCCAGCGCCAGGCGGGGCGCCCGTACTCGTCGAGGTGGCGCCCGCCCTCGTAGCCGCCCTCTTCCCACACGCGCCGCGAGGGAATGTAGGCCGCCATGTCATTCGCGTAGCCGCAGACCCATGTCTTCGGGCCGAACTCGCGCTTGAAGCGGAGCGAGTAATCAACGACGGCCTCGCCGCCGATGCCGATCAGGAGCAGCTCGTCGCCGATGCTCCACGCCTGGACGGGATAGGGGTAGGAGGTGGGGAAGACGACGCCCTCGTCGATCATCTTCAACATGCGGTTCGCCCAGCGAGCGTGCAACTCGCTGTTGCCATTCGCCACGGGCAGGAGCGTCTCGCGGGTGACGATCTCATCGTAGTCGAGATCCACGAACTCGAAGGCGGCGCGCAGGCCCGTGGACACGGGCTGCATGGGCTGGGCGAGCGCTTCCTCGACGCCATCGGAGAGCATCTTGCCGTACTTCTCAGCCAACTCGACCGTCCGGCGCGGGATGGGGTTCTGGTCTGCGCCGCACGCGTTGAAGAACATGGCGGATGTGCCGGGGAGGTTCTCTTCGAGGTTGACCTGGGCGAATCCGGGGTAGTCGCCGCACCACGTGTTGAACGAGAGCGTGGTCGGATGACACGCGTATCCGAAGAGCACCGCGAGCAACTCGTCCGCCTCGCCGCGCACGGCGAGGACGGGCACGTAGTGATCGACCGCGCCCTTGAGCGGCGTGCCGGCTGCGACCATCCCCGGGACTTCGCTCTCCGGGTTTTCGCGGCGGTTGACGGCGAACGTGCAGAGACCCTCACCCTTGTGAAGTCGGCCGGGTCGCAGACTATCAAGCGCCTCGCCGACGGCGTCGGCGATCTCGCCTTCCATCCAGAGCGAGTACTCCGCCACCAGGCGACGCTGCTCGTCGTCCATTGGGTAGTAATCGACGAGATCGTCCTCCAGCACGGGGCCGCAGTGGTTGTGGCTGAACGTGAGCATGAACTCGGCGCGCTCCAGCCCGAAGCGTTCCTGGATGCTGGCGTAGAGACGCTCGTAGATCGTCTTGGACATGCCCATGTGATCGGTGGTCGCCAGCACGACGCGCTTGCCCGAGGGATCCTGGAGCGCGAGCACCTTGACCCAGAGCTCGTGGATCGTGCCGTCGGGCGCGCGCTCGCTGCCGTATCCGGCCAACCATACAGGCGTGCTAGGCGTGATGACACGACGGCCAATACCGACTTGCCAAGTCATATCGTCGCTCCTGAGTGAGGGGTTGAGGCACGCGGCGGCGAGCGCGAGTGTGAGGCAGCGTAGGCTGGCGCGGGTGGTCGTCACCGGTGGCCCCCTTTCGGTGTCTCGTGCCAGCGGGTCTCCCGACCCGCCTGGGTCTTGCGTATCCCGACGTCCGGCGGGTCGGGAGACCCGCCGGCACAGACGACTTGAGATGCTAGTCGGCGCCTGGAATGGTTAGGCGCCACACGTCGTTCATGAGCGGCCAGGAGTTTCCGGCCACGACCCAGAGACTGCCGTCGAAGACGTATGGAGTGGGCTCGTGGCGCGGCGACCAGCCCGCGTCCGGCTGAAGCCGCTGCCATTGGATGCCGTCGGACGTGTACCACGCATCCGGGCGATTCTCGCTGGTGCGGTTGCTGAATCCGCCGATGATCCACAGGTGTCCCGCATAGACCTGCGAGACGAACCACATGCGCTCGTCCCACGGCGCTCTCTCGCTCACCTGCGTCCAACTCGCGCCATCGGCGGAGCACCACACGTCGTTGTGGGTGGTGTAGGCTGGGTAGTGCTTCTCGGGCGGGTCGCTGCCCTTCTTCTCCGCGCCGCCCATGAGCCACATCTTTCCATCGTAGACCGCGACGGCCGTGCCGTAGCGGTCGCCATACGGAGCGTCGGTCGTCACGCACGTCCAGGTCGCGCCGTCGGTGGTCCACCAGACATCGGCCCCGCTGCCGAGCTGCCACATCTTGCCGTCGTGAACGACGACCTCGCCATACCCGCGCGCCCCGAAGGGCGTCTCTTCCAGGACCTGCGTCCAGTCCACGCCGTCATCGGAGCGCCAGACGCTCTCCTTGATGGCCCAGAGCTTCTCATCATAGACGACCATCTCGCTGTAGCCATCGTAGGGCGTGTCGTCGCTGACCAAGGTCCATGTCTCGCCGTCGCTCGAGTTCCACAGGTCGCGGACGAGGACGTTGCCGGTGTGATACGCGTTGCTTATCCACATCTTCCCTTGGAAGACCGCGTCCTCGGACGTATCGCGCGGGCTGAAGGCCGCGTGCTCGACAACACGTTCCCACGCTCCCTGAAGCGGCTCGTGGATCGCCACGCGGTACTGAACGTAGGCGTACTTGTCCGGCGGCGTCCAGCGCTGCATCGGGAGCACGATGTCGCCGGTCTCCCGGTCCTCGAAGGCGTGGAAGTTCGAGAGCTGCAGGCCCTCGGGATCATCGGGGCCACGCGTGTCCATGGTGATGACGGTGTCTTCGATCAGCATCATGCTCTCGGCATCGACCTCGCCGACGACGATGGGCCAGCGCGGCGCGTTGCCGCGAGCGTTGTCGGGGCTGGTGTTGCCGATCCAGTAGTAGCGCCCGTTGGAGTGGGGGATGAGTTGAGACATGCTGGAGGGCGAGTGGAAGCTCTCTCCGTTGGAGTACTGCCACGGCTCGGGCTTGCTCCAGGTGAAGCCGCCATCGTCAGAGACGCAGTACCACTTGTGGCTCGGCAGTTCGTACTGGGGGTCCTTGCCGAGTCCGTTGCTGCCGCGCATGACGCAGAGGATCCGCCCGTCGGGCATCTCCGCCAGCGTGGGCTCGTATAGGCCACGAACCGTGCGCGCGGGGTCGGCCTTGATTTGCTCAGAGACTTGCCACGTCAGCCGCCCGTCGTCTTGCCATGATCCGATGAGCATCAGGCAATGGTAGTAGTCCCACCCGCTGCCGAAGGTCTCTGGCTCGCCCTCATCGTTGAGGATCGTCATCTGGGTCGGGACGATGATATGCCCCTGACGCGTGCGGATGGGGCGGCATCCCTGATCGCCGAGGAAGATGGCGTTCTTGCCCAGGTGCAGGCCCTCGAGCGGGTGCTTGAAGTCGTAGTCGCCCTCCTGGATGACCGGCTCGTCGAACAGGAACGTCTCGCCGCCGTCCTCGGAGACGCGGTAGCGGATGTAGCTGTCCGAGGCGGTCTCGGCCGGCTCTTCCACAGAGCGGTCAATGTCCTCGCGGTCCATCGAGAAGACCACCACCAGCAGGCGCTTCGTGACGGGATCGACGAAGCCGGGGTACGGGGAGCGGCGGTAGTTTTCGGGGAGATCGGCGTCGAAGTCTGGCTCCGGCGACTGCGCGCGCCACGTTCGGCCGTTGTCGTCGGACCGCGCGGCACGGGTCATCATCCTCAGGCCAGTGTCATCCACGTAGAAGGCGCTTGTCAGCGGCGATCGCGCCTCAAGCAAGGGTTTCTCTGTGAGTTGCAGCATGCTCGCCCCCTTCGGCTGGGCGGCAGCAACGGATGTCAGCAGGACGAGGCTGAGGAGACCGAGATCACGAGGCGTCATGCGGGTTGCCACCCTCCGTTGAGTTACGAAGGAGGGTAATTGATCCACTGCGGGCCAGCATCCTTCTGCCGGGTTGATGAGAAGTGGTTTGGCCTAGACCCACGCGGCAAGCAGGGCCATCCATTGGCTAGGCCACGCGTCGGGGAAGACTTCGCCGGCGGCTTCGGCCGCGATGGCGATCCAGGGCCGCACGCGCCGGTCGAGGAAGTCCGATCGGCCGCGACTGATCTGCTCGGCGGACTCGTCGTCGGCGGCGTTGGCCTCCGACGTGCAGAGATGCGCGAGGAACTCGAGTTGGTGGCGGAGGTGATCCGCCGTCTCGCCTTGCGCTGACTTCAACTCAAGCCCGAACTGTCGGTAGAAGAGGACGTTCTCGTGGAGGATCTGCGGGACGGGCTCCGCGCGCATCCAGTGGGACTCGACCAGAGGACATGGGGGACATGGCACGCCGACCTCGAACGCGGACAGATAGCTCGTCTCGTACTCGGCATAGTCGCCCGGGCGAGGCAGCTCCGATGGTGTCTGGCCCGTGGCCGTGGCTAGCAACTCCCACGCCTGGCCAACCGATTCTTCGTTGAGCCACGCCCACTGCGACTCGCTCGGGCCGCGGAAGAGGTCGTGAAGGAATCGCCATACGGCGGCCTCCTCCAGCAGCGTCGCGTTCGTTTCCGGGTCTCGCCCGGTTGGGGAGACCATCACTGCACCTCGTACCACAGGCTGAAGAACTTGAGACCGTCGCGGTGCTCCTTGGCGCCATCCCACACGCCGAAACAGACCGGTGTCTGTGGCGGCGCGTCGCCGATGAGCATGACGCACGTCCAGCCGTCCGCATCGCGCGCGGCCTTGCCCACGGGGTCCGTGTCGGTGCTCTCGACGGTCGCCATTCCAGCGGCCTTGAGCACGGCAAACCCCACGCCGGCTTGCCAGAAGTAGAGGTCGACGGGGTCCGTGCCATCGCCCATCATGATCGATGGATACGATCTGTGGGGGGCGCGCTCACGGGGCACCATTGCGCAGGCGGCGTCGGCGAATTCGTCGACGCTCTCAGAATGCTCTTGGTAGACGTGCTCCTCACCCGCGTCGGCGTAGGCTTTGGGGTCGGGGGCGATGTTGGCGTCGGCGTCGGTCCAGTGGATGAGCACCACCACCTGGCCGTCAGCCAGCCTCCCCGCCTTGGCCGTAACCGTCGGCCTCTCGCCATCGTCATTCTTGTCATCGGAGTACAGCGGCGGCGTCCGGTTGACGTGGATGGGCGTGGCCTCGATGTCTTCCCAAGCGGCGTGCGCGGGATTAGCGACGTCGGTGGCGGCTATCCCCGCGGGCAGCGATGCTGTTACCAGCGGCTTCACGCCGGCGGTGGTCGTGGTATCGCCGCGAACCACGCAGATGATGCCGAGGAGAATGGCCGCGGCACCCGTAATCCGAATGAGTTTCATGATGCTCTCCCCATTTGCTCGGCCCGCGTCAGGATTCGGCCGTCTCGGTCCCATCGCCTGGCGTCCCGAGCAGCGTCAATTCGGGCCCGCCGGTGTTTGCGCCGGCCGCCTCGGTGGCGATGTCGGGTCGCAAGCGGAATCGCACGTCGCTGTCTCGCCCGATCAGTAGCTGCAACACTTCGCTCGTCTCGCCGGCTTGGGCGCGGCGGAGTTCATCCTCGACGAGCTTGATCACCCGCTTCACCTCAGGGCCGAACATGCGCTCCAGATACTCGATCGGGAATCGCGGGTCCTCGAGGGTGCTATCGCCGGGCTGGCCGCGTTTGGGCGGGTTGATCGGCGGCACGTAGAAGACGTTCGGATGGGTTCCCTTGTCCGGGAGCAGCGGCAGCGCGACATGGTGCTTCCTGACGAGCTTATGCACGGGCCCTTCGCGGTCGTTCAGAAGCCCCACGAACCGGATGCGTCCGGGACACTGCCCGGCGCAAGCATTGACGCGGCCTTGCTCGAGACGCGGGTAGCAGAAGACGCATTTCTGGCTTGTGCGGGTGACCTCGTTGAAGTAGATCTTCTTGTATGGGCAGGCCTTGATGCAGTGGCGATACCCCCGGCAGCGCTCCTGGTCGATGAGGACGATGCCGTCTTCCTCGCGCTTGTAGATGGCCTTGCGAGGGCAGGCCTCAAGGCACGCCGGGTGCGTGCAGTGGTTGCAGAGCCGCGGGATGTACTGGTAGTGCGGGTTCTCGTTGTCTTCGCCGCCAACATCCTCGTCCCAGTTGGGCCCGTATTTGGGCAGGCGATGAGGCATGACGGGCTTCTTCTTGCCGCCGTACAGCCGCTGCCCGTAGTCGTACTCGAGCGCGTCGCCGTAGTCTTCTTTCGACGGCAGGGGAGACGGCGTCAGATGCCTTTTGGCAGAAAAGCCGCCGCCTGTCGTATGCCAGTTGCGCGGGTAGCCCTCGCCGGGATGGGTCTCAACGTTGTTCCAGTACATGTACGTCATGCCATCTTCGTCGGTCCACTGCTTCTTGCAGCCCAACGTGCACGTGTGGCATCCAATGCACTTGTTGAGATCCAGTACCATCGCGTACTGATTTTTCGCCATTTGCTTGTCCCTCGGGGCCGGTTAGAGGCGGCGCCAGTTGGTACGGGAACTGCCTACGACCAGCGGCTCTGGAGAGCCGCTGGCACGGGAACTGCTTTATGTCGCCTGCGACTCTTCAAACTCGAAGGTCGGGCCGGTGTATTTCTCAATCTCGACCTTGATGTCGCGGTTGTTGCCGGTTGGGCCCCAGTAGTTGAGCTTGAATTTCAAGTGCCCATACCCGACGAGCTGGGTCGGCTTGACCTTCACGTAAGTGAGAGACTGCCAACTGCCCTTCTGGAAGCCCATGTACTTCTCCCAGCCGTGGTACATCGTGATGCGTCCGATCTTCTCGCCGGGGCGGATCTTGCACTTGACGACCGCCTCACCCTCGCCGTTGTAGATGCGGACCCAATCGTTGTCGGCGATATTGCGCGCAATGGCTTCCTCGGCGCTGATGTAGACGACCGGGATGCCGCGCTGCAGCCGCAGCATGTAACGGTTGTCGCGCCACGTGGAGTGGATCGACCAGCGTCCGTGCGGCGTGTTCCAGTAGAGCGGGTAGTCCGGGTCGTCCTGAGGCTCCATGTGGACCGGGAGTTCTTCGCCGAACTTCACGTACCACGGGTGGTCGATGTAGAACTGCTGCCTCCCGGTGAGCGTCCGCCACGGGATCTTGCGCTCTGTGTGATCCGTGAATGGCGTGTAGGCCCTCTCGTCCTCGATCTCACCCGTCCAGGCATCGTGGTCGATGCCGACGAAGCGCTGGGGCTGTTCCTGGATGCTGTGGTATGTCATCCCCTTCGTTTCCGCGGAGTTGGCGAGGATGAAGTTGCAGGCTTGCTCGTCGGTCTCCAGCTCGCCGTTCGCGGTCCAATCGGCGTAGAGCGTGCTGAAGTCGCGCTCCCAGTCGAGGTCCTCGTCGTTGTATTCCGCCAGGCCACGCGCGACCGCGACCTCCTGGACCTTCTTGACGAGCGCCTTGAACACGTCCCAGTCGGTCTTCGACTCATACAGCGGGTCAAGGACCTTGCCGAATGGGTGAATGTACGTGTGGCAGTCGGTGGAGTTGAGGTCCGTCTTCTCGTAGTAACTCGCCGCCGGCAGGACGATGTCGCTGTAGAGCGCCGTCGTGTCCATGCGGTAGTTGATATTGACGATGAGGTCGAGGTCTTTCCAAAGCGACTTCAGGATCGCCTCGTTGCCTTTGGCCTGGTTGAGAAAGTTCGCCCGCCAGACGATGAGCGCCCGGGGCTTCCTCGGCAGGTCGTGCATCTGCTCGGGTGTCAGGCTATCCCAGTCGTTCTTGGGCCAGATGGGCATCCAACCCTCGCGCACGGCTTCCAGGATCCAGTACTCCGGCGGCTGCCCCGCGACCAGGTGAGGATCGTGCTGGGTTGAGTGGCAGAAGACCCAGAGCGTTGTGTTCTGGAAGCGCTGCTTCTTGCCGCCTTGGGGGAAGGTGAGCTTCTTGAAACCGTGCTCGGGCCAGATGCGCTCCTGGCCGACGTAGTGGTTGAAACCGCCGCCGTTGATGCCGACGTTGCCCGTCAGCGCGACCACCAGGATCATCGCTCGGTTGATGAGATCGTTGTGGTACCAGTGGTTCGTGCCCGCGCCGTGGATGATCATGGCGGGATGGCGCTCGCCCCAGTCCTTGAAGAAGACCTCCAGGTCGGCGACGGGGATTCCGCATCGCTCCGAGGCGCCCTCGATCGAGTAGACATCGTCGCTGAGACTGTCGACCAGCCGCTCAAAGACGGGCCGGACCGCGCATTGGGATCCATCCGACAGCGTTACGTTGCGGGTGCCGCGCAGAGCGGGATCGAGTTCGCCGAGGTCGAGCGTCTGCTCCGCGTGGCCCTTGGCGCCGGGAACGGCGACGGGGGCGTCGGTCTTCGCGTCCCAGATGAAGAACGTCTCCTCGGGCTTCTCCGACTCGATGCCGAGATCGGAGGCCCGGAGGAACTGTTGGTTGTCCTCGCGGACTAGGAACGGGAGGTCCGTCTGCTCCTTCACGTAGTCCTCGTGGTGGAGGTTATTCTCGATGAGGTATCGGCAGACGGCGAGTGCGAGGACGGCATCCGTGCCCGGGTTGATGCGAAGGTACTGGTCGGTGTGGATCGAGCTGCTGTTGTAGTCGGGCGAGATGCACGCGACCTTGGCCCCGTTGTACTTCGCCTCCCAGGCGAAGTGAGCGTCGGGGATACGGGTCTCGTTGATGTTACTGCCCCAAAGCACGATGTACTTGGCGTTGAACCAATCCGCGCACTCGCACGCTTCGGTCTGGACGCCCCACGTGATGGGCTGACCGGGCGGGAGGTCGCAGTACCAGTCGTAGAACGAGCACACGACCCCGCCGATGAGGTGGGCGAAGCGGGCGCCCCCGGAGAAACTGACCGGCGACATCGCGGGGATGACCGAGAAGAACGTGTTCGTGTCCGGACCGTATTGGTGGATGTTATCGAGCAGGTTGTTGGCGATCTTGTCCAATGCTTCGTCCCACGACGCCCGTCGCCACTTGCCCTCGCCGCGCTCGCCGGTGCGGATGAGCGGGTACTTCAGCCGCTGGGCGCCGTAGACATACTCAACGAAGCACGCGCCCTTCTGGCAGCCGCGCGGGTTGTAATCGGGCAGGTCCTCGCTGATACGAGGGTAGTCGCCCGCCTGCTCCTCGCGGAGCATGATCCCGTCTTTCACGTAGACCTTCCACGAGCATGATCCCGTGCAGTTGGCCGAGTGGGTTGAGCGCACCACTCGATCCCACGAGGCCTGCTCGCGATAGAGACTCTCCCATCCGCGGTAGGGGTACGACTTGAGCGGATTGGTATCGACGATCGAGAACTCCTCGAGCGGAGCCTGAGCCTCGGCGGGGAAGAGAGCGGCCAACCCAAGCCCTCCGGCCGCGATCTTCAGCATCTCGCGGCGGCTCAGACCGCGCGGTTCGTCGCCATCACGTGGTTTCTCGGTCATTGTAGCCTCCTGCTATCGTGAGCCGTGCGAAGCGACGCCTGCGGGTCCTCGTCAATGGCCGAGACGGTTGGCGTCGCTGGTGAAAACGTGCGGACGTGGGCGACGAGATCGCTGATGTCAGCCGCGCTCAAGCCGCCGGAGTCAGGCGCGAGGAAACTGGGCATGGCCGTGTTACGTCGGCCCAGGGCGATCGTCAGCCAGATGAACATTTCCGATGCGGACTCCTGAAATACCTCGTTGCTCAACTCCGGCGCGGGGCCGTCGGACCCCTCGGGGCCGTGGCACGCCGCGCAATGGCGGGCGAATGCCTCGGCGCCTCGGGTGGCGTCCCACGTGAGACCGCCGACGGCACCGCCCGCAAGCGGCCCGGCCTGCATGTCGTGAGTGGGCCCGCCCGTGGGCTCCATCAGGAACTCGCGGATCCGGGTGATTTCGTCATCGCTCAAGCCGCCGCCCGTCTCGCCCCAGGCCGGCATCAGCGTCCCCGGGCGGCCTCGGCGGATGTTCTCGTCGACATACTCGTCGCTCGCGACCAGCGTATACGTCGCGCCGCGGACGGCGGGGATGAACTTGGTGTAGAATTCGTCGTAGCGGCCGTACGTGCCGGTATCGTGGCAACTGGCGCAGAAGCGTTCGTACAGCTCCTCGCCTGTCATGTTCAGCGGGCCGGACTGTTGGTAGAGCGAATTGTGCTTCGACGGCGCGAGGACGCTGACGGGCAAGCCCCGGTCGCCGAGAGAGAGCATGTAGAGCGTCAACGCCTGGGTTTCGTGGTAGCTGAGTTGCGGTTGCTTCATCTGGCTCTCGGGGACGATTCTCTGCGGGTCCTCGAAGTGCTCAGTCAGCCACTGGGCCACGGTGTGAGGGCCCTCGACGTGGGTCATGTCGAGTTGCTGAGGGATCTTCAGGCCCTCTGAGTCCAGATCCGGCCCCATGCTCCCACCCCGGCCGCCGATCTTGTGACACGACGAGCATCCCTTGGTGAGGTAGAGCGTCTCGCCGAGGGCGAACAGGCGCCCGCCGGATTCGGCGATGTCGTCGCCGCCATGGCAGCGCCCGCAGGAAGCCTGGGTCAGCCCGACGGGCAGCAGAGGGAAGTCCCAATGCTCGTCGCCTCTGGCGTCGTCCCATGTCAGAGCCCGGCCATCGCCATCGTGACACGCGGTGCAGCCAAACTCGTTCGTCGGGTGCCACTTGAGGTAATCCCCGGGGTGGCTGGTGTGAGGCTGAGGGGCGTCGCTCATGCGCGGGTCATCAACCCCGACGTGGCAGGAGATACACCGGTCGATGATGCCGCGATCGGGCAGCACGACCTGGCGCACCGCCGGCTTGAAGGCGTCGGCGGCCTCTCGCTCCGCTTCATCGGTGGCCTTCGCCACGAGCAGTTTGCCATACTCGCGCTGATGGGCGCGCCATTCAGGGAAGACCTCATCCCTGAGCCCGTCGTAGATCAGAGCGGCCACGACGGCCAGGCTGACGATGACGAGTAGCGCCTTGACCCGTTTGTCCTGGGCCTCGACCTGTTGCCCCACGGCCTCGGCGCGCGGGTCGCTGCGGTCCGGTTTTGATCTCATTCCCACACCTCAGTGCAGTGGCCAGCTTGAGCGCGACCAGAAGAAGTCCCAGTTCGGTCCGCGCAGATAAGTGCCGACATAGGTCAATACGAGGAAGCCGACGATGTAACTGGTGAATACGGCGATGGCGCCCAGGCGGGTGGATCTTGTCCGCCAGACGACCACGATCGACCAGATCGCGAACGCCAAGACCAGCAGCGTTCCCGGGTTGATGAGCGTA
This sequence comes from uncultured Armatimonadia bacterium, assembly GCA_964555935.1. GTDB lineage: Bacteria > Armatimonadota > Zipacnadia > Zipacnadales > VGFC01 > CAZKUN01. Next base: position 7,243 of record CAZKUN010000100.1, on the reverse strand, counting down.
ATCACGAGCTGCGGTATGTCCGGTGACCAATCGCGGATCCAGCCGAATGTCACCGGGATGCCGACAGCCATGGCGGAACTCACCAGGGCGAAGATCGCGGTCTGGATCGCGACGCGCAGGCTGCGCTTGCTGGCGAAGTAAACGCCGGCATCTTCCTTCTCGCGGTCGATGTACGGTATCGATGCGAGCGCGAGAATGACCAGTGTTGGTATGGCGACCCCGCCCATGAAGGCCGAGTAGGAGACGATTTCCTGCAGGCCCAGGAAGTACCACGGCGCCTTAGCCGGGTTCTCGGGGACCATGGCGTTGGCGGGGTTCTTCAGCGGCGCGTCAAACAGCAGACCTAGTACCAGGCAGAGCAGGACCGTCCCCATCAACAGCAGCAGCTCGTACCGGAGCAGGTATGGCCAGCTCGGCACCGTGTCGGCGGGGTCGAGATCCGTGGCGGGTGTCTTGTCCTTCACCACGGCCATCAGCCCGTAGGTCTTGTTCGGGGCCGCCTCGGGTGCATTCGGCTCCGTGCCGATGGGCGCCGCGCCCTTGCCGGCGGGGGTTGGTCCATCCGGTCGGGCGAGACCGCCGTCCTTGCGGATGCGCCAGAAGTGGACGGCCATCAGGATCGTGAGCACGGCCGGCAGCACGACGACGTGAAGCAGGTAGAATCGTGTCAGCGCTTCCTGTCCGACCTCGGTAGCGCCGAGTAGGAAGGTTCGCATGATGCCCCCGGGGTCGAAGATCGCCGTGATGCCGAGGGCGTCGGTGACCTCGCGAGGGGACGCAGCGAGGTTGGCGCCGATCTTCGTGGCCCAGTACCCAAGCTGATCCCAAGGGAGGAGATAGCCGGTGAACGAGAGGCCCAACGTCAGGCCGAACAGACCAACTCCCACCAACCAGTTCATCGCGCGCTTTTTCTTGTAGCAGGCGGCGTAGAAGACCCTCACCATGTGCAGAATGACCGCCGCGACCATGAGGTGAGCCGCCCAACGGTGGACATTGCGCAATAGGCGCCCGGCCGGCACGACGTAGCGGAGATCCTTGATGCTGTCATACGCGAGCGCCGTGGATGGTTTGTAGTAGACCATCAGCAGGACGCCGGTTAGGGTCAGTATGCCCATGAGGAACGCAGAGATCATGCCCAGGCCGAATGTCTGCGTGAACTTGAGCGTGCGGGCGTGGACGCGCGTCGGGTGGATATGCAAGAACAGGTTCGCGAAGACGGCGCGCGACCGTCCACGGTCCGACTTCGGCACGCCCTCACCCAGAATCGACTCCCTCAGGTTCCGGGGGAGCGCCCTGACGTTGTCCTTCAGCACCTGAAAGCCTGAACTGCCCATAGCCACCCGCCCTATCGTCGAGGGTCTGCTGTCCTTACGCCGTCTTAGACTTGCTGGTATGTGCCGGGATCGACTTCGACGCTCGCGTCCACGACGACCGCGCCATCGGGGGAGCGGCTCAGAGCCAGCCACCGGAGCGCGCGGGGCGCGGGACCTGTCTTGACGCGGCCTTCGCCATCGAACTCCGAACCGTGACACGGGCACGCGAAGCCATCGTCGTTCACCTGGACGATGCAACCGAGGTGCGTGCAGACCAGCGAGACGACCGCCAGTCCCTCGGGGCGTGACATGACGAGCACCATGCGGTCGGGCACGGCGCGATCGGTCCCGGGGGGGAACTCATCGGCCGAGCCGATCTTGAACTGCTGAGTCGGCTCGGGCAGCGCTTTGGGCATCAGCGAGCGAAGGGAACTCGCCGTCGCTCCAAGCGCAGCCAGCCCGGCCGCGGCCACGCCGGCGATACCGAGAAACTCCCGTCGCGGTTTGGCCTCCCGGCCTAACTCGTCAGACATTTGGGTGTCTCCTTGAAGGAAAACCGTTCCATCGTAATGGCGCCGGTGGGGCATCGATCGGCGCACGCGCCGCATCGGATGCAGATTGTCTCGTCTTTGAGGATCGCCGACGCCGCTTCGGGATCCGTGTCGCCGAGCTGCGCATCGACGGCCTTGCCCAGCGCGGCCTCGTGGTCCAGTCGGTCAACCGATACGATGCGCAGGCATCGCTCGGGGCAGACATCGACGCAGCCGCCACAGAGGATGCACTTGGTTCCATCGAAGATGGTGTTGATCCCGCAATCGAGGCATCTCTGCGCTTCGCGCCGGGCCTCTTCCTCGCTGAAGCCCAACTCGACGGGAGCCACGTGTGAGCGGATGCGCTCGGATACGGGGTTCGTCGGCACCGGAACGCGGGGCTGATGCTCGTAGCCCCATTCGCGGTCGTATCTCGGCAGGGCGAGGTGCAGCTCCACGCTGTGGGTGCCGATCTTGCCGCCGGTGATGCTCTGGTAGACCGCCCGAGCGACTGCTTTGCCCGATGCGACGGCGTGAATCAGCAGTTTGGGCCCCGTCGCCAGGTCCCCGGCCACGAATACGTCCGCGGCGCTAGTTTGGCCCGTCTCCTGATCGCACGCGATGAAGCCGCGGTCGGTGATCTCAAGCCCATCCCGCTCGCCGTCGACGAAGGCGATGTCAACGGTCTGTCCGACCGCCAGGAGCACGTGGTCGCACTCGATGATCTCTTCGTCTTCGGGGTCAAACCGCGGGGCAAACCGGCCATCTTCGTCGAAGACCTGCAGGCAGCGCTGGAAGCGGCGCCGCTCGCGTGGCCGGATTCGTCAGTCAGGATCTCCACGGGTCCGAGGCTGTTGCGCCGGACAATGCCCTCTTCGTCGCCCTCGATGATCTCGATGTCGTCAGCGGGCATATCCGCAAAGCTCTCGAGCGAGCAGAGGTGGACATCCGCCACGCCGGGCTCTCGTAGCGCCTGGCGCGCCGCGTCGATCGAGATCTGCCGGAGGACGCTGCGACCCACGTCGTAGGCCACGCTGCCTCCGCCGATGACGACGACTCTCTTGCCCAGGTCGGGTGGATTGCCAAGAGCCACATCGCGGAGGAACTCGACGCCCCCCACGACGCCCTCCGCGTCGCCCCCAGGGGACAGTCAGCGGCCTCGAGCGCTTTGCGCCGACGGCTATCACCAGCGCGTCGTGGCGCTCGCGCAACTCGGGCAACGTTACGTCGACACCAACCTCGCAGTTGGTGACGGGTTCCACGCCGAGGGCTTCGATGACGGCCGCTTCGGCGCGGATGACGTTGCGGGGCAAGCGATACTCCGGGACGCCAAGCGCGAGCATCCCGCCGAGGACGGGCTCGATTTCGTAGATCGCGACCTTGAACCCGAGCAGAGCGAGGTCGTGAGCCGCCGCCAGACCGGCTGGCCCGGCGCCGATGACGCCCACCGACTGACCATCCGCCAGCGGAATGTCGCCGTTGAGAGTGGATTGCAGGAACGGGAGAAGTTCTTCACCGGCATCGCAGACGCGGTCAGGATGCCGCGCCGCGGCCTGCTTCAGGAACTCAATGAGGTCGGATTCGCTGACGCCATCGGCTTCGGGGCCGAACTGATCGCAAACGAAGCGCTTCAGCGCTCGAATGGAGATAGGCTTGTCGAGATCGCCGCGCCGGCAGTCCGTCTCGCAGGGAGCGCCGCACACGCGGCCGCAGATAGATGCCAGGGGATTGGGGCCGCGGGCGATGAGGTATGCCTGCTCGTCGTCGCCCTCGGCGATGGCGCGCGCGTAACCCCGGGCGTCGGTTCGAACGGGGCAGGCTGCCTGGCACTTTATCTGTCCCCGCCAGTATCCGATGCCGGGGACCTTTATCGACTGCAAGCTCATATTGCACCAAGTCCGTGAGGGCGCGGATCGGATAGTAACCGTGCTGCTCCGCAGACTCAATCCGCGCGAGTTGTCGAGTTTCAGCGGAGTCGAACGACAGGTGACTCGGACACCACCCATGCCATCCTAATCCACTCCCGTAGACCAGTGCATCCGGGTTGTCCCGCAGCGCGCCTGGAATTGCATCCGGGTTTCTTACGTTTTCGATCGGTGATGCCCCGCGAAACCCCCGCCGAGCAGAGAAAGGGTCCGATATTCCGGTACCAGAAAGAGATGTTTTGACGGCCGTGGTTGTCGTCGAGTTCTTGGGCGCCCGTTCGACGCGGGGAAGGCCGCCTGGCACTCGACTTGACGGCGCGGATATTCAATGCCGGGGGCCTTCGCGGACCCAATGTCGATGTTGCGCCGGCTCGGGAAGACGCGGACCGGTCGGCGACAGTGTCCCTGAGATTCAATCCGCGGATTCGATCGAGCTTCAGCGTGGTCGAACGGTAGGTGATTCGGACGCCGTCAGCGCGATCCCACCCGGTCCCGTCGGCTTAGGCATCCGGGTTGTGATGCAGTCCGTGCGCAATTGTATCCGGAGTTTTCCCGGATAGCGCTGGGGTATACCCCCTGAAATCGCCGCTGCGCGAAAAAAACATCGATATTGTGGTACCGAAAGAAGGGATGCTGCCGGGGGTCAGTGAATCAGCCGGTGAGTCGCAGGCAGTGGCATTGGGTCACGCCGAGCGGCGTACATGTTCCCACGATTCATCGTGGGAACTTCGGGTTAAACCCATGCGTTGCCGCTGTCCGAGCCCGGACAAGATCGCGCCCAAATCGGGCGTTGCGCCGGGTTAACGAGATGCGGCTCGCCACGACGGCGCTCGAGAGGAGACTGGGCCTTTGGTCGTCCTCAGAAGACAGGACCTTTTGCTAGCCCGAAGGGCTTTGCATTCCCGCCCCACGCGGTCGGCCGGCCATGGCCACTCCCGCCCTTCCTCCATGGCCGCGAGGCTGGCAGTTTGGTGTGGCACGATTGCAGTGCTTGGTTTGGCCTCGGCCGCGCCCACTCTCGGCCAAGACGAACCGGCGAGCGATGCGGGAGAAGAAGGCGGCGGCATCGCGATGCTGTTTGAGAAGGTCTGCTACAGTTGCCACAACATCGGTGGTGGCGACAAGACGGGACCTGATCTTAAGGATGTGACGACGCGTCGCGACCGCGAGTGGCTTCGCCAGTTCATCCCCTCCGCCAAGGACATGAAGAAGTCCGGCGACCCCGACGCCATCGAGTTGTTTGAGAAGTTCGCCCCCGAGGAGATGGCGGATCAGTTGCTCACGGAGGAGCAGATCGACCAGATCCTCGACATGATCGAGGAGCTTTCGACCAGCGGCCAGATCTTCATCCCCGAAAGCGGCAAGTTGAGCCGCGAGCCCACCGAGGCAGACATTCCCATCGGGCGCAGGCTGTTTACCGGGGAGAGCACGTTGGACCAGGGCGGCCCGGCCTGCATCGGCTGCCATACGGTCACGGACATCGGTTGCTTGGGCGGCGGAACCTTGGGTGACGACCTGACCAACGCCAACCAGAAGTACAACGAGGTCGAACTCGCCAGCATTCTGAAGATCCCAAGCTTCGAGACGATGTCGAAGCTGTTTGCCGACCACGAGCTGACTGATGAAGAGGTCGTTCAGGTGTATGCCTTCTTGCAGTCCGTGAAGGACGAAACGCCGGATCAGGGCCCCGTCTCGGCGAGGTTGGTCGTGTCGGTCGTGGCGGGCTTAGCGATCCTTATCTGCGGTACTTCCGTGCTTTGGCGCGGACGCTCGCGTGGCGTGCGACGGCAGTTGAGAAAGGGCGGCCGATGAGTTGGGTTAAGGATGTCGTCAACCCTAAGACGCGTTCCTGGGAGCAGTTCTACCGGAACCGGTGGCAGTACGACAAGATCGTCCGCAGCACTCACGGAGTGAACTGCACTGGTGGATGTAGCTGGAACATCCACGTCAAGAATGGCATCGTCACGTGGGAGATGCAGGCGCTCGACTACCCACCTCTGGATGAGAGCGTACCTCCCACCGAGCCTCGCGGGTGCCAGCGGGGAATCTCATTCTCCTGGTACCTCTACAGCCCGTTGCGGGTCAAGTACCCCTACATCCGGGGCGCGCTAGTAGACCTGTACCGCGAGGCGCGACGCAAGTTCGACGACCCGGTCGAGGCGTGGGCGTCTGTCGTCAACGATCCGGACTCTCGGAGCCGGTATCAGCGGGCCCGTGGCAAGGGCGGCTTCCGCCGCGCCTCATGGGACGAGGCTCTCGAAATGATCGCCGCGTCCAACGTCCACACCATCAAGAAGTACGGTGCGGACAGGATTTACGGCTTCTCGCCGATCCCGGCGATGTCGTACCTATCCTACGGCGCCGGTTCGCGGTACTTGCAGCTTCTCGGCGGCGTGAACCTGAGCTTCTACGATTGGTACTGCGACCTTCCACCGGCCTCCCCAGAAATCTGGGGCGAGCAGACGGACGTTGCCGAGTCCGCCGACTGGTACCACTCCAGATTCATCGCGGTCATGGGCTCAAACCCCAACATGACCCGGACGCCGGACTGCCACTTCCTGTCCGAGGTGCGTCACAGTGGCTGCAAGCTGACGGTACTGTCACCCGACTTCAGTCAGGTGACTAAGTACGCCGACCAGTGGATCCCAGTGCACGCCGGGCAAGACGGGGCCTTCTGGATGGCCGTCAACCACGTGATTCTCAAGGAGTTCCACGCGGACAAGCAGACTCCGTACTTCCTTGATTACGTCCAGCAATACACGGATGCCCCCTTCCTGGTGTCCCTGACGAAAACGGATGAGGGATATCGCCCTGGTCGGCTTCTGCGGGCGGGGGA
>CAZKUN010000100.1:0-629 GCA_964555935.1 uncultured Armatimonadia bacterium | reverse complement strand
TACAAAGACGAGGAGAACGGCGACTGGAAGTTCCTGGTGCTTGACGAGACGAGCGATGAGCTGCGGATGCTGGGCGGCTCGACCGGTCACCGGTGGGGGGAGGATAAGGGCCAGTGGAACCTGCGCCTGCGCGACCCCTCGGATGACTCGGACGTCCTGCCGCGCGTGACGCTTCTGGATAACGCCGATGAGGTGGTCCAGTGCGACTTCGACGACTTCGCCGCAGATACCACCAGGCTGCGCGGCGTCCCCGTCAAGTGGGTAGAGACTGCCTCGGGAAAAACCGCGGTCACCACGGGCTATGACCTGCTGATGGCTCAGTTCGGCGTGAGCAGGGGGTTGGCGGGGGACTACCCCGACGACTATGACGACGCTACGGCACCGTACACGCCCGCGTGGCAGGAGCCATGGACTGGTATCAGCGCTGATATCGTCGTCAACTTCGCTCGCGAGTGGGCCTCCACGGCCGAGGCCTCCCAGGGCCAGTGCTCCATCATCATTGGAGCGGGGATCAATCACTGGTACCACAACAACCTCATCTACCGCTCCGGTATTGTGGCGCTGATGCTCTGCGGCTGTGTTGGGCGCAATGGGGGCGGCCTGAACCACTATGTAGGTCAAGAGAAGCT
>CAZKUN010000099.1:0-30070 GCA_964555935.1 uncultured Armatimonadia bacterium | reverse complement strand
GAAGGCAACGAATCCATGAGACTGTGAGTGGTACCGTTAATGGGGGGAGGTCAGAGGCAACCACATGATCATTGACAACCACACTCACATCTTCCCCGAGCACGTCGTGGAGCGCGCGATGGAGTCGCTCTGCACGCGCTACGACATAACGCCCGCCGGACTCGCCACGCCGGGCGGCCTGATTGAGCACATGGATGAATGCGGAGTCGACAAGTCCGTCATCGTCGCTGTAACCACGAAACCCGAGCAAGTGCCTTCGGTCAACAAGTGGTTCGCGAGTCTCGCGAGCGACCGACTCATCCCATTCGGGAGCATTCATCCGCACGTGGATGATCTTGAAGGCGAGGTCCAGCGCGCGCTAGATCTAGGCATCCCCGGCATCAAGGTGCACGCTCACTTTCAGGACTTCGCGCTCAATGATCCGAAGTTCCTGAGGCTGCTGGAGCTGATCGACAACCGTCTCGTGCTGCTCTTCCACGCGGGCGATGAGATCGCGCCGCAAGACTACATCGAGACCACGCCGCGGCGCTTGCTGAACATCCACGAGGCGTTTCCCGAGCAGCGGATCATCCTCGCGCACATGGGCTCGTACGGTCAGTGGGATGAGGTCGAGGAGCTGCTCATTGGGCGCGACGTGTACTTCGATGCATCGTACACGTTCGATCTCTGCCCGGACGCCCGCATTGAGCGCATGATGCGGGCCCACGGCATCGATCGGATCATCTGGGGCAGCGATTTCCCGTGGCAGAGCCAGTGCCAGTGTGTAGCGGGGATGGAGCGGCTCGGCCTCACGGACAACGAGAGGCGCGCGATCTACTCAGAGAACCTCATCGGCTTGCTTCAAGGATAAACTAGGGACAGTTGCCACATTTCCGGGCGTCTGAAAATGTGGTAACTGTCCCTAGTTTATCGATTCAGAACCTCCTCAACTCATCCCACTCGAATTCGCGCCAGCGCGGCACGTCGAGCGGCTTCGCAGTATCCAGATCGAACCACGGGTCGCCCCAATGAGCGAGAACGTGCGCTGATTGCGCCGGCATGTACCCCTGCAAGAGCAGCGCCTTCTTCCGGCCGCGATCATCCACCACTATGTCGACGACCATCACCGTGTGTCCGGGGCTCCCGCCATGCACGAAGAAGTCCCCGATCGCGATATCATCCGGCGCGACCTTGCTCCCCTCCTGAGACAGCGACAGCGTCCCGCACCATCCGAAGACCGATGCCAGGAACTTGTCAAAGCTGGCGCGCGAGCCATCCGCGCCCGTCGTTCTGACGAAGCTGACGCTGTTGCCGCTCGTCTTCAGCCGATACCCCTGCTTCCACTTCGGCCATGAGATCGTGCCCCCGCCCGTCAGCTTGAACGCGATCTCGTCACTGCGACCCACATGCTTGAGGTACTCGGACCAGACGCGCATGTTCGTGTCCGCACACTCCTGGTTCCTGCGGACGTCGATGTCGATGACTGCGGCCAGCGATCGCGACGATGCTCTCAGTATCGTGTCGCCGCTCTCGGACACAACGTCCGCTCCATCGGGCAACACCGGCAGGTGTCTCAGCCACTCCGCGAAGCCGCCGGACGCCACGTCGACGCGCGCGTGCCCCCTCGGAGCCGCAATCCTCGCCGCGAGGGGCTCGTAGGTGTCCGCCGTTCTGGGCCACGCGTAGTCGTCCGCCGACAGAGGGTAGCTGGCGGGATCTGCCGAGACATGACTTGCGGGCTGCCCATGGTCTGAGCGGCAGCCCGCGTTCATGCTTAGAATCCCAATTGCCAGAACGAGCGTCGCGCGACGGCTACACGTACTCATCCAACATCCCTGCCATCCCTTGACGCTCCAGGTACTTGGCCACATGTCTGTGTAGACGCGCGACCACGTCCGGATGTTTGACCGCGATGTTCTTCTTCTGATCTGGGTCGGCTCTGAGGTCATACAGCGCCGCCTCGCGCTGGCCGCGCCAGGTCGCGTACATGTGCTGCTTCGTCATGACCTGCGCGTGAGCGTGGTTGCCCAACACGGCCGCGTCGCGGATCTTCTTCGTCTTGCCGGTCGCCAGCCCCAGCAGCGACCCGCCCCACAGCTCATCCGGCTTCGTCATCCCAAACGCATCGAGGACGGTCGCCGTGATGTCCCACGGTTGCGTGATCGCCCGGATTCGCTTGGTGGACTTCTGGCCAGGCACGTGGACGATCAACGGAATGCGACAGACACCCGTGTAGTGCGGGTAGAAATGCATCGGTTGCTTCGGTGGCTTGCCGGCCGACATGATCATCCCATCGTCGCCAAGCGTGTGGGCCTTGCAGAGCATCCCATTGTCGCCGGGGTAGTCGAAGCACGTCCCGTGATCGGCCGTGAAGATGATCAACGTGTCCTCGTAGATGCCGAGCTTCTCAAGCGTCCCGAGCAGCCTGCCCAGACCGGCGTCGACCATCGAGATCTCGCCCGCATACCGCGCGCGGATGTTCTGCATCTCGCGCTTGGTGATCCCGAGCTTCTTCACGTTGCCGTATGTCGGCGCATCGAAGCGGCGACCTTTGAAGTTCGGGTCATACATCTTCTCATACCAGTCCGGCGGATCCCACGGCTCGTGGGGGTCGAAGGTATCCACATACAGCCAGAAATCGTCGCGAGTGTAGTTACGCTCAAGCCACTCGCAGGCGAGCTTGTACGTGCCCGGCGCGTGCCAGTCGTCCTCGGTCTTGCGGTGCGCGCGAGTTGCGAGGATCTGGTGCCACCATTCCTCCTTGTACCGAATCATCTCCGGCGGCACGGGCCACTCCAGCGGGACGTCGGCGGCGGTCCAGAGCGGATCCGCCTCCTGACCGCGGTTGCAGTGCCACCCGCTGAAGCCCTTGTAGAGGTTGATGCCGCGGGTCACGTTGTTCTGGACGTCGGTGAGCATGAACGAGTGGATGCCCTTCTCGCCCAGCCGATCGCCCAGCGTCACCTCGTCGTTGTCGATCGTCTTCCAGCGGTTGAACGGCACGCCTTTGTCGCCATGGCCCAGGAAGACATCGCGCCGATTCGGCACCGTCGGGAACGAGCCGATGTACGCTTGGTCGAAGACGGCTGACTCCTCCGCCAGGGCACCGAGGTTGGGCGTGCGGATCCACCTGTTGCCATAGCACCCCAGGTGGTCCCGCCGGAATGAGTCCGCTACGATCGTGATGACTTTCATGCGAGGCTGCCCCCGATGTGATGAGCGGTCCTGTGCGTCGAGGTGAGGAATTCGTTCCGCGAAGCCTAGTCCCTTGGCGCCCACCAGTCGGCCCAGTGGTCGTTGGCCGGATGGTAGGTGAGCCGGTGCAGCGTCTTTCCGGTGAGGTCGGCGACGTAGAGGTCGCGCTTCTCGGCATCGCGGGGCGGCGCGTCGAAGATCACCGAGGCGCTGTCGGGCGCGAACATCGCCCAGCCCCGCTCACCCAACCTGAAGTCCGCGATGCCCTTGGTCTCGTAGTCGAGCCAGCGGTACGCCGATCCCGCGCTCCACAGGAGTCTGCTACCGTCCGGGGCCCAGTCGATGGCAGTCTGCTCGCCCTCGAAGCCCGCCGAGCGAACGTCGGATCCGTCGGCTTTGGCGTAGTGCAGCCGCCAGCCCTGAGGCGTGGCCACCGGGAAGGCCAGTCGCCTGCCGTCGGGCGAGACGTCATAGACCGGGAACCGAAAGGGCGCCAACGCCGGCGTGTCGCTGATCTGGGCGATCTTCTCCTGCTTCCCGCTCGCGAGGTCGATCCTGCCGATCGCGGTGCCGCCCCACTGGTAAGAGATGAAGTACACGTACTTCCCGTCTGCCGACCAGCGCGGCCGGGTCTCGGCGTCCGGGAAGCTGGTGAGCTGCCGGAGGTGGCCTCCATCCTCGTCCATCACCCAGATGTCCCAGTAGGGCGTCTGGCATTCGAAGGCGATCCGCTTGCCGTCGGGTGACCACACCGCGCCCTGCGGGTCCAGGCCGTGAGTGGTCACCTGGCGCAGATCCGAACCGTCCACATTCATCCGCCAAAGCTCCCATGGGCCGGCGCGGTCGGAGCGAAACACGAGCTTGCCCGCAAGTTCAGGGCGACGCAGCGTGACCCGCCGGGGCTCCTCTCCCCTGAGGGTCCTCAGTCGGAGACGCGGTCCGAGGCCGTCGATCCGGCTCATGAAGTCCCAGCTCTCGCTAACCTCAGTCCCGTTGAGCTCCACGATCCGGTCGCCCGCCTGAATGCCGCGTGCCTCTGCCTCGGTCCCGGCGTCCACGCGGTGGACGCTGATGCCTTGTGGGTCGCTCTGCAGCTCCATCCCGAACACATCCGCGTGCCGCTCCGCCCAGGCGCCCGAAGCTGCCGCCATCAGTCCAACGCCCAACAGGCTTGCCGTGCGCACGATCCGCATGTCGATCCCTCCCCGCTGTGATTGGGGCCCTACTGCCTCTTCGGAGACATCCGGAAGCCCTGCGGTTTACTCGTGCCCCCTCACCAACCGCACATCCTCGACGGCAATCGTCCCGCTGCCATTCATGCTGAAGTAGACGTAGTAGTCGTCGTATTCGGTGGGCGTGAACCGAGTGCGGATCTCGCCGGTCGTCCCGGCTGGGCCCTCGAACCACCTCATGCCGACATCCTTGTGCCACGTGCCTTCGGTCGTCCGAGCGCCGAAGGACAGCTTCAGCGGTTCATCCTCGTCTCTTCGGAGCACCTCAAACCGGAAGATCACCTCATACTCCACGCCCCGCTCGAGCTTGCACTCCTCGGGCTTCGTGACGAACGGGAAGTAGAAGTCCGATCGCGTGCCTTGGTGATCGCAGATCAGCCGGTCGTTCTGCGCCTCCGCCGTGGCCTTGGGCGGGAAACTGTAGACCGCAAAACCACCTTCGGGCCCGTCCTCGTCGATCCGCGCAATCGTCTCGCCCGCAACCGGCGGCAGGAGGTCCATCTCGTACGGAAGCTCGTGTCGCTGTTGGGCCATCGACGCGGCTATGAGATCCCGCTCGCGCTGCAGCCGGTCGCCATACCCGGCGAAGGTGTAGTCTTCCTCGTAACGGTAGTGCGCCCACAGGTCCATGCTAGTCCAGGGCGGGGGCTTGCTGAGAATGTTCCGCTTCGCAGGGAAGTCGCGCCCGTAAACATCCATCTCGACCTCCGCGTACTGACGCCAGTGTTTCACCGATTCATCCAGGCGCGCGAGCACGGGCGCCGACTCGCCCTCGCCCACATGCCATTGTTGCCACGCGAGTGCCGCGTTGATCTTCGCCGACACGTGCCGCGCCAACAGCTCGTTCATGCGCAGGACGCCGACGTTCCGATCGAACTGCTCCGCGCCCCACGCGCATCGGTCACGCAGGGGTTCAAGCTCCACCAGCGCTTCGCCGATCGCCTCTGCATGGCCCAGCAACTCAGCGGCGACGTCGGGGGGACTGGTCCCATCGCCCTCACCCGCCACATGGTCAATGATGCCAACGACCTCCTCACCCCACTTGGGATTGGGCCATGTCAGCCCCATCCGCGGCACGAGGCGGCCCTGCTCGTCGATGCGCTCGTGGTTTTCGAAGATGTACGTCGACAGCGTCGGCATGCCGAGATAGAACACGAGCGCCAGCCCGTACTGGGGGCGGAACACGTCGCTCTGGCTGTGAAGCAGACATAGCATCCGCGTCGGCACGGCGCTCGCGTGGGTGTACGCGCTCAGCAGTGGCTCGCCGAAGGCAGGATCGCCGAGCACGTCAGCGATCCGCCCCTCCCAGTACGCGTCGCCGTCCTCCCGCGATGGGTCCCACCAGTAACGCGCCAGCGCCTCCCAGCCGATCCATTTGTTGGAGGCGAATGCCCACGAGTCCAGCCCGCAGAAGACAATGCCCTCGACGCTGTTGTTCGGCGCATCGCGGACGATGTCGCGGATGAACTGGGGGTCGCCCCAGTAGAGCTGACCCGTTGCCGTCCCAAGGCCCCCCATCGCGACAACCGGACGATCCCCGCATTCGCGACTCATCCGGCCAACGCGCGGGTCGATCATCGGCTTGAATAGCTGCTCGTACTGGAGGTAGTGCATGATCGCCGTCTCGCCGGGGTAGCCATCCAGACACGTGTTCACATCCTCCGGGTAGCTGCACCACGTCCAGTAGGTGATGTGTGGGGGCGTCTCCAGCTCCGCCAGCGGCTTGACTACATTGTCGCGGACGAACGCCACGCACCCCGGCGGGCTCTCGCCGGCCATCGTGACAAGCGACAACTCAGGGAAGGCCCGGAACAGCTCCTGGTAACTGTACCGGTTCAGCGCCGCGCTCTCCGGCGTCGCCGGGCCTTCCTTCGGTATCTCGTGCGCCTCGGCGTAATCGTCTGGCACCCACTCGTTCCACGTCAGCACGCTGAAGTGGATTCCGTACTTCGCGCCCTCGGCGATGATCCACCGCAGGCTCTCCGCATTGCGCGCGAGCGTCTCATCGTCGAAGTAAGCGGCCTCGGGATGGTCGGGGTACGCAATGAACGCCGGGAATGGATGGGGATGCTGAAGCATGACGTTGTTCATGCGCCGCTTCGCATACGCCTGGAATCGCGTTGCCCATCCCTCGCGATCGTGCCACCAGTGATCGGGCGATGCCTCGATGTCCTTGGACCAACTCCACCGGCCGTCGTAGAGGTCATTCCCCAGCCAGAACGGGATGTCCATGTAGTCGCCGCGCAACTTGATCGCGGGCTCGGACGTCAGTTCCGCCTCGATCTCAGCCCCGTCGCGCAGCCGCTCCGATAGCTCCAGGAGGCCATACATCAGGCCAGCCGGCGTCGTCGCCGTCAGCGTGACCGCGCCTCCACCATCCCGCGTCCAGGCAAAGCCCTCAGCCGACTGCTCGCCCGCCTCATCCACCCGCGCCGTCACCTCAAGCCCGTCCGCGCGCGCCCGAAGCACGCCGGCCGCCCACAGCGCGCCCGATTGGTCATCACCCACGTTGACGGCGACCTCGCCCACTGCCAGCGAGGTCCACACGATAGCCATCGCAACCGCAGTGATTCGTGTCATTTGCTCGGAATCTCCGCCATGACATCGTCAGGCGTCATGCCCTTGTGGGCGTCATAGACCGCGTTCATCTCGTCGATGCTGTCGAACCACCCCACGATGTAGGCCGCCCCGAAGGTCTCGCCTGCCTCGACCTTCCGCCCGCCGACTTCCTCGATGAAGCAGACATACCCGCGCTGATGGCACCACGCCTCGTAGACCACGCTCGGGTCGAGCGTCATTCCCGCCAGCCACGGGCCGGACTTCCCATCGAGGTTCGTCTGATACGCCCTGACGACCCGGTCCGGGATGTCGGCGTCATCGCGCCGGTACAGGTGCCGATCGTCGGGCCGGAAGTCCTCGATGAATTCGCTCGACGGAATCTCACCCTCGTAGCTCAGGTAGATCCGATCGAAGTTGTCGCCCGCGTTGTGCTTCAGATGCCCCGGCATGTCGATCCGTAGGATCAAGTCATCCACAGTGTTGGCGCTCGTGATGCGATCCGCCGAGACGAAGTACCTCAACCCGTCCTGGAACACGAGCGTCTGCTCCCACAGCGATCCCGCTTTGCGCCCGTACGTGGCGTCCGCGTACGCGAACCACTGCTTCACGACGACCTTGTCGCCGAGATCCCACACGCTGGACTGTACTTTCTTTGCGCCCGTGCAGATCTGCGGCAACTCCACGTAACGCTTGATCATGTCGCCATGGTACGCGTCGCCACGATGGTACGGATGCTCTGCCCCGGGCTCATCCGGCAGTGGTTCCATGAGGAAGTCCACGATGTCGAGCCCATGCCCGAGATCCCTCGCGCCGGTCGTCTTGTCGAGCAACGTTCCGCCGCCGACGCCGCTCACGTATCCTTCGGTGCGGATTTCCGCCGACAGCAGGTACGTGTCGATATGCACCGTCGATCCATCAACGCGCGCGCTCGCCATGCCTCTCACCTACTTGCGTAGAATCCGCAGCCTGTCGATTTCGATCTTGACGCCCGGCTCATTGACGGGATCCAGCCGCAGCCGATCCGTCATCCCGCGCCACGCGGGGGCCTCGGTGAGGTCCACCTCATACTCGTGCCACCTGCCATCGACCTCTACATCGAACAGCACGCTCGTCTCCGCCCGCATCCGCATCTCAACCGTCTCCCAGAACAGTTGCCCCGTCGCGGTCCGGGCGTCGCCTTCGCCCGTCAGCCGCATCCGCAGCCTCATCGAGCCGTATTCCGCGCAATCCAGGTACGTGGGTGGTGAGGTGAGCTGCGGGTCGTCCGACTCAGAGGTCGTCACCAGCTTCCCCCACTCGATCGTCGGCTCCGCACATGCGCTGCGTCCCCACTGGACCGGCCCCGTGTCGAATCGCCAGTCGCTCACCACCGGCAGCTCAACATCGTAGTGAGGTTTGTCGTCACGTGACGACAAACGCCTCCCATCGTCGGAGAACACCTCTCTGACCTTCTCAAGGTACTCAAAGCCCCATTCCACGCTGGGCTCGAGAACCGATCCCTCGCCCCACTCGTTCCAGGCCTCGATCATCACGATGTTGTCGGCGTTCACGTGCCCCTTCGCGGTGCGGAGTTGTTCCCCGAACAGCTCGGGCGTTGTGCCCGTCCTCACGAGGTCGCGGTCCTTCGTCCATGGCCGCCTGTCCCACCCCGACATGACCGTCGGCCAGAACCGGGCTTCCGTTAGGTTGCCCCAGTGCGAGGAGAGTCCTTGGCATTGAGCGAGCAGATCGGCGTACGGCGCCTCTCCGTACTCGCCGGGGCCCGTGTAGTCCGTTCCGGCATAGGGGTAGTTGTAGAGGCAGAAGGCATCTACGCCCGCCGCGAAGCTGTCTTTGATCGCCTGCTCGCCGTTGATTCCGCCTTCGCAGAAGACGAGGTAGAGCCCCTCAAGCCCCGCGTCCCGGCAGCGTTGATCGAACGCATCGAACGCCGCCTTCGCCCCGTCGATCCCGAGCGTCTTGACGAAGCTGTAGCCCGAGAGGATCATCACCACGGCCTTGCCGTCTTTGCGCAGGTACGAGGGGTGGGTCAGGTACTTCTCGATGACCACGTCCTCGAAGGCCTCGAGTTCCTCGAGCGTCTGAGTCTCCGCGGGGGCGTGGTTGCACCAGTTCAGACAGAACTGGAACTGACCAATGTGCTCGGCCTGCATGAAGCCATCCACCAGCGCGGTCTCGAGCATCTCGCCGCCGCCGCGCACGTAGTGATCGAATGCGAAGAAGCTCACGCCGTGCTCCAGCGCCCACTTGATGTGCCAATCGGCGACCTCGGGATCACCCTCCGGATAGTATCCGAGCAGCGGCTGGATCGCCGTGTCGCTGGCCTTCAGGCAATACCACTTCTCCGGCGCGCTCCAGCCGGGGAAGTAGTAGACGCCAACCTGCGTGTCAGCAGCAACCGGTTGAGGCGTCGGCACTCCTTGGGCCATCACGCTCGTCCCGCATATGGTCAGCATCAGCGATACCATTGCTTCTCCTCACGTCACTGGGCCAGCAGGTTACCCTCAGCGACCACCTTCGGCATCTCAGCCAACTCATCCACGAGTTCGGGTCTCGCGCCGTGGATCATGTTGCTCGAGAAGATGGCGTTGCACGATGGGTCAGCCCGCGTGAAGTCGATCAGATGGGCGTGCTCCGCGTCCACGCGGCCGACCGACAGATCGAGCGATCCCCAGCACATGATGTCGTTGCCGGTAATCGTCGCAAGCACTTTGGCGCCCTCCGCGACATCGAGCACCGAGTCACGGAAGTACACCATGTGGGATGACGCCAGCATCACGCGCACCAGTTGGTTGCCCTCAACGCGACAGATCGGGCCCGAGTTCTTCGCATGGAATCCACACCCAACGAATCTGGCGTACGACTGAAACGTTGACTCATCTCGCCGGTTGCTGACCCTCACCACGCAGAGATCATCCGGCGTGAATCGGATGTCCGGGAACAGATCATGCCCCTCACGCGAGTAGACGTCCGTCTCCGTCCGTCTGAACCCGAACTCCGTGTGGAACAGGAAACTGTTGACGTATTGCACCTGATCGTCCACCGCGTGGCTATCGAACCATACCGGCAGCATGGCCTCCACGTTCGCGTTGCTGACCCTCACGCTGAACGCCTCGAGAGAGCCATCGGCGCACCGATGCAGCACGCCGATTCCCAGTCCGAACACCAACAGATCGGTGATCGCGCAGCCATCGGTCTTGCCCAGCGCAAGGCCAATGCTCGTCCTGCTAATCTCTCCGCACGCATCATGAAAGAAGGTCGGTCGGAGCTGGATGTTCCTCAGGAAGATGGTGTCGAGACTGTTCTGGATGTTGATCCCAACCGACAGCGGATATCCCCACAGCCCGTCGACCGTAATCTGCGCCACCTGTTGAGTCGGCGGGTTCGCTCCGGCCATGTCGAGGATATGGTACGCGTTGATCGCGCCAATGTCCCGGATGCTCACGGATCGACCGGAGATGCTCCCATCGGCCGCGATGCGCTCGTCCCGGTGGATCCCCGGCACGTTCTCGCCGGGACCGAAACCACGGACTTGCAGCAGGGGCGGATAGGGCTTGATGGGCATGGGCGTGTACGGCACCTGATCCGGATAGGCAAACGTCAGCCCCGCGATGCCCGAGTTGTGGGCCAGCGTGACTGCGGGGTATTCGTTCTGAGCGATGAGGACGCCGCCGGCAACCGGCACGAACGGCTCTGGGTTGCCCGCGTCATGTTCGGCAAGGAAGTGCGCGTCCGCCGGGCCCGCGTGGAATCCCCGTAGCGTCACGTTCGGCCTCACCAGAATCGGGCGCGCGAGGCGATACCCAGCCTCCGAGCCAGGCACGAACACCTCTCCCCCTCCCGCGACGAACGCTTCATCGATCGCAGCCTGGAACGCGCGCGAGTCGTCGGTCTCGCCGTCGCCGACGGCTCCGAAAGAGCGCGCGTCAAACTGTGCGGTCGAGGCGCAAGCCAAGCCTGCCACTACCGCCGCCATCAGCAGCATAGGGTCAATCCCCCATTTCGTTCCGGGTTCTATTGGCCTTAACGTGTCCTGCCTCCTCGCCGCTGGGAGGCCCGTTGATTCCGCACGAGGAAAACCCCAGTTGAGGACGGGAGGTCCAAACTTGAACGCAATGCCATACGACGCGTCAATGGCGGCCGACGCCGCTGCCTGCTACAACCGCATTGTCGCTGGCCTGCACCACTGCTACCCCACCGATGCCGAGCGCATCGGGTCGATCCTGGCCGGCGAGCACCCGGGCGAAGACTTGCGTGACGAGACAGCGTGGGTTGCGACCGACGGCGCCCGCATCGTCGGCATCGCCCACGCGGGGCTCGACGACGGCGCGCGCCACCTGGCGGGTCCGCGAGGGGCCATCCGTTTCATCGCGTGCGAGACGGGCTTCCGCGCGGCTGGCCAGGCGCTGCTGGACGCGGCCGAGGGGTACCTGCTGGCACAGGGCGTCCCGGAGATCATCGCGTTCCATCAGGACCATCGATGGCCATGCTTCCACCTCGAGCACGCGTACATGCCCGACCGGCTCACGCGCATCGAGGGCCTGTTGGGCTACAACGGGTATGAGCGCTGCGCGGGCGAGGTCTACTTCGATTGGCCTAACCTCGATCCGCCGGAGATACCCTCGTGCGACATCGAAGCCGAGTTTGCGACGGAGACCTTCGACGAGGGCGAGACAAACATGCGCTTCGTGGTGCGCGCGCATCGAGGTGACGAAATGGTCGGCCAATGCTGGCAGACGTCATGCGGCCCCAGCGCGCCCGGCACGGAGGCGGAGGACTGGGCGCTCACGACTTGGCTGCAGATCATGGAGCCCTGGCAAGGGCGGCGGCTTGGCGCGCATCTCCTGGCGCGGGCCTTGCATGGCCTCCGCGAGTTCGGCTTCAAGCACGCCGCTATCAGCACGAGTTTCGAGAACCACCGGGCGCAGCTCTTCTACAGCAACTTCGGCTACCAGCCGAGCGACTGGACCTACGCGTTCCTGAAGAAACCGGAGGGAACCTGAATGGACTCACCCAACCTCTCATCGCGCATTCGCGGATGCATCATTGGCGCAGCGCTGGGCGACGCCCTCGGGGCGCCATTTGAGTTCCAGCCCATCGACCGCGTCATCGACAGACTCGGTCACGAGTGGATCGATGATCTCTACGCCTTCGAGGGGGAGTGCGGCGATCACGGCGTCTGGCGCAGCCCCGCGCCGCTCGGGACGGGCACGGACGACACGCGCTACAGCTGGATCGTCCTGGAGCTGGCGGCTGAGCTGGGTAGGCTGCCGTCCGAGTCCGATCTCGCCGAGCGCTTCCTGCAGCTCATCGATCACCCGGAATCGGCCTTCCCTCTCGGCCCGGACTTCGCCCGGAGCTGGCTCGGGCTCTGGGAGGCGCCGAGCCGAGGTGTCCTTGGGCAAGCATCGGAGCACTATCCAGGCGTCCCGCCGAGCGTTCTTCGCGACCGCAGCCTCGGGCTGAACTTCCCAACGCTGATCGGACTCATCACTCTCACGACCGCCGGCGTTCTCTTCCCTGGCGATCCCGAGCAAGCATATCGCGCGACCTATGAGACCAACTTCCTCGACATCGGCTATGCCAAGGAAGCCGTCTCTCTCCTGTGCGCGGCGATCGCGGCGGCCATCACGAGCGACAGTCCAGCCGGAGCCGTCCGCGAGGCAATTGCGCTCGATCCATACTCCCTCGGCGGCCCCTTCGGCGGCCCGCTGATGCGCGAGAAGCTGCCGGGCCTGATAGACCGGGTTCCCCTCGGCGTGCCGGACGAGGTCCTCGCGGAGCATCTCTCTCGTGCCTTGGACGGGATGCACCCGTTCGATCCCTACAAGACGCTCGCCATCGCGGTTGCCGGCGTTTTGGCCCGGCCGACCGACCCGTTCCGCGCGATACTCATCGCCGCCAACCACCGCGCGATCAATGCTGACGGATCGCTTGGCGCGCTACTGGACATCGACTGCTATGGGTGCGTTGCCGGAGCGCTCGCGGGCGCCGTCGCGGGCGATGCCGCGTTTCCAGACAGGATGCTCGACCAAGTCGTCGCCGCCAACCGCGAGGTATATGGGTTCGACCTCGAGGCCACCGTGGCCAAGACCATAGCGATATCGTAGCCTGGAGGCTTCATGCCAGTCCTCATGTTTCTCGCGATACACGGGTCTGCCCAACCACGGATGGGCCCGCTGCAGGTCTGCGAGGACAACCCTCGCTATTTCGCCGATGGCTCGGGCAAGCCCGTTCTCCTCGTCGGATCGCACATGTGGAACAGCCTCCAGGACATGGGTCAGACCGACCCGCCCGAGCCGCTCGACTGGGAGGCCTATCTCGACTTCCTCGAGGCCCGCAACCACAACTTCGTGCGTCTGTGGCACTGGGATCTCACCCACTGGGACACCGCATCCAACCGCGAGAAGGAGCCGCGCCGCCTCTTCGTTGACCCTCACCCGTGGCTGCGTGCGGGCCCGGGGAACGCCATCGACGGCAGACCCAAGTTCGACCTGACCAAGTTTGACGAGGAGTACTTCACGCGCCTGCGCGACCGTCTGATTTCGGCCGGGGAGCGGGGCATCTACATGTCGGTCATGCTGTTTGAGGGCTGGGGGCTGCAGTTCGTCGAGGATGGCTGGGATGGACACCCGTTCAACCCGGCCAACAACATCAACGAGGTCGACGGCAACGGTCTCGCCGTCCACGAACTCGGGGACGCCATCGTCACGGCGATCCAGGAGACCTACGTGCGGAAGGTCGTTGATACCGTCAACGACCTCGACAACGTGCTCTACGAGATCTCCAACGAGAATCACCCGGCCTCCACCGAGTGGCAGTACCACATGATCGACTATATCAGGAGTTGTGAATCGACCAGACCCAAGCAGCATCCTGTCGGCATGACCTTCCAGTACAAGGGCGGGAGCAACCAGACGCTCTTCGACAGTCCTGCGGATTGGATTTCGCCCGACCCCGACGGCGGGTACAGCACCGACCCGCCCGCAGCCGATGGGTCGAAGGTCATCATCACCGACACCGACCATCTCTGGGGCATCGGCGGCAACCAGGCATGGGTGTGGAAGAGCTTCTGCCGGGGCCTCAATCCAATCTTCATGGACCCGTACGACGGCGTTGTCCTGCGCGATCCCTTCGATCCGCAATACGACCCCATCCGGAAGAACATCGGCTACTGCCTGCGGATCTCGGAGCGCGTCGACCTCGCCAAATGCGTCCCGTCCGACGGTCTCTCGTCCACCGGGTACTGCCTCGCCAGCCCCGGCAGCGAGTATGTCGTCTACGCGCCGGAGGGCGGCGCGTTCACCGTCGATCTCGAGGGCGCGGAGGGGCTTCTGTCGGTCGAGTGGCTCGACCCGACCGTCGGACGCACGGCCTTCGGGGCGCGCGTGGTCGGTGGAAAGACCGTCGAGTTCGTCACGCCCTTCGACGGCGACGCAGTGCTGCTCCTGCAGCGCGTCACTCAGGATGCCGATGAGAAGGATCCGGCGAGACTGGGAATCGTCCCGCCCGAACCCATCGCCGATGACTTCGTCCTCCGCGTCAGCGAGGATGGCCACCGCCTCGTGAACGGCGATGGCCAGCCCTTCTTCTGGCTCGGCGACACGGGCTGGGCGATGCTAACGGCGCTCACTCTCGACGAAACAGAGACCTATCTTGAGAACCGGCGCCAGAAGGGGTTCAACGTGGTGCAGTGCATCGCCGCCCACTGGAACCCCGGCGCGGTCGAGCCAAATCAGGCCAGCGACGGGCCGTGGACTGACGACGACCCATCGAAGCCGAACGCCGCGTTCTTCGATCACGTGGATCGCGTCTGCGAGATGGCCCAAGCGAAGGGCATCGTGATCGGCCTGCTGCCTTGCTGGGGCGACTTCGTCGTCAACAAGCACGTTACGGCCGGGTCCGCTCGCGCGTATGGCCGGTGGTTGGGAGAGCGCTACAGGGACACGCCAAACCTCGTCTGGATTCTCGGCGGGGACCAGCCACCGACCGGCGTTGAGGACGCCTGGACCGCGATGGCGGAGGGTATTGCCGAGGGTGATGGTGATCGACACCTGATGACGTACCACCCACGCGGCTGGCAGACGTCGTCGACGTTCTGGCACGACGCTGATTGGCTCGACTTCAACATGCTGCAATCGGGGCACAACTGGGACCGAGCCAACCACGAGATGATCCTCGCGGACTACGGTCTCGCCCCACCCAAGCCCACGCTCGATGGCGAGCCGCGCTACGAACACATCACCGACGGCCTGAGCAAAGATCCCGAGACTCGTCGTTTCGACGCCCACCAGGTCCGCAAGGCCGCTTACAACGCCGTGCTGTCGGGAGCGCTTGGACACACGTATGGCTGTCGAGAGATCTACAGCTTCTGGAGGCCCGATCAGGAGGCCGGATGGGGCGCCGACACGCCGTGGCAACAGGCCATGGACTTCCCCGGCGCCGGGCACATGGGGTACGTGCGGGCCCTCATGCTCTCGCATCCATGGCAGACGCTCCGCCCCATGCCGACGCTCATCGCCGCAGGGCAGGGCTCGGGTGGATCGGACGCGCCCGCGGCCCTGACCGCTGACGGCACGCTTGCGCTCGTATACGTCCCCGATGGTCGCGCCGTCGGAGTCAACCTCGGGAAGGTGACCGGCGGCGGGGTAGACGTGTCGTGGTATAACCCCCAGACCGGGACGTCGACCGCAGTGGGCGAGCATCCGAACAAGGGGGTCGTCAGCTTCGCGCCGCCCGCCGCCAACCCAGACCCCGATTTCGTCCTGGTACTTGAGAGTTCCGGCCCTGATGAGACGCCGCCGACCGTCGAGCGCGCGGATGCGGCAAGACGAGCCGGTCGGATCATCGCTGCTTTCTCTGAGCCCGTCACGGGCGAATCCGCAGAGAAGAAGACCAACTACCGGATCAACCAGGGCATCCGGATCGAGAGCGCGACACTCCTCGCCGACGACCGCACCGTGACCCTCGCCACGTCGGCGATGGCGGAGGGCGCAACCTACGCGCTACGCATCCGCGGGGTACGGGACTGGGCCGGCAACGCCATTGCAGCCGACACGCGCGTCGAGGTCACGATTCCCGAGGGAGCTGCCACTGCCGAGCAGGGACTCATCGCGGCCTACAACTTCGACGAAGCCGAGGGTAGCGTGGTCCATGACAGCTCAGGCACTGAGCCGCGTCTCGACCTGCGAATCGAGGACGGCGCGCCCATCGAGTGGGCGGGTGGCGGGCTGAAGGTCAACGCACCAACCACGATACTCAGTGATGAGCCGGCCGAGGGGCTCATCGAGGCATGCATGGCGACCCACTCGCTGACCGTCGAGGCGTGGATCACGCCGTTTGCCGTGGACCAGCAGGGCCCCGCTCGCATCGTGTCGCTATCGAGGGACACCGGCTCGCGCAACTTCACTCTCGCCCAGTCAGGCGGGAGCTATGCGGCCCGCTTGCGCACGACAGGCACGTCGTCGAACGGGATCCCCGAGTTGGTCACCCCACCGCGGGCCGCGGTCACCGAGCTTACGCATGTTGTGTATGTCCGCGATGGGGCATCAGGCGAGACGCATCTGTACGTGAATGGCGTCGAGAGCACTGTCGGCATGGCGGCGGGCGATTTCTCGGGCTGGGATGCAGGTTTCCGGCTGTCGCTAGCCAACGAGGTAACTGGCGACAGGCCGTGGCTCGGGACACTCCATGCCGCGCGCATTTACAGTCGTCCGCTGTCGGCCGCCGATGTTCTCGATGCATTCGTCATGGGCCATAGTCATTGGCGCGCCGCCGCCCCCATCGAGGGGCGCGAGCGTCGATTCATTACGAGGGTGGCGACGCCGCCGCCCGAGGAGCGTTGATGTATGGGCACTCCAGTTAGAGTGCTGATCGTAGACGCGTCCGACGACGCCGTCGGGCCGATGCTACGGAAGATGATGGATGGTGGCTGCGAGGCCGACCATCGTCGCGTTGATTCCGCCCTGGCCTTTGAGGCTGAGTTAGCCCGTCAGGACTGGGACATTATCATCGCCGACCACGGATGCCCAGGCCTGAAGCTGACGCACGCCTTGACCCTCCTTCATGATGCGGGCAAGGACACTCCCGTCATCGTCGTCTCAGACACGCCTGGGGAAGAGCAAGCCGTCGCGGCCATGCGCGCCGGCGCGCGCGACTATCTGCTCAAGGGCCAATTGGATCGCCTATGCGAGGCAGTCCGTCGGGAACTCGCTGCGGTTCAGGACCGTCGCGAGCGCCGCGAGGTCGATGCGGCCTTCCGCGACATTGCTGAGAATTCGCCTTTGGGAATCGTCGTCGCTCAGGACGGACGCTACGTCTACACGAACAGAGTGCTGGCGGATCTCACCGGTTACACGGTTGAGGAGTTGCTCGCTCTCCCACCCGAGACTCCCATCGTGCATCCGGACGATCTTGAGCTGGTGTCTCGGCGGATGGGAGAGCGCCTCGCGGGCGTGGCGGCGGACGGTTCGCGCACCGTGCGCATCATCCACAAGGACGGCTCGGTCAAACACGTCGAGGTGCATTCGTTCGCCACGACACGCGGGGGCCGGCCCGCAGTCCGGATGGTCTTCATCGATGTCACCGACCGCGAGCGGGCCAGGCATGACCTCCACGACAGCCACGAGCGTTACCGCGAGATCATCGCTCTGGGCAACGGCGTCGCCTACGAGCGTGACTGGACGACGAACACGTTCGCGTTCATGGACGACGGCATCGAGCATCTCACAGGCTACAGCGTGGAGGAGATCACGCCGGAGATCTTCGAGCGAATCATCGATGAGCATCATGTCGACCGGCGGGCGGAACTCCCGCTCTACGAATCGCTTCGCCGCCGATCCCGCTCCAAGGACGTCGGTTTCTACAGGGCCGAGTACAGCGTCGACACCAGGGACGGACGCACGGTCTGGGTCGCGGACTCGGCGGTGCAACTCCGCGGCCCCGACGGCAGGCTCAGCCGGACCATCGGCATGCTCCAAGACATCACCGACGAGAAGGTCGTGGCACAAGAACTCACGCAGTCGGAGCGCCACTACCGCGAGATCATCGAGACGGCGGCCGGGGTCCCGTACCGTCGGAATATGGTCACAGACACGTACGAGTTCGTCGGGGCGGGAATTGAGGAACTCGTCGGGATACCGGCCGGGGACTTCACGCTCGACGGACTCCGGGGCCTCATCAGGCAGCGCAGCACGCCCGACGATGGCTCGGACGCCGAAGTCACCGAGCGCGGAGTTGCCTTCGACCGGGGTCGCGCCACGAGATACCACGCCGACTACAACATCGTGACGCCGGAGGGCGATGAGAAGTGGCTCAGCGACAGTGCCATCGCTGTCACCGATCCGCGGACGGGCCATGCCCAGGCATCGCTCGGGATCCTGCAGGACATCACCCAACGCAAGCGCAACGAACAACAACTGCGCGACTCGCTGCGGATCAACCAGACCACTCTTGCCACGATGCCATCGTTCCTACTCGTGCTTGGCCCTGAACTCACGATCCTCGCCGCCAACGACCGCTGCCCCAAAGGCCTGGCGGAGGGCGCGAACGCATGGGAGGGCCAGCGCATCAGCGACGTCCTGCCCGCCGATCTTCTGGCGGAGCACCCAGTGCTGGACATCATCTCGTCGGTCATGTCGACCGACGCTCAGGATGAGTTGTCCGGCATCAGGTACGAGTCGCCTGCGCGCGGCGACATGTACATCGATATCCGCGCGTGTGGCTTCACCCTCGACGATCGGGATCAATCGCGCCGCGTGCTGCTCGTGATTGATGATGTCACCGACGAACGGATATTCGAGGAGCAGGCTCGCCAGGCGTCCAAGCTCGAATCTATCGGCACGCTTGCCGGCGGCGTGGCTCATGACTTCAACAACATTCTCACGGGCATCGGGGGCTATGCGGACCTCGTCATCAGCGATGAACGCATCCCTGAGACGTGCCTCGCGGACATCAAGTCCATTCGCGAGCTGTCGAAACGCGCGGCCGGGCTGACGCGCCAGCTTCTCGCATTCAGTCGGCGCCAGACAATGTCACCGGCCGTGTTAGACCTCAACGGTCTGATTGAGGACCTCGCCCGCATGCTCACGCGCATCATCGGAGAGGACATGGTGCTTGAGTTGAACCTGGCGTCGGACCTGGGCAACGTCAGGGTCGATCCAGGGCAAATTGAGCAAGTGCTCATGAACCTGGCGGTCAACGCGCGCGACGCAATGCCCGACGGTGGCGCCATCAGCATCGAGACATCAAACACGAGCATCGATGAGGCCTACGTCGCCCAGCACGTGGGGGCGAAGCCAGGCCGCTACGCCGCCATCGCCGTGTCCGACTCAGGCTGTGGCATGGATGCGAGCGTCCTCGAGCGCATCTTCGAGCCGTTCTTCACGACGAAGGCGGTCGGGGACGGTACGGGCCTTGGACTCGCAACGGCCTACGGCATCGTGAAACAGCACAACGGCAACATCTGGGCCTACAGCGAGCCCGGACTTGGGTCGACTTTCCGCATCTATCTCCCTGCCGTTGACGATGCCATCGAGCGCGACAAGGACCTCGCGCTCGTGGACACGCCGTTGACAGGTGCTGAGACCATCCTCGCCGTGGAAGACGAGCACACCGTCTTGCGGATCGTCCGCAGGATTCTCACCGAGTTCGGGTACTCCGTGCTCACGGCCGCCAGCGCCTCGGAGGCCGAGCGCATCTTCGACGAGAACCGCGACGACATCTCGCTCCTTCTGGCCGATGTCATCATGCCGGACGTGAACGGTCCAGCGCTCTTCGAGACGCTTCGAGCCAAGAATGCTGGATTGAAAGTCCTGTACATCTCGGGCTACACCAAGCGTACCGCGACCCGGGCCGGCGGCCTGCCCGACGATGCTCCGTTCCTGCAGAAGCCGTTCCCACCCGAGGTCCTCGCGCGGCACGTGCGCGACGTTCTCGACGCCTAAACCCTCGGTGCCTCACGCGGAGGAGTCAGCCTTGGCGCAACACCCAAACACCCTCTGGTTCGACCGGCCGGCCGCGGAGTTCAAGGAAGCCATCCCCATCGGCGCGGGCACGATCGGCGCCATGGTCTACGGTGGCACGGCCGACGAACGCATCTCCCTCAACCACAAGCAGCTTTGGCGCGGCGTCAAGCGCAACGAGCCCATCAAGCGCTCCGCGGACCGCATCGACGAGATCCGGTCGCTGTTCCTGGATGGGAAGACCCTCGAGGGCGCGGAGCTGGCCCGCAAAGTCCTCGACGGCGGCGATCACCTCGATCCGTACCAGCCGGTGTGTGACTTGTGGATTCGGACGGGCGCCGGCGAGGTGACTGAATACAGGCAGTGGTTGGAGATGTGGCGCGGTTTCCACCTCACTCAGTTCACTGCCGGTGGCCATTCGCATGCACGAGTTATCGCTGCATCTGCCGAGCACGACGCCATTGCCCTGCAATTGTCCAACGCGAGTGGAACGGGCTGGGAGATCGAGCTGTCGCGCGTCGACGACCCAGAGTGCGTGCTGCAGCACCACGCGTCAACCGACGAGATCGCCATAGCCGGACGATTCCCCGAGGGCATCAGCTTCGCCGTCGCGTTCGCGCCGAACACCATGGAGGTCGAGGTCTCGCCCATCGCCGGCCGGGCGGCGGTGCGCGTCGATGGCGACATGGCGTGGCTGAACGGCGTGATCGTCGTGTCGCATGACGGAGAGGATGTGCTGCAGGAGGCCATCGATCGGGTCCAAGGGCTGTCGGACACGCACGCCATCCAAACGGCCGCGCACTCGGAGCACGTCGGGCACCACAGTCAGTGCGGGCTTCATCTCGGCCCCATCGACCACTCCCGACCGGTCAACATCCGCCGCGTCGACTTCAACGAGACCGGCGATCCGGGCTTGCTGGCCCAGTTCTTCGAGTTTGGCCGCTACCTCATGATCGCGAGTTCGCGCTCTGGCGACGCGCTACCGAACAACCTCCAGGGGATCTGGAACGAGATGATCGATCCGCCCTGGGATTCCGACTTCCACCTCGACGTGAACCTCCAGATGAACTACTGGCCCGCCGATGTGACCGGGCTCAGCGAGTGTGTCGACCCGCTGTTTGCGCTGCTCGACTCGATGGTCCCCGCTGGGCGCGAGGCCGCGGGGACAATCTACGGAGCCGAGGGCATCTACTTCCCCATCACCACCAACGCGTGGGGTGGCTGCGCGCCGAGGGCGCCGGGCTGGGACTGCTGGATCGGCGCGGCGAGCTGGCTCGCGATGCACTACTGGGAGCGCTGGGCGTTCACGGGAGATGTCGAGTTCCTGCGCGAGCGCGCCTACCCGTTCCTGAAGGAGTGCGCGCGCTTCTGGGAGACCTACCTCGTCGAAGACGCCGACGGGCGCCTTGTCGCGATCCCGTCTCAATCACCTGAGAACACAGTCGTTGGCAACATCACGCCGGTCTCGCTCGTCGTTTCGTCGACCATGGACGTCACTCTGGCCATAGATGTCTTCGCCCGGCTGGTGGAGGCGGCGCGCATCTTGGGAGTTGACGCCGACAGCGTCCCGGCATGGCAAGACATTCTCGACCGCCTTCCGCCACTGCAGATCGGCAAACACGGCCAGCTTCAAGAGTGGCTTGAGGACTACGATGAAGCGGAGCCGGGGCATCGACACTACTCGCATCTGATCGGGCTCTATCCGGGCGACGTCATCACGCTCGAGGACACGCCCGAACTCGCCGAGGCCGCTCGGGTCTCGCTGGAACGCCGGCTGAACCACGGCGGCGGCCACACCGGCTGGAGCCGCGCGTGGACGGCCTGCCTATTCGCGCGGCTAGGCGATGGCAACGCCGCGCACGAGCACCTCGTCAACCTCGTCAGCGAGCAGTGCTCGACCAGCCTGCTTGACCTGCACCCGCCAGGGATCTTCCAGATCGAGGGCAACTTCGGGGCAACTGCCGCGATCGCCGAGATGCTGTTGCAGAGCCACCGTGGCGTGATCCGCCTGCTTCCGGCGCTCCCGTCCGCATGGCCGAGCGGAGCCTTCACCGGGTTCCGGGCGCGCGGCGGGTTCGCCGTTGATGCGGAGTGGAACGAGGGCAGGCTGACGAACGCCCGAATCCACTCCCGGAACGGCTCGCCATGCCGCGTAAGGCTTCCGGATGAGTCCGAGCCGGTCGAGTTGGCCATCGCCGCCGGCCAGACCGCAACCTACACGCGCGCCGCTGGCGGCGCAACATCCTGGCACACCGAATGAGGCTCACGGGACTCCAGGTTCTCGTTTCTCGCCGTTAGACCAACGCCCCGCCGTCCGCCAGCGTCGCTCGCAACTCGGCGACGTCAACGCTGCGCGGAGGAATTCCCTGTTTCGCGGCCATCGCCGCCGCAACGCCCGCCGCCTCCCCGATAGCGATGCACGGACTCATGACCCGCATCGCGCTCATGGCGTTGTAGTCAGCCGAGATGCACCGGCCGGATACCAGCAGACCATCGATCACTTCCGGGACGAGCGTGCGGTAGGGAATGTCGAACCACTCGCCCTCGGGCGGGTAGAGTTCGTCAAACAGCTGATCCGCGTGTTCGGTCAGCATGTAGCAGTCGGTCTTCTTGCAGTTGGTGGAGCACAAATGCACGCCCTCGCCTACCCCGAGCCCTCTCGGGCAGTGGATGTCGATCCAATACCCGCAGCGCGCAATGCCATCTTCGTACTTCGTGGCCCCCACCACATCGTGACCGGTGATTCGGTGCTCGCCGACGAGTTGGCGGCTCTCGCGAAGGCCCACGTGCGGAGGCGTCGTGATCAGGTATAGCCCCTCGGCTCCCGGCGCGCTGCGCCAAGCGTCGACGGTCTTCCATGTCTCCTCGCGGATGTGGAACTCAGCCTCGGTAAGGACGCGCACGTCGCTGCAGTCGCCATCCACGCGGGTGCAGTTCACCGTCGCCTCGCCAGGGACGATCGTTGAGCCCGGATTGCCAAGATGCGCCCCATAGTTGGTCAGCTCGCCCGCCATTCCGGCTTCACGCGCCTTGGCGAGCGCCGCCGCCTTCGCCTCATCAGTCAGCGTGTCGACGCCGCCGATCCGGAAGATGCTCCCCATCGACATCGGCTTGCCATCGGCGGGTCTGCCCGTGGTGCACTCAGCGCCCGCCCGGACGGCGAGATCCGCGTCGCCCGTCCCGTCGACGAAGACCTTCGCCTTGATCGCCTGGCGTCCGGACTTGCTCTCGATCACCGCGTGAGTCATCCGGCCCTCTTCGACGACGCTATCGACGAAGAACGCGTGAAAGAGGGTGTCGACGCCGGCTTCCTTGACCAGCCGGTCCGCGACGATCTTGAACCCCTCCGCGCCAAACGACACGCCCCACGACTGCGTCGCTTTCTCCCACTCCGGCGCCTGACCGATCTCGGCCATTCTCACGCACAGCTCTTTGAAGATGCCCTCGATCACGACGTTATTGCTCTTGCTCCCCTTGTGTCCAAGCAGCGGGCCGATCTGGCCGGCTGTCGCCATCCCGCCGAGGAAGCCCTGCATCTCTACGAGCATCACGCTCGCGCCCTGGCGCGCCGCGGAAATCGCCGCGGGCAGGCCGCCCGGCCCTCCCCCTATGGCACACACATCCACATCCGCGATCACGGGTACGTCTCTCTGTGGCTGCACGATCGATGCCATCATCGTCCCTCCATTGTTGGGTCCGCTGCTATTCGCTCGGCTCTGCCGTCCCTGCCGGTCACCCGGTCTCAAGCTCCTGGATGATCCGCTCGGCCAGTCGCTTCACGTAGTTGCTCTTGTCCTCTTTCGCTGCCGTTCTCACCGTCTCCAGCGCGGGCCGAGCCGCCTCGCCGAGGTAGTCGAGTTCAGTCGCAGCCCGCAGGCGGACGTACTCGTTCTCGCCCTCGCGCAGCTCTCTCTCAAGCACGGGCAGCCCGGCGCTGGCGTTACCCATCAGGCAGACGCCCCGCGCCGCTGCGATCCGCACGACCGGAGATTCGTCATCCAGGGCGGTAAGCAACTCGGGCAATGCATCATAGTCAGCGATCGTACCCAGCCACATGGCCGCCCAGAACCGCACCGAGGCGTCGTCGTCCGCGAGGGCGTCGCGCAGTCGTTTCAGGTTGCCGCCCTCCCCCGCCTTCACCACCTCCCGCAGCCGCCTGTGCACCCTCATCGCGCTAGGTTGGCGGAGGATCTCGTACCGGCTGCCGATCTGCTTCTCAAGCTCAACCAACTCCGCCTCGGGGATCAGCCCGACATCTCTCGTCTCCACCATCCAGTCCGTCAAGGCCCGGCGCAGACGCTTCCTCACCGCCCGATGCTCGGGCGAATCGGCGAGGTTGTTCACCTCATGTGGGTCCGCGTCGAGGTCGTATAGCTCCTCGAACCGCTTGGTGTCCGCCAGGAACTGGGCCGCTTCGGGTTGCAGCGTTCCCTCGGCGAGCAACCGGCGCATCTCCTTGCGCGTGGGCGTCCGCTCGGCGTAGTCGACCCACTGCAGGTGCGGGCGCCATGGCTCGTAGTTGTGGACATACCGATAGCGCCGGTCGCGCACGGACCGAATCATGTCATAGCGCTCGTCCACGCGGTCGCGCGCCCCGAAAATGTGCCGGCGCGGCCTCGGCAGATCGGCTCCGAGGAACGGCTGGCCATGCATGTGATTCGGAACGTCGACGCCCGCCAGGTTCATCACCGTCGGGCCGAGGTCGATCATGTTGACCAACTGGTCGCTGACGCGCCCTGGCTCGCCCTGGCCCCCGACGCGGAGCTGCTGGGGGATCCTGACGATCATCGGCACGCGCGTTCCCGAGTCGTACAGCCACCGCTTTGCCCGCGGCAAGCCGACGCCGTGGTCGGACCAGAACATGACGATGGTATTGTCCGCCAGCCCATCCGCCTCCAGCTCCGCCAGGACGTCGCCCACGCGCAAGTCCATCACGGTAATCAGCTCGTAGTAATGGGCCCAGTCCGCGCGCGTTTCGGGAGTGTCGGGGTAGTACGGGGGCAGCGTGGTGAGCTTGTCCGGATCTTGCCGGTCCTCGGGCCTCAGCCGGGCGATCTTCTTGGCGTATTCCTGCCCGCGCGTTCGGTACTGACTCTCGTGGGTCATCGTGAAGTTGAAGACTGAGAAGAACGGCTGGCCATCCGGCCCTTTGCGCCAATGGGCCTTGTTGCTCGACTCATCCCAGGCCGTCTTCGGCGCGTTGATCTGGTAGTCAGTCTTGGCGTTATTGGTGCAGTAGTAGCCGGCGCTACGCAGGTACTCGGGGAATAGCCGAATGTGCTCGGGGAGTTGGGCCCGACAGCGCATGTAGGTCGTCCCGATGCTACTGGGATACATGCCGGTGATGATCCCGGACCGACTCGGCGCGCAGACACCGTGGACGGTGAACGCGTGCGTGTAGCGCGTGCCCTCCTCCGCGAGTTGGTCGAGGTTGGGAGTCTTCGCGTCCTCATAGCCGTAACATCCCAGGTGCGAGCTGATGTCCTCGCATGAGAGCCAGAGGATGTTCGGCCGCTGAGCCGGGCCCGTCGCCGCTAGCGTCTCCCACGGTTTTAAGGCCGCCGCTGCGACACCCGCGCCAACCGTTTTGATCGCATCGCGCCGACTGATCGCCATCGCGGACCTCCCGAAGGCATTGGCCACGTGTTCCTCCGGACATGCAGGTTCTCCTGTGCCTTCCGCCGAAGGCCCTCCGACCACAGTCGTGCGGGAGCCGCCACCATGGAATCGCCATTCAGAGAGTTCATCTACATTCCTGGCCCAAACCCCTGTCTCACCCCCGGCCCAGAGGGTACGTGGGAAGACGGCGTCATCGAGTCGGCGCACATGCTCAAGGACCACGACACGTACTGCTGGTACTATCATGGTTCCGGGAACGGGCTCGGGTACCAACTCGGCGTGGCCACGGCATCGCATCCTCTCGGGCCGTGGACTCGTCATGAGGCCAACCCGGTTCTTGCGCTCGGGCCGCCGGGGTCCTGGGACGACCACCACGTTGCGTGCGCGTTCATCGTGAAGGAGGGCACGGATCGCTTCACCATGTGGTACTCGGGGATGAGCGAAGCGGAGCCAGACCGGTGGGGCATCGGACTCGCGACGTCCAACAGCGCTGTTGGCCCATGGGAGAAGCACCCCAGCAACCCAATCATCGCGGAGTTCGGCTACGTCGGCGGCGTCGTGGTGCGCGAGGGGAAGTACTATCTCTACACCGAGCACCCCATCGGCTCAACGGGCCAAGACTACGGCCCCGTATCGCTCGCGGTTGCCGACAGGCCCGAAGGCCCCTACTCCGAGCACGATGGCCCGATCCTCGAGCGCGGCGAGTGGGGCGACTGGGATGACGGCGGGGTCTCGGAGGCGGGCGTCTTCCTCCGGAGCGGCATTTTCCACATGTTCTATGGCGGGACGAAGCTCCACCCAACGCGGATCCTCGGTCGCGAGAGCATCGGATATGCCTACAGCCACGACGGCATCAACTTCACCAGGCACCCCCAGAACCCCGTCGGCCCGCGTGAAGGCCATCCCAACGCCGCCGCCTTCGCGGAGGTCCACGCCTACTACGAGCCGCCGTTCGTCTACTGCTACCACACGCTGCGCTACAACGACCGAGACGGGCACGAGGATCTAGGGGTTTCCATTCTGGCGACGGCGCGCCCATTTGCCCTCGCGATGCCGCTCATGCAACTCGACTCACTGTCGGCCGGGGTGTCTACCGACGTCAGCGAGTGCCCGGCCATCCCGCTCGGGCCGGTGGCCCGGTGCGCGCTCACGGTCCAAGCCACCTGTTTCGGACCATCCACCTTGCAGGCGCAGGTCGTCACGAGCCCGGACGGTCTGACCTATGACACGGAGCCCGTCCAGACGCTGGAGTTAGCCGCGCGGCCTGGCGAGTCGGCCCAGCGGACATTTGCGGTCGACACGCCCGCCCAATTCGCAAAGGTCGTGCTCGCCAACGATCCCGGCGCCGATTTCACGGACATTCGAGTGACCGCAACGCTGTCGGGCTGACAACCAAGTCGCCGAGTGGAGCGTATCTCATCGAAACACCACCACGGAGGACGTTATGCCGGAAGCGCAGACAGACCTGCAGTGCATGGAAGAGCTGCTGAACGAGGGCGATATTGCTCACATTGCCTTCGCAGGCGACGAGCCGTACGTCATCCCCATCAACTACACGTACGCGGGCGGTCGGATGCTCTTCCACTGCGCGTTCAAGGGCAAGAAGCTCGACCGAATCGCCGCTGATCCGCGAGTCTGCATCGCCGTGAGCAGCCAGGATGGGCACCCGTCGCCCCACGCCGGCGACATCTGCGACAACGCGTTCGCGAACGTTCTCTGCTGGGGGACAGCAAGCGTGATCGAAGACGCCGAGCAGCGGGCCGGAGTGCTCAACGATTTTCAGAAGCGGTATGCGACCGACGAGCATCCCCGCGACACGTTCACGGCCGAGCAGGCCCAGAACTGCGGCGCGGTCGAGGTCGTCGTGGAGAGGATGACCGGACGCCAGAAATCCCGTGGCGAGAAGCTCGCCTGGAGTTGGACGAAGGAGTAGCTCGCCTCGCGAGGCCGTCAGTAATGCACGGGCTGCATCTCGTAGAGACCCACCGTCCAGCCGAGATTCCCCGTAGAGACGGAGAACGTCAGGTTCCCGCGATCATCGCGAACGACCGTGCCCGTCTCGCCCGGCGCGGCAGTGACGCCGATCTCGCTCGTGTTAAGGGCGATGGCGAACCGCCCGTTGACCTTCGCCGGGTGCGTCTGCAGGAACGTGACGTCCGCCGCCCGCTCGTCGAGCTGGCCCGAACTCCAGATGAACGCCCACTGGTAGTTCATCAGGACTTGCGGGAGCAACTGCGAGTCCGAGCCCTGCCACGTACCGACCACCATCCACTCATAGCCGGCCGTCGGCTGCGGGAGCCCCATGCTCACGCAGTAGTCGGTCGCGTAGGTGGGCATGAACTCCGAGGGCAACTCCTCAACGCCCTTGAACCTGCCGAGCGGGTCAACCACAACGACGATGTTGTAGACGACCGCCAGGACGATGATGACAACGGAGACTTTGATCATCCATCGCAGCCATAGCGGCAGTTCCGTCTGCTTCCGTAGTCGTGCCACACCAATCCCCCCGATTACGCGTAGCGCTGCGCGGCCTCGAAATGTGACGCCCATCACATTCACCGCCAATGGCGCGCATTCCTGCTAGTGTCGGGCAAAGGACTTCACAGCGGTCAGGGCAAATCCAATCTCGTGCGAAGAGCGTCTCTATGACATCGGAGAGTACCAGTATGGCGCGACCAGTCGTGTTTGTGTCCTCTACCGTGCATGACCTCGGTGACATGCGCTCGGCAATCAAGTACTGGCTGGAGGGCTGGGGGTACGAGGTCAGACTCAGTGAGTACGCGGACTTCCCCGATGTACTTGACAAGAACTCGTATGAAGCATGCCTCGACGCTGTGCGCTCGGCCGACTACTGCATCGTCTTGATTGGTAACCGAGCTGGCGGGGCTTGGGACGCCGATGACCACACGTCAATCAGCCGTCGCGAATACCAGGTCGCGTATGAGGTTGCCCAGACAGGAGGCATGAAGGTACTCGTATTCGTACGCGACGCCGTGTGGACCGTCTTTCTTGACCGTCGCGGTGCCGCCAACGCCCTCCACAGTTCGCCAATAATCCAGGAGAGGGACGCCAGCTACGTGTTTCCGTTCATCGAGGAGGCGCGCCGGGCAGATGAGATGAGGGCCGCCGCCGAAGGGGTGGGTGAGCGCCCGGTCAACAACTGGGTATACCAGTTCAAGGCGTTCGAGGATGTGGTCACGGCCATCAGAACGCAGTTCAGACTGGATCGCCCAGTAAGGCAGGCGGCGATCGAGGCGAACCTGCTCTGGGAGCTGCAGGAAAACTTGTGCCAGCTTGCCGACAAGGAAGACGGACCGGTTCGCTTCCACCATAGACACTGGCCAGCCGCGCGCTTGCTCCGCGATCTCGATGTGTCGGATTGCGACCCCTCTTCAACCCACGCCTTCGATTCAGCGAGTGATCTGAAGGAAATCGCCTTCTACGCGGCCATCGCCCCCGGGCGCTCCCTGCTTGTAAAGGCCCTCAACGATGCGATCGGCAGCGGGGTGTTTCTGAAGCATAATCCACGCACCGGCGCCAGCAAAGTCGGCGCGGTGCAGGAGTACCTGCTCCACCTGCGCCACCACATCTCGTATTGGACGCTTGAAAGCACGCGCCAGGACCTTGTAAGCTTCGCAGGTGCGCACGGAGCACCAACATCGGGTGCCGTACCGCAGCACGAGCTGATGATGGTCCTCTGCGCGTTCGAGGTCCACTGGCGCATTGCGGAGATGACCATCGGTCTCGCTCTCTATCCCCGCACTCAAGACGAGGCGTTCCTGCGGCCCATACACCGGACGGGGCGATCACCGCTCATCGGAATGCGGAAGCACGTCCGTGACGCGCGACTTACACACGAGGATCTGGAGGTGTTCTTGGGCGAACTGGAAACATCGGGCGACTGGCAAGCGGCACCAGACCAGAGCTCCGAGTAAGCACACATCGCCCCCCATCGATCCTCCCTCGAAAAGAACCTCCAACACATTCCTCAATTCCATCCACTAACTAATTGAGCGCGCTCGATGAGGCGGCGAGGAACGACAGTCACACGCCGCCACGGTGAAGGGAAATGGGAGCTATGAGTCTCGGCATTGTGACGCTGCTGGAAGAAGACTCGGGTGCTGAGTTAAAAGGCAAAGACGAACGCGCGTGGGAGAAGCTCGTCGACGCGGAGTACAAGCGGATCTACAACCTGCACCTCAGGTTAACCGCGGACTCCGAGACCGCCGCCGATCTCACGCAAGAAACGTTCGTCAGCGCCTACCAGAGCATCCGGACCTTCCGGGGAAACGCGAAGCCCAGGACATGGCTGTATGGCGTCGCCATGAACTGCAATCGCAACTGGCGCCGACAGATGGGGCGCAAGGACCCGGAGGTCGAACTCGACGATGACCTGCCCGATCCCGAGCCGTCCGCCGAGGAGTTGGCGACGCTGGGGGAACGCAGAGAGCTGATCTACGATGCCGTGAGAGTGATCTGCTTGGTGGGTGGTGCGCTTAGCGAGTGACGAAGACCTGGGTGAGG
>CAZKUN010000098.1:0-30128 GCA_964555935.1 uncultured Armatimonadia bacterium | reverse complement strand
CCGCCGGCTTTCAGCCGGCATCACCGTCGCCGTTCGCTGCACCGCCGTCGCCCCTACTCCCTCACCCCCGCCCGAATCACCACCGCACCCACACTGCCAGGCTTCCCATCAGGGAACGACACCGCCACCGTGTTCTCTGCCTCCACCAACTCCACCGGCACGTCGATGATCTTGCACGATGCGTATCCCAGCTTCTCCGTCTCAATCCGTGGCGCGCAATTCTCCACCACCGTCTCAACGCGCGTGCCGTTGAGCGCAATATCCACCCGGTAATCGCTCCCCTCCGGCCGACTCACTCCCACGCGCAGCACCGCGTAGTCCAGCCGATCCGCATCCGGCACGCTGACCGAGACCGCAGCCTCGCCGTCCGCCGCCGCCGTCGCGATCCGATCGCCATAGCACGGGATCTCGTCGACAGTCTGGCGCGCCTCCAGCGGCTCATCGTATTCGGCTCGCACGAGCACCGCCTCGCGCCCTGCAATCGCGATGTCATCCAGCGACGCGCTCTCCTCCTCCACCAGATACGGAGTGAAGTCGTCCCTCCGCCCGATGCGCCGAAGCGTGACCCGCGCCGGTTCGGGCGCGTCGATGCTGAACGCATCGCCCTCGGTCCACAGGTTGTTGACCACCACCTGAAGCGCGCTGCCGTCGACGAACGCCCTCATCTGCAGGTCCGGATCCGGGCAAAACCCCTTCACTCGCCTGCCCTTGAGATCCCGCAAGAACCGGTAGAACATGATCTTCTGCGTGGGGACCCAATCGGTCTTGTCCGTGAAATCGCGCGGCGCGTACAGCACGGCGTAATACTCCGGATCCCATCCCATCGCCTCCAGCAGAATGAACGGCACAGCCTTCGCGACGACGTGCGGGTGATCCATGAACACCAGCGTGTTCGCCAGCACGCTGCTGACCCTGTTGAAGTCATCGATGGTACGCTTCCTCATCTCCCAATCGAACCCGTCGCCGGGGAAGTGCTCATTGGCGAGGCTCCCCACCAGCTCGCCCGCGCCATAGCCGCCATGCTCGCTGAAGACCAGGCTAACTTCCTTCCCGTACTCGTTGACCGTGTGGTTCGTCACCAGGTCGAGCACCGATTCCAGCGGCAACCCGCTGGTGATCTGTCCGCCGAAATCCCCATCGTCCTCGCGCAAATAGTCGTAGACATGAAACGAGTAGAAGTCCATCGCGCACTTCGTCCCGTCGATGAACCCCTTCAGCCCGTCGAAGTTCTTGTATTCGCGACCGTAGAAGTATGGCACCGAAAAGCATGGCCCACCGACCCTCACCTCCGGCGTCTCCGCGTGGACCGCGTTCATGATCTTCAGGTGCCACTGCTGGAACGGCTCCTCGTCCCAGTACGACCAGTGCGGCTCGTTCACCGGCTCATAGAACACCGGACGATCGAAGTCGTTGAAGTCATGCCGCATGATCGCCGCCGCGAGTTCCGCTGCCGCGTCGAGATTCTCCGGCACCCACTCCCGCTCCCGCGCCTTCTCGTCCTTCAGGACCTCCGGCGTCTGCCACTTGCCCATCCACTCCGGGAACCCGCCGTGATGTCCGTGCGCCGCGACGTCGAGCCGACCACCCATGTCCGCCCGGAACCGTCCGCTCGGATCATCATGGCCGTTGGCAGCCAGCCTCTCCGCCAAGAACTCCAGGTCCGCATATCCCGGCCGCTCCGCATCCTCACGAACCGCCTTGCCCCACCGATCCGGTCCGGTGATGAGGCCGAGTTTCCGACCGAACGTAATGCCATTCTCACGCACGAGATACTCGTACCGGGCATCGTCCCGACACCGCACATCGAAGTCTCTGCCATGATCGCAGAGCCCGAAGTACTTCGTCCGATTCAGCTCGCTGATGCCCCGAATCGAGCGCGTGGTGTGCGGATCAACGCTGATCCGCGCGCCCTGCGACAATGCCCCCGCCCCAATGCCAAGCAGCATCGCCACCAGCATGACCTGGTGCGCCATCGTTAATCTCCCTCAGCGTGCTGGAAATGCTCGACCGTCACATCGCCCGGCTTCGGCTCATCCACCGTCAGCGGCTGGTCATCCCCAAATAGCGCCTGCTGCTCCTCCATGATCGCCATCAGCCGCGCCACCGTATCCGCGTGCGCCGGGTCCCCCGCCAGGTCATCCAACTCATCCGGATCCGACGCCAGGTCGAAGAGCTGCGTCCGATCGATCTCCGGATACCGGATCACCTTCCAATTCCCCCGCCTCGCGGCGCGCTGCACGCCCATGTATCCTAGCAGCAACGTGTCCCGCACGTCGGAACGCTCGCCCCGCATGATCGGCAGGAGGCTGTGTCCCTCGAGGCTGCCGGGAATCGGCGCGCCCACCATGTCGCAGATCGTCGGGTAGATGTCGTGCAGGTACGCGAAAGCCTCCGACTCCCCCGCCTCAATGCCCGGCCCGACGATAATCAGCGGCACCTTCAGCGTGTGCTCGTAGCAGTTCTGCTTGCCCATGAGCCCGTGGCTGCCCACCGCGAGCCCTTGGTCGGATGAGAAGATGATGATCGTGTTCTCATACTCGCCCAGGTCGCGCAATCGCTGGATGATCCGGCCGATCTGCTCGTCAAGATGCGTGATGACCGCATAGTAATCGCGCAGGTGCCCGCGGATCTCATCCTCCCCACGTGGCCAGCCCGCCAGCTTCTCGTCGCGGACGAACAGCTCGCCGTTATCGAACGGGTGATGGGACAGAAAGTTCGCCGGCAGCGGCATCTCATCCGCGGGGTACTTGTCGAGATACTCCTGCGGCGCGAGCCGCGGATCGTGGGGCGCGGGTCCGCCGAGGTACATCATGAACGGCTGATCGCCATTTCCGGCTGCATGGCCATCCAGCCATTCGATCGCTCGATCCGCCAGGTTCTTCCCCGGCGTCCCCTCGCGGAGCACCCCCTGCGCGCCGTCATACCGAAGCTTCTTTTCATCTTCGGGGTACTTGGCGATGACCGCTTCAAGGTCTTTCGGCGCGAGGTAGTGCGTCGTCGCGAAGTGCTCCTGCGACTCCAGATCCGAGTTCCCCCGTTTCCCGAAGAAACTGGTCGCATACCCCACCTCGTTCATCGATGTCGGCAGGTTCGGGAAGCCCTCCGGCAGGTCGCGCACGGAGAACCACGCGCGCCCACGCAGCGTCATCATCCGAGCCGGCAGGCATACCGCGCCGCAGAATCCCCCCATGCAGTATGCGTTCCGAAACACGAACCCGCGCTCGACCAGCGCATCGAGGTTTGGCGTCTCGATGTGCGGGTTCCCGAGCGCGCTCACGGTATCCCATCGCTGATCGTCGGTGAGGATAAGCAGCACGTTCGGCTTGCTCGCATCGCCCATTGATCTCGCTCCAATCGCCAGACCGGCCGCCCGGGCCATCGTCTTCAGAAACTCCCGCCTGGTAGACATGACACCCATCTTCCCCCGACTCCGCCCGCGCCCCTGCGCCACCCTTCGTAGGACAGGCGTCCCCGCCTGTCGCCGCCCATCCGTCCGTGCCTGCGGATCTCCTGATCCGCTCCGTCGCCGTCGCAGGACAGGCGTCCTCACCTGTCGCCGTTCCTCATCCTCGCACCATCTCCGCCCACCC
The DNA here is from genome assembly GCA_964555935.1 of uncultured Armatimonadia bacterium. Lineage (GTDB taxonomy): Bacteria > Armatimonadota > Zipacnadia > Zipacnadales > VGFC01 > CAZKUN01. The sequence continues at coordinate 26,538 of CAZKUN010000098.1, read as the reverse complement.
GTGTCAGACACTTGTTTTGCCGCCGTCTGCAAGACGGGTGTCTGACACTAGAACTCCCAACCCTCGACCGCCTCCGCCGTCCCTCGCTGTGCTCCGCACATCTCGTAGCATGAGCTTCCAAGCTCATGCACGCCCCGCCTCTCCTGCGCCCCCTCGACGATCATGCGATCCCGTCACGCCACCCACGCATTTTTCGGCCGTGGCGGCCCGCCTTAACTAATCCACGGGCCGGCACGCCGCCCGCGAGCGACCAGGCAGCAATTCGGGATCACGACCTGGTCGACCGCGCTCCACCTTCCCCTGCGAGGCAACGTCCATGGCATCGCGGGGCTTCTCATACAGGGCCAGGCGATCGAGGTAGGCATCGTAGAGACCCTCGTTTCGGATGGTCACCTCCGCGCTGGTGGCAGTCGGGCCGGTACAGGACCCATGCTCGTCTCGACCGGCGGCAACGCGAGCAGTTTCCGGGCTCCACGGCCGCATGTGCAGGTTCCCGAAGTCCAGTTGCTGAAGCAGAGCACTGATGGAAACACATCGTTAGGCGCGGGAGGGTGGAAGTATGGCAGACAACCCCTTGAGAGCGCAGATATCCGAACTGATTCGTCAGAAGTGCCCCAGTCGTCTGTCCGCGGCCGCCGAGCAATCGGTAAAGGAATCCCTGGTCCTGAGAGCTAGCTCGGTGCGTGATGATCGGATAGCAATCGGCAAGTCCAAGCTTGGTGGCATGCCGGATCTCCCTCCCGGTGTAGAGTGGCCTGCTTGGAACGAAGAGCACCTATCCTTCATTGCGCAGATCAATCTGTCGGATCTTCCTTCGCACCGGTTCCTGCAGGTTCTCCCGAGCAATGGGATTCTGAGTTTCTTCTATTCCGCAAGGCAGAAGACCTGGGGATTTGACCCCAACGACAAGGGCAGTTGGCGAGTCCTTCACGTGGATGAGCACAATCTCCATCGTCGCGCTTTCCCAGTGGACCTCCCGGAGATCAGTGTCTACAAGAGCTGCAGCCTCGATCCTGAAGTATCGTTCACGCTCCCCTGCATTGAATCGCCTCACGTCGACTTGGACTTCGACAGTCCCCAGTGGGATGAGATCAGCCAGTACGGGGATCTGTGGGAGAGTTTCCAGCAACTGGTCGGCGGGGGCACCCCTATCCACAGATTGCTCGGTCATCCCGACCAGATGCAGAACGATATGCTGCGGGTGGCGCAATTGGCTTCCCATGGAGTCTATTGCGGGGGCACCACCGACGATCCGAGAGTAGGGGAGCTGGAACCAGGCGCCACTGATTGGGAGCTCCTCCTTCAGATCGATTCGGATGACAATGCCGGAATGACGTGGGGGGATCTAGGCAGGATATACTACCTGGTGAACTCGGAACACCTGAGGAACGGTGACTTCGATGCTGCGTGGATGATACTCCAATGCGGATAGGTCTCGCCGGCCCGACGCGGTGAAGTGGGTAGACTTGAGCCCCCCGTGCGGGATCTGCCCCCAGTTGGGGAACACGAGTGGATCCCCCTCGGCGCCCTCCATATGTCGCCCGAGTGCCGTTCCCAGCCCGTGACGAGGTCCGCGCCCGAGAGGACGACCTCCCCGTCGTCGGTTGCCACGAAGCTGATCGGAGCGCCCTCGGACGCGCTGCGCGGCAACCACGGGCGATGCTCCGCGCTGTCCGAGAAGGGGGTGCACAGGCGAGCCTCGGAACCCGCGCGGAATGGCGTCCGACCTACACTACACGCTCGGGGTATGGTGGGATACGGCCCTCGTGCCGATGAGGCGGTGCTCGCGATGGCGGGCGTCTTACCTCTGCTGGAGGGCGGGGACCTAGAGAGCGGTGCTGCTGCCAACTATTTCTCTATGCTGAGAGACGATGCAGTACCGTCTCTGCTCCACTTGGCGGGCTCTGGGGCCGCCCCCACCAGGCGCCAAGTGACAGAGGCGCTCGTCCATGCTGACTCCTTTGGTCTAGAGAGCCCAGCTCGGGGGTGTTTGACACGGTTGTCTCGCGACCGGCTTCTCCCGCGTCTTCGGCCCGGTGTCTTCATTCACGTGTGGGAGCTGCGCGCGCTCAGGTTCGCTCCGGACCTTCTCCGGCCCTGCGGGGAGGCGCTCGGTGTGGTGACACCGGGCATCCAGACACAGCAACGCCCTGACGCCCGCCGCTTAAACGAGTCCACGTTCAGTGTTAGTTTTCAGCCAGCCCGGGCCATCTGAGCCCGGCTTTCTTGGGGTGCCGTCGAGCCGTCCGGGTTGTCCCTGCTCCCCCCCATGGGGGGAGCGCGCCGCGGCTTGATCGGCGTACTCGTCTGGCGTCATATTGCCGAGGGATCCGTGCGGTCGCTCTGAGTTGTAGTCCTCTCGCCAAGCGTCGACTCTCCCTTGCGCATCGGCCACCGACAGAAACCAATACTCGTTCAGGCATTCCTGCCGGAAACGGCTGTTGAAGCCCTCGATGATCCCATTCTCCATTGGCCTACCGGGTGGGATGAAGTCGAGCACCACCCGGTTCCAGTAAGCCCATTGGTCCATTACCTGGGACGTGAACTCCGTCCCGTTGTCACACCGGATGCTGTGGGGCCGACCACGTTCGGCGATCACCCCGTTCAGCGGATCGGTGATCGGCTCGGTCCGCCACGCCTCCAGCGATGCCGTCACATCCGAATCCAACCCCTCATTCAGAAGCCAAACCAACGCATCTCCACACGCTTCGCCAGGCCGACCCGTCAACGACCGAAACGTGAAATACCGACCCACACGATTGACAGCTAACGGCTCTATCCCTATCGTCAACATGGAGCCAATCTCGCTCAGACTCGCGGTCTCTCACACTCCGATTCTCAGAGCGATGGGTGGCTCATCCTAACCCGTAGAATCACCAGCCCTGAAGCTTCGATACGGGCTCCGTTCGCGGACGGGAGGGGCGCGTCGCGAGATTGGGGAAGGACGCGCCACGTCTTAGGTTCCAGGAGGAGTACGATGCTAAGCATGATGCTGGCGGTGATCATCCAAGGAGCAGCTACCGTGAACGCTGATGTCGCGCCGCTGCACCTGTACGTATCGACTGACGGCGATGAGGCCCGGAATGGTCGGCGGCCGAGCATGGCCTTCCGCACGCTCGAGCGCGCCCGCGATGAGATCCGCGACCGGAAGGCATCCGGGAAGCTCCCCGAGTCGGGCGCTATCGTAGAGATCCGCGCCGGGACGCACGAACTCCGCGAGCCGCTCCAGCTCACAGCCGAAGACTCCGGCACGGAAGCGGGCCCCATCGTCTATCGCGCGCAGGAGGGTGCCGAGGTCAGGCTGAGCGGCGGGCGCGAAGTAACTGGTTGGGAGCCCGTGACGGACGAGGCCGTTCTCAGCCGGATGCCCGATGAGGCGCCAGGCAGCGTTCTGCAGGCCACGGTCGATGTGGACGATCTCGGCGAGGTCGCGACCGTCGGCAAGCGACTGGAGCTGTTCTTCAACGATGAGCCGATGACGCTCGCGCGCTGGCCGAACGAGGGCTTCGTGAAGATCGTCGACATTACCGGCGTCGAGCCTCACGAGATCCATGGCATCCCCGGCGACAAGGTAGGTAAGTTCGTCTACGACGACGACCGGCCGCTGCGGTGGAAGGACGAGCAGGATGTCTGGCTGCACGGTTACTGGTTCTGGGACTGGTCCGATTCGTTCGAGCGCGTAACCAACATCGACACGGACCAGAAGATCATCGACCTGGCGGAACCGTACCATGGATACGGCTATCGCAAGGGTCAGCGCTACTACGCGCTCAACGTGCTGGCCGAACTCGACCAGCCGGGCGAGTTCTACCTCGACCGCGACACGAAGACTCTCTACTTCTGGCCGCCGAGTGATGTCGATGAGGGACGGGCGGTCGTGTCTGTCCTGCCGTCGCTCATCAACATGAACGCGACCTCGCACGTGACATTCGAGGGCTTCACGCTGGAAGCGACGCGCGGCACGGTAGTTAGCATGACGGCCGCGACCCAGTGCCGAATCAGCCGCTGCACGATCCGCAATGGCGGGAGCTGGGCCGCGCGCGTCAGTGGGGGCAGCGGCAGCGGCGTCTCCCACTGCCACGTCTACCAGATGGGTGAGGGCGGGGTAGGCATCAACGGCGGAGACCGGGCCACGTTGACGCCCGCGGGCAACTACGCCGAGGACAACCACATCCACAACTTCGGGCGCATTGCCCGAACATATCGCCCGGCCGTCGGCGTGGGCGGCGTCGGTCAGCGTGTCTCCCACAACAGGATCCACGACGGGCCACACAACGCGATCCAACTCGGCGGAAACGAACACATCATCGAGTTCAACGAGATCTTCGACGTCTGCTACGAAACGGGTGACGTGGGCGCGTTCTACATGGGGCGCGACTGGACCTCACGCGGCACCGTCATCCGGCACAACTTCTTCCACGACATCAAGGGACCGGGCCTTCATGGCGCGATGTCGGTCTACCTCGATGACGCCGCGAGCGGCATAACCATCGCGGGCAACGTCTTCGTCCGCGCGGGCCGGGCCATGTTCATCGGCGGCGGGCGCGATAATCTTGTCGAGAACAACATCTTCGTGGACTGCAACCCGTCATTGCATGTCGACGCGCGCGGGACGAACTGGATGGCGTACCACGTGGAGGACGGCGGAGTCATGCCCGAGCGCCTGGCCGCCATCCCCTACAAGACGCCGCCGTGGAGCGAGAAGTACCCGCAGCTTCTGACGCTCCTCGAAGACGAGCGGGGAGCGCCGAAATACAACATCATCCGTCGGAACATCTCCGTCGGCGGAAAATGGACCGGCATCGAGGCGTCCGCGCTGCCGCTGCTAACGATGGAAGACAACATGGTGGATGAGGACCCCGGGTTCGTCGATCCGGAGAACCTGAACTACCAAATCAGCGATGACTCGCCTGCGTATGAGAAGATCGGCTTCGAGCGCATCCCGTTCGAGGAGATTGGGCCGAGGGAGTAGTCGCCATGACCGACATCAACCGCCGCCAGTTCATCGGCACATCCGCCGCAGCACTCGCAGCCGCATCCACTGGGGGGATAGCGATGTCTCAACCAAGTAAGCGCCCGAACATCCTGTTCATGATGGGCGATCAGCACCGAGGCGACACCATCGGCGCGGACGGCCACCCGTGCGTGCAGACGCCGCACCTCGACCGCATCGCCAATGAGGGCGTGCTGTTCAGCGCCGCATATAGCTCGACGCCCAGTTGCACTCCGGCGCGGGCGGGAATCCTGTCGGGGCTCAAGCCTTGGAACCACGGTCAGCTCGGCTACGGACGCGTCGCCGACGCCTACCCGCACGAGTTCCCGACGATGCTGAACGAGTCGGGCTACCACACGCGGTGCATCGGGAAGAACCACTTCCACCCTCAGCGCCATCCGCACGGCTACGGCGATGTGTTCGTCGACGAATCGGGCCGCGCTGAGTCCGACGTGTTCGTCAGCGACTACCGCCAGTGGTTCGCCACGGTTGCGCCGGACCGCAATCCCGACGAGACAGGGATCGGCTGGAACGATCACCGCGCGAAGGCGTATGCGCTGCCTGAGGAGCTGCACCCGACACGCTGGACGGGCAATGAGGCTGTCCGGTTCATCGATGAGCACGAGGGCGACGAGCCGTGGCTCCTGAAGGTCAGCTTCGCGCGCCCCCACAGCCCCTACGACCCGCCCGCGCGCCTCATGGACATGTACGCGGACGCGGACATCCCGCCGGCGGCCATCGGAGACTGGGCCGAGCAAAACGCGATGCGCGGCGCCAAGCACGACAACTCCCTCGCCCGCGGCGACCTCGGACCAAATCAGCCCATCGTCAGCCGACAAGGCTACTATGGCAGCGTCACCTTCATCGACGAGCAGATCGGGCGTATCGTGGCCGCCCTCGAGGCCCGGGGCGACCTCGACAACACGCTCATCGTCTACACGGCCGATCACGGTGACATGCTCGGCGACCACCATCTCTGGCGCAAGACCTATGGCTACCAGGGCTCGGCGCGGATCCCGATGCTCGTGAGGTGGCCGACGACTCTCGCTCCTGATGCCGAGCGCGGGCGCACGCTCCCAAATCCTGTGGAACTCCGCGATCTCGCACCGACGTTCCTGCACGCGGGCGGCGCGGAATACGATCCCGAGTGGTTCGACGGACGCAGCATGATTGAGGCCATCAACGGCGCCAGCGACTGGCGAGAGTTCATCGACCTCGAACACAGCCGCTGCTACTGGAAAGAGAACCAGTGGACCGGGCTAACGGATGGACGGTGGAAGTACCTCTACTACGCCCCGACAGGTCGACAAGAGCTGTTCGATATGGAAAGCGACCCCTGCGAGTGCCGTAACCTCGCCGACGATCCCGCCCACGCAGCGGATACGAAGCTCTGGCGGCAGCGCATGGTCGACGAGTTGGCCGAGCGCGGCGAGCCGTTTGTCATCGATGGCGATCTCGGCATCCGAGAACCCGCGATGCTCTGGTCGCCCAACTACCCAAAGAAGCAGGAGGCGTAACATGTCAGATACAGTCCCGGTTGCCTGTCATCCGTGGGTCTTTGCATCAAGACTCGAAGGCTACGATATCTTTCCAGTCGTCGATCAGGTCATCTCGGACATGGCCTACGCGGGGTTTGATGGCATCGAACTGATGCACTCCGCGCTGACGCACGATGACGCCGTCGAGGTCGTCGGCGAGGCGAGCGCGCGATACGGACTTCCCGTCACCGGCTCGTCATTCGGCGGCGCCATGTGGGACGCGGCGCAACATGCCGAGATCGCGGAGATGGCCGACGCGGTCACCGGACGTCTCGCCGAACTAGGCGGGCAGACGCTTGGCGTGTCCACCGGCCAGACGCCGGAGAAGAAGACTCCCGAGCAGTTCGACGCGCAGGCCGCTCTCCTGAAGCAGATCGACACGATGTGCGCGGGGCGCGGGATGGTGATGAACCTGCACAACCACACCTACGAGGTCGCCGATGGCGAGTACGAGTTGAGCGAGACGCTGAAGCGATTCCCCGAGGCGAAGCTCGGACCGGATCTCGACTGGCTCACGCGCGCGGGGGTCGACCCGATCGACTTCATCAAGCGCCGGGGGAGCAGAATGGTGTTCATGCACCTGCGCGACAACAGAGACGGGCGCTGGGTCGAGGGAATCGGCGAGGGCGAGATGGACTTTGCGGCTATCAAGCAGGCGCTCGACGAGGCTGGCTTCAAGGGCGCCGCGGCGGTTGAACTCGCGTGGGAACCTGACTTTGAGCCCACCCGCCCGCTGCGCGAGACGCTGAAGCTCAGCCGCGAGCACATCCGGAACACGATGGGCTGGTAGGAGGGCCGGAATGCTGTCCCCGATCACCGTCGCCGCCGTCGCCGCGGGCGCTCAACAGCCCGAATACCGGGACGTGCTGGCGACGGCCTTCGATGCGCCGTTCCAGACGACGGCTGACGTGGAGATGTACTACTCGAACACGCGCGGGCGCATTCTCGTGGGCGAGAACCCTTCCGTGCAGATCCGACACCCCTACAGGTCCCTGGTTGAGATCGACGGCGAGACGGCGCAAGCGAGCCGCATCACCGACTTCATCTCGCTGGTACAACTAGAACCCGGTCCGCACAGCGTCAGACTCGTGCCCGGCCCCCCGGCCCCCCACCCGGATCCCCCTCCAGTGCCTCGCCCTGGTGCGGTCGGGACACCAGAGGAGTTGGAGGCGGCTCTCGCGGACGCCAAGCCTGGGGAGACGATTCCCGTCGGCACCGGGATCTACGCGGATTGGCACATCGACGTGTCGGCGAGCGGCAGTCCCGAACAGCCCATCATCATCGAGCCGGAGAGACCCGGAAGCGTGACGTTCCGTCGGGATTCGATGATCCGTCTGTCCGGGAGCTACATCGTGTTGAAGGGCTTCCGCTTCGATCACTGCGGGCCAGGGCTCGTCGTCGCGATTACCGGGGACGACAACCGCGTGACGCAGTGCCAGTTCAGCCAGTGCGGCAACCCGCAATCGACCTTCTCCCACATCTGCGGGGTCGATATGGGCGCCGATCGCAACCGCGTTGACCACTGCTACTTCACCGGTTCGAAGTCGATGAGCCTCGCGCAACGCATCCGAGCCGGCGCCCCGGTCGGGAAGGGCAACCACTTCCAGGGCAACATCTTCCGCGACATATACCGCTACTGGATCAACGGTCAGGAGAACATCCAACTCGGTCAAAACCAGCGTGGCGAATCCGGACAGCAGGCGCCTGAGTGCCTCATCGAGGGCAACCTGTTTGACCACGCGTGGGGCGACGGGGAGATCCTCAGCAACAAGTCCTCCCGCAACACGTACCGGCACAACCTCGCGGCTCACTGTATCCGCTCGGCGTTCACCATCCGCGGCGCCGACTACGTCACGTTCGAGGAGAACGTGATGATCAACAACAGGACCGGGCTGCGGGTGATGGGCAAGCGCCACACGATCAGGAACAACCTCATCGTCGATCAGATCGATTCGGGTATCGTGCTCGAGACGGGCAACGTGGACGGCGAGCTGCAGGTCGCGACCGAGGGCACGTTGGTCGCCGGCAACACCATCGTCAACTGCCCCGGTGGGGGTGTGCGCGGCCAGCCGACGAGCGAGGGCCGCCCGCACGCTCCGACGGGCAACACCTTCGAGAAGAACGTGATCGTCGGTCGCGCCGGCAAGCTGCTCGACACGCAGTATTTCATCAATTCGACCGTAAGCGGCAACGTATTCTGGTCCGCCGACGCCCTGGATGTCGGTGAGCTGAACGGGGCCGCCAGGTGGGCCGATCCGGGACTGAAGGGGACGGACATCTCTCTCCATGCCGCTGCTCGGGACGATGTGGGCGCGCCACCAATGACCGACGTCGCTGAGTTTCCCGACATGCCGCTGGAGCCCATCGTTGCGCCGGAGCTGTACATGGGCGACGTGATCCACGCGCAGACCGCCGGGGACGTGCTCGCGCTTGATAGCGAGAGCGCCGAGGTCGGTGTTGAATTGCCAACAGACTGCGTCATCGCCTGGGACTACCATCCGCTGGCGTATGCCTCGCGGGGAGAGCTTAGCTTCTCGGGGTACATGCTCTCGTGGGGAGGCGTGGACGATGAAGGCCGCCCGATTGGCGTGATCGAGCTACGACACTCAGGCGACGACGCCGTCATCGCGGACGCCGCCGATGTCGTGCTCTACTGCCAGGACTTCCGCCATCAGGGATGGCTGGACAAGACGCTCAACGACTCGCCCGATCCAAGCGATGGTCTGTGGTATCGGTTCACGCTACTGAAGGAGCGCCAGCGGATGGTTCTGCTGCTCGGTTCGCCCAGGCTTGGCGGCGAGAGCATCCCAGTGCTGACGTTCGAGGACCATCGCATGCCATCGACGGACACGCAGCTTCACCTGGTACAGGCGGGCACCGGGCGGTGGCGCAACCTGGTCGTCTGGCAGCACCAGCACGCCGGCGATGAGCCGCCGCCCGTCCCCGTCGCGCTGACGGCAACGAGCTTCGGCGGCGGACGCATCGCGCTGACTTGGAGCGACGTGCGGACAGGGAGAGCGGAGAACACGTACGAGGTCTACCGCTCAACCGGTCCTGACTTCGAACCATCCGATGACACGCTCATCGCGACGGCCATCGGTAACACGCACTTCGATGACTTCAGCATCGAGCCGGACACTGAGCACGCCTACAAGGTCCGAGCGGTCAACCGTCTGGGCCTCGCGTCTGATTACGCAAACACGCGCGCCACGTCCGGCACGGGTGGCCCAACGTACACCCTCATAGATGCGTCAGAGGCCTCGGCCATCGAGGCGCCGATGGAGATCGTGCCGGACGATGATCGCCCCTACTTGTGGGCGCCGAATGGCGCCGGTCGCTTCCTCGAGGAGCCGCCGGAAGCCGGTGAGGCCGAGTACCGATTCACGGTCGAGGAGGCCGGCACTTACTCCGTGTGGGGACTCGTGATTGCCCTGGATAAGAGTACGGACTCGTTCTACATCACGACCGAATTGCCGGGCGACGATGGGTTCGCCACCTGGTCGGTCCCGCTCAACTTCGCCTGGGGCTGGTGCCAAGCGCCGGGCGAGTTCGACTTCGCCGCGGGCGAGCACTCGGTCCGACTGAAGCCGCGCGAATCGGGCACCAAACTCGCTGCGCTTCTTATCACTGGTGACATGCAATTCGTGCCCGGAGGCAGAGAATGATCGCATGCCTGCTTGCGCTCGCCCTCGCGGCGTGCGCCCAGTCCGTCACCACCGAACCGCCGTGCGAGATGTCGCAGCAGATGGGGCCACCATACTACTCCGGCGTCGTGATGCCGACACCGAAGCAGGCGACGTACGGGGATGAGTACGTGACTCTGGTTGACGGCCCAACCGGGCAGTTGTGCGTCAGGAGGGATGTGGCGCCTAGGAGCGAGAGCGCCGCGAGGCTCGCGACGCGGCTCGTGTTCGAACGGGCGGGCGCGTACTCCCAACAGTTCGACGTGCCGCCCGGCGCGGCGGGCGAGCTCACCAGCATCTGCATCACGCTCAGCGAGGCCAACGTCCAGATGCCGCCGCAGGGCTATCACCTGCGGATCAACGCAGACGGCGTGCGGTGCGAGGCGGGTGACGGCGCGGGGCTCCTCAATGCCATGGCGTCGCTCATTCAGCTCATGCATGTCCGGGACGGCAAGCTCGTGGTCCGTTGCGCTGACATCGTCGACTGGCCCACCTTCGAGACGCGCTACACCTCCGAGTACTGGCTCCCCGGCACGGCGTTCTATGACTGGATGATGCTGAACAAGATCAACGGGTTTGCCGCGTGCTATCCCGGCATGCGGTGGCAGGGCGACAGCGACGAGAAGAAAGCCGGCCTGCGGGAGATTGGCGAGTACATCGAGGCCTACGGCACGATGAGCTTCCTGGTGGAGTACCATATCGGCGGGCGCGGCGGCTGCCCAGCCATCGACTGCGGCGACGAGGCGCAGATCGACCGACTTCTCATGACCATCGAAGAGACGATGCGTCTCTCCCACGCGTCTCACGTGATGATCTGCTATGACGACGTGGCCGAGGAATTGCAGCCTGAGGAAGCCAAGCGCTTCGACCGGCCCGCGCAAGCCCATGGGTATGTGATGGAGCGCGTCTACGAGCGCGTGAAGTCGATCGATGCGAAGTGCACCGTCAGTTTCTGCTCTCCCTGGTATCAGGGCCGCGGTCACCCAAAATGGACCGAACGCAACACGCGGCTCGCCGAGGCCAAGCAGTACATGGCCGACCTCAAGCAGTGGGAGAACCGCGACGTCAGGATCGTCTGGACGGGACCCGTCACCGAGAGCCGGCACATCGTGCAGGAGGACATCGACCACTACCTGGGGATGATCGGTGAAGACCGCAAGCTCTTCTACTGGGACAACACGTGGCATTACCACCAGCCACTCCGCAACTTCCACGCCCGATACCTCGATGGCTTCGTCGACTACTGCGCCGATAGCACGAGCTACATCAACGTGAATGGCGTCCAGCCGATCGGTAGGTTCTTCGCGGCGACGGCGAACGACTACTACTGGAACCCGGAGGCCTTCGACTCGAAACGCTCGCGCAAACAGGCCGTCGCGCAGTTCATGGGGCCGCAGGCCATTCCCGCCGCCGAGGCGCTCTATCGTCTGCGCGGCGACGATTACTTCGTCTTCTTCAGTCGCGATGTCGACCTCGAGGCGCTGGACGCCGCGGTGACGCGCGTTGAGGAAACCAGCCTCGATGAGGCGCTAGCGAAGCTCTGCCGGACGACATACGAGGGGATTGCGAAGTCCCGGACTGGATCGGAGTAGGTGAGCGGATGGGCGACACGAAGACCGACTGGCGGAAGCTCCGCCTCCGCATCAGGAAGGCTCTACAACCACGCCCGCGCGGTCGGGCACCGGAGGGAATGCCGCGTGAGGCCAAACGCGCGCTGCTCCTGATCATGGCATTTCTCCTTGCACTGGTCATCTCAGCACCGATCGTGGAGGCGTGGCGAGCGCGCCAGGCAGCGGACCCCGCTGAACGGCGCACGCCACGACCGATCGTGACCCCCAAAGGCAACGTGCTGCATCCCATCGAATGCGACCAGTGCAACGCTAGCGGCGTGGAGAGATGCACGTGGTGCGGTGCCACAGGCCAGACCACCTGTCTGCTCTGCGGCGGCGGCGGCACGAGCAGTGGGACCGACGGCAGCCCGCGCGCGTGCGGCGAATGCAGCGGCGCGGGTGTCGCCACATGCCGATTCTGCAAGGGCACTCGCGCGCGCGACTGTCCTAAATGCGTGGATGGTAGCATTCCATGGCCGCGCGAGGCCCGTGGCTCCTCCAACACGCCATCCCCCCCGACCTCGTCCACCAACGAGGGTTGATCCGCTCGGCGGCGAACGGTTGTCCACTTCCCCGAACGGAGCGCCTCGATGAACCTGAGCCTGCGCGCGCGTGTCGAAGTCCCCGCCGGCAGCGACAGCTGGGAGGCCGTCCTCCAGCAGAGGTCGGCAGATCCCGCCAAGACCGCCATCGTCATCTGTGATGTTTGGGACGACCACTGGTGCCGCGCCGCCGCAAAGCGATGCGCGGTGATTGCGCGGAAGGTAGCCCGAACCGTGGATGCGGCCCGGACCGCGGGCGCGCATGTCGTCCACGCGCCGTCGGGTTGCATGGACTTCTACGCCGACTTCCCTCAGCGCCGGCGCATGCTTGAGATGGAACTCATCGACCCTCCGCCCGAAAGTCAGGTCGCCGAGGGCGATTTCCCAATCGCCGCGCCGCCTGACCAGGGCTGCTAGGACGAGACGTATGAGGTCCACTCGCCATGGACCCGCCAGGACGAGTGCATAGAGATCGCGGACAGCGACGTCATCAGCGATGACGGACGGGCGATCCACAGCTACTTCGTCCAGCAAGGCACCGAGACCATGCTGATCATGGGCGTTCACACCAACATGTGCGTCGTCGGAAGGTCCTTCGGCATTAAGCAGATGGTCCGTTGGGGGATTGACGTCGCGCTCGTCCGCGACCTCACCGACGCCATGTACGATCCGCGCACGTGGCCCCACGTCACGCACGACGAAGGAACCCAGCTCGTCATCGAGTGGATAGAGAAGTACTGGTGCCCAACCGTACTCAGCCAGGACCTGCTGTAGCGAGGAGGCCCATCAATGCCGAAGCTCCTGCTTGCCTCACTCCCACTGATTGCCATGTTAGGCTGTCGCGCGGACGCCGACTGGCCGGACCTGCGTGACCGCGACGAGGCGGCTCAGGCCGCGCTTGAGCCGAGGCTGGACCTAATTCGCGAGGATCACCCGCGCATCTTCTGCAGCGAGGATGACATCGCTGCGTTGCGGGACCGCGTCGCGAACGATCCGCCCATAGCCGAGGTCTGGGAGTGGATCGAGCCCTGGGCGAAGGGCAACCACTACTACCAAAACCTCTGGGCGACGCCGAGCCAGATGCAGGCCTGCGTCATTGCCTACCGCGTTAGCGACGGCGACCCCGAGGTCCTCACCCATTGCATCGCCATCGCCGACTTCCTGGCGCAGGCCGAAGGCGATGGCTGGACATGGCCGCGCATCACGAAGGGCCTGGCGATGGCGTACGACTGGCTCCATGATGACCTCACCGACGAGCAGAAGGAGCGTTACGGACAGGCGGCGCTCCACGCGGCTCGCGAGTGCTACAAGACGTGGCGTCATTCGGAATTCAACAACCACCTCTACCTCGAGTACGGCCCGGTCCTCTACACGGGAATCGCGCTCCACAACGAGGGAATCGACGACGACGCGGCCCGGCGCCTGGCGCTGGACGGGCTCGACCTCCTGGTCAATCGCATGATGCCCGCCCACGACATCGTCACTCGCGGCGAGGGCGGCTGGCATGAGAGCATGAGCTACCACTCATTCTTCACCTACGAGTTCGCCCATCTCGTCGAGCTTTGGAGTTCGGCGACGGGCGAGAACCTGTGGGAGGAGTTCAGCGGGCTCGATGGCGATGCGCAGTGGCTGATCCACAACGCCCGCCCGTGGGACGACTCGCGGGTCAGCATGGCCGATATCGGCGGACACGATTCGTACGAGGCAAGCATCGCGTCATACATGGTCCTGCTCCAGCGTCGGAGAGGCGACGGCGTGGCCGGATCGTGGGCGGACCAGATCAGAGCCAAGGCCAAGCAACGCCACGACGCCGGGCGGCAGTATCAGCTAGGGGACGGCAAGTGGTGGCCCTACCTGCTCTGGCACGACTCATCCGTCCCGCCGGTCGCGCGTGAGGAGCTTCCCCTCCAGCGGCACTTTAGCGGGATCGGCTGGGTAGACATGCGAAGTTCATGGGAGCCTGACGCGACCTTCGCGCTCTTTGCCTGCGCCCCGCTCTACCTCGGCGGGCACCAGCACTCCGACAACAACAGCTTCGTCATCCACAAGAACGCGCAACTCGCCCTCGACAGCGGCGTCTACGACACGGCCAACAACCACCGCGGCCGCTACTATGCGAGGACCATCGCCCACAATTGCAGCACCGTGACCGATCCATCAGAGCAGTTCTCCGGCGCAACATGGGCGGGCGGACAGATGGGCGAGGGCCCCAACGAAGGTGGCCAGCTCTACGGCGGCGCGCCGGACTTCGTCTACGAGGTCTCGCCCGGCGACCAGTACCACCGGGCCGAGATCGTCGCGTATGAGGCAGCCGACACGCACGTTCTGGTAGTCGGCGACGCGACCAAGTCCTACTCGCCGGACAAGCTCAAGGAGTTCACGCGCGCCTTCGTGTACATCCGACCCGACCCCTTCATCGTCTTCGACCGAGTGGAGTCGACCCACGCGAGCTTCGCGAAGCGCTGGTTGCTGCACTCGGCGGAGGAGCCATCGATTGATGGCAACCGTGCGGAGATCATCAATGGCGATGGACGTCTGACCGTGGAGACGCTGCTGCCCGTGTCGACGAATGTCGTGACGATCGGCGGACCGGGGCATGAGTTCGAGGTGGATGGCGTCAACTACGCGCCGAAGAAGGACTACGATCCCGTCGAGGCCGGACGCTGGCGCATGGAGATCAGCCCGACTGAGGGCGCAACGCGCGACTACTTCGTCCACGTCCTGCGCACATCAGACGCGACCTCCAAGGAGTGGCCGGAGGCCACAGTCGATGAGGACGCGGACAGCATCACAGTTACTGTCGTCGGCCGCGCGAGCGTGACTTTCGGCAAGACGGGCGAGCTGAAACCCGAGCTGGATATCGAAGAGCAGGAGTAACCAATGAGAACGACAACCACGACCATCATCCTCACCTGCGTCATCGCCGCGCTTAGGACAGCTCCGACCGTCGCGGAGCCCCTCAAGTGCATGGACCGCTTCAAGGTGAAAGACCTTGTCATCGGCGCCTGGTGGGGGCCGGACCCGTCACTCGAGAACTATCGCACGTATAAGGACGCGGGCTTCAACGTGCTGATGACGTACCGCAATCGCGCTAACTCGAAGTACGGCGAGGACTACCAGAACCCGGACGCGGAGTTCAAACTCGCGCGGAAGATCGGCGTCTGGGTCATGCTCGACACGTATATGAAGAACGAGACGCCGTGGGGCGGCGTGGAGCCGGATCCCCCGGTCGATCACCCGAACCACCACTCCGCGCGGCCCGCGCAGCTCGACTGGTTGCTGGGCCGCTATGGCAACAGCCCCGTGCTGGCGGGCATCCTGCTCGGCGACAACTGCGGATTGCACACCTACATGGCCGAGAACGCCCGCTCGCTGGCGAAGACCAACCCGGGCCTGTGGCCCTGGCTCAGCACCAACCCTAACGTCGACGCTCAGGGCAAGGAGCCGATGCCGCTGCTGACCACGCAGAACTACCCGTTCCTCTACGAGATCGGCCAGCCCGAGCCCGTGAAACGCGAGCACTTCTGCAACCGGCTCGACTATGACCGCAACAAGGCGAACGAACTCGGCATCGCGCTCTGGCCCTTCAACAACTGCACTGCGGCGGTGAGTCCGTCGCAGATCCGCTTCCAGGTCTACGCGATGGCGGCCTACGGTTCGCAGGGGATCTGGTACTTCCATTACAACGACGGCGTCTGGGACCCAACCGAGGAGGAGCCCGGCCACCTCTACGAGGCGTCGAAGGAGGCCAACTGGCATCTGCGCGGCGTCGGCGACCGCATCATCGGCCGCCGCTCGCCCGGCGCGTTCCACACGCCCGGCCCCGAGCTTCCCGGCGGCATGCTGGTCCCCGGTGAGGGGCAGATCATCGAGCGGATGTCAGACGCCCTGCTCGCCGGCGTCCTCGTGCCCGAGGATCGTTTCGATGCCGGCGACTTGACGCCCGACACGATCATCGTCGTCGACAAGCGCACCGTCACGCCCGACCAGGACGAGCCGGGCCCACGCCGCGTGTACGTGAAGTTCAGCGACGACATCACAGCCATCACGGTGAGCACGGCTCACGAGACGTACGAGAAGACGCTGCCCGCCAGCGGACGCCTGAGCCTCACGCTCAAGGCGGGCGAGGGCGCAGTGATTGGGTTGGGGTAGATACCAGTCGACCATCGCGGCTGAACCTGCATTCCAGGAATTGCGCGATGTCGTTGGCAGGGCGCCGGTGAGAAACACTCCTCGCATCCATCGCCGCGCGCCCTGATCTGCCCACCCCTGTAAGAGGGGCTTCAGCCCCGACGCCGTAGACGCCGGCACCGGCAGAGGCAACGGCGTCGGGGCTGAAGCCCCTCTTACGGGGGTCGACGGCAAGCGGGCATGGGGAGGTTGGTGACGAAACCAACGGCAGAGCCCAGGAACTCGCCAGTTGCTGGAATGTGAGTGAAGCCGCTTCCGCAGGGACGGAGACGGCAACGGCAGGGCGCGATGAATCGCGCCACTACACGAATGAGCCAGGCCTGTTGCTGACGGACGGATGTGCCCAACGCTCGCCCGGAGGCGCTTTGATGCCCCACCCAGTCGCTGCGGTTCTACTCTTGGTCCTCCTCGCCGGCCCAGCTGTCGCCGAGGCGGCTGTCCTCATCGACACGGAGTTCGGAGGCGCGACCGAACCGGTAACCGAGCAGGGAGGCCAACCCAACCCTCGCGTGACCGGCGTGATGGCCGGTGAATGGCACGACAACTCCATCTGGAGCGAGAATGTCGAGGCCAACTGGGAGGCCATCGAGGAAGAAGGCCGGTCATTCTTGCGGCTGAATGCGACGAAGGTCACGCCAGACCGCTACCAGCTCTCCCACGCCCTTCCCCGCGCCGAGGGCGAGACGTTCTACCGGCTCACCCTCACCGCGCGCAGCATGTCTGAAATCCCCATCCAGATCGGCGTCCGCGACAGAGGGCAGCCGTACGAGTTCCACTGGTCCCAGAGCGTCGCTCTGAGCGCGAGTTGGCGCGACTTCGCTCACGACTTCCGCGCAGAGAAGATCGACAGCGACATTGGCTTCTGGATCAACACGAGCAGTGAGGGCAGCGTCGACCTCATGCGGCTCAAGCTGGTCAGTCTCTCGCGAGATGACTACATCGATGAGCTGAAGGCCCGCTACCCCAATGGCGGCCCGAAGAACCTCCTGCGAACATCGAGCTTCCCACTCGGTCTGCAGCAAGGGTGGACGCTGGGTCGGGACAACTCAGACGGCGACGACGTCGTTCTCTCGCCCGATACGGACGCTATCGGTCCAAGCGGCCAGCCGGCTCTGAAGATCGCGGCTGACGAGAAGACGGTAATCTGGGGCGCGCCCTTCAGCGTGCCGCTGGCGTTCCAACCTCACACAGCCAGCATCCATACAAAGGGCTCGGGCGACGTCACGCTCACGGTCTTCCGCGAAGGTCAGCACATCGCAGCCAATCGCGTGACCGCCACCGACGGGTGGCAACGCCTGAGCGTCAAGTTCGACCCCGCGTTGATGGCCCAGAGCTACACGCTCAGGATCGAGGGGACGGAGACGTACTGGATCGACGCCGTCCAGGTCTCGCCAGGCGACGAGCCCATCGGGTTCCAGCCGCAGATGGCGTCGGAGGTGCATCTCGCCATCCAACCGTCGGACGCTTCGGCGGCGCTGGTGCAGTTCGAGGACGAGACTCCGCTGGTGCATCTGCTGGCGGTCGGGGATGCTGCGGATGACGGGCTTCGTGCTCGCGTTCTGAACGTCTACGGGGACCAGCGCGACCTCGGTCGGTTCGAGTCGAGGCCCACTCGAGCCATCCAGGTCGGGGCATTCGGGAATTACCATGTCGTGCCGACCGCCACGCCGCTCGACTATGCCGTCTTCCCGGATAGGCCATTTGGCCCGCACCGCATCGAGGCCTGGGTCGAGGACAACGACGGCAACCGCATCAGCCCCTACAACGAGATTGTCATCAACCGCCTGCCTCGGCCGAAGTACTGGGGCAAGGACGCGCCCGATTCGCCGTTTGGCGTGCACACGCTCTCGACCACGCGCCACAATCTCATGGCCAAGGCCGTCGGCGCCAATTGGACGAGGCTCCACGATGCCGGTCTCACGTATCTGGGTTGGTACCACCTCGAGCAGGAGCAAGGCGAGTGGACCTTCCACGACAAGGAGATCAACCGCTACCGCCGCGATCATATCAAGATCCTCGGCGAGCTGGGCACCGCGCCCGAGTGGGCGAGTTACCATCCCGGAAAGAACCACAATGGCTACTTCGACCGATACTACCAGCCGCGGCGCATGGAGGACTACGCGAACTATGTCCGCACGGTCACGGAGCGCTACAAGGGCGTGATCGATGCCTATGATGTCTGGAACGAGCCGTGGATCTGGGCCTGGTGGGGCGTGGGCTTCGATGAGACGAAGGGAGATCGCGCCGGCTACATCACGAGCGAGAACCCTCAGGCCGACTTCACGCGGTTGATGCAGACCGCCTTCGAAACGGCGAAATCCGTCGACCCAGGCATCACGATTTTAGGCTTCAACAGCACCTCAAGCCCCGGCTGGGGCAACAGCATGGGCGGCGCGGAGTGGACGAAGGGCGTGCTCGATTCGGGCGGTCTCGATTACTGCGCCGCGATCTGCTACCACGAGTACATCGGCGGAAAGCCGGGATACCCAGGCGACGTCATTACCACAGGCTTTGAGACCGCCACCGGCGCCATCCGGGAGAAGCTCGGCGAATTACCCAAGCCCGTTTGGATGACCGAGGGCTCCGCTGGCCGCGACACCATCGGCCCCGGCTTCTACAACCACACCCTCCCCTACGAGAACCCGGAGGATGTGGTCGAGACCTCGGATCGGCTTGCGCGCTACGTCATGCGCCTGCTGGCGCAAGGGTGCAGCCGGATGTTCCTGTACTCGATGCACGCGCAGAGCTTCCTCGGCGCGGGGCAGTCATGGAGCGTGATCGTCACGCCGGAGGGGCAGCTTCACCCGAGCGGCGTCGCCCATGGCATCGCGGCGTGGCACCTGGAGGACACCGAGTTCGTGACGGAGACAGAAGTAACCGAGGGCGTGACCGCGTACATCTTTGAGGCGAAGGATGGCTCCCGGTCGGTCGCCTGCATTTCAGCCGGTCCCGACGCCGGTGAGTGGACGCCGCCGACCGACGGGAAGCTGACAGTTACCGACCTGTTCGGCAATCCAGTTGCAGCAGGCGAGCCGGCCGGGAAGACGCTTGTCTACATCTCGCTGGAGGGCCCCGCCAACGAGCTGGAATCGGCCATCAGGTAGAGCGGCTTTCCCTCGCGACCTCGAGCAGTGCGAGTATATTCTCCGTCGGCACGTCGCTCTGGATCGATTGCGCGGGCGAGAAGACGTAGCCGCCGCCTTCACCCATCAGGTCGCGCACGTAGCGGGCCTCGGCTCGCAGCTCATCGGGCGTCCCATACGGCAGTGTCTGCTGCGTGCTGATGCCGCCCCAGAACGCGAGCCGATCGCCATAGTCGCGCTTCAGAGCCGCTATGTCCATGGCCTCGGGTTGGATGGGGTTCAGGACGTCGATCCCCATCTCAACCAGCCTCGGGATGATCTTCTCGATGTTCCCGCACGAGTGAATCCACACGTCCTTCCCGTAACTGTGGACCAGATCGAACATCCGCTGCTCGCCCGGGGCGATGATCTCGTCCCACGCCTCCGGCGACATGAGCAGGTCGCGCTGGGAGCCCCAGTCGCTCCCCAGCAGCACGCCGTCGATCTCGTTCAGGCAGAGGAAGTTCTCCATCATCACCAGGTTGCGATCGACAATCGACGCGTGCAGTCGCTTCGCGAACTCCGGCTCTCCCACCATATCGGCCAGCAGATTCTCGATGCCCCGCGCGACGTAGGCCATCTCGAAGTGAATCCCATACAGCCGCACCAGCAGGTACTTGTCGCTCGTTTCCTTGGCGCGTTTCACGCTCTCGGTCAGTTCCGCGTAACTCCCCCGCCCCATCACCTTCGGTCGACTCGCGGGCGGGTCCATCCCCCGCCAATCCGCCTCGAGTTCGTGCCAGTACCACCACGGCACTCCGATGTCCAGCACGTCGTTATCGACGAACTCCTGCAGGCTCTTGCCCTCGGAGATCGGCTCAAGCTGATCCCAGGCGTCCGGGCAGAGGTCAATGACGTATGGCGCGCGATCCGCTTCGCGGTGGTCGATCGCTGCTCTGACACGCTCGCGACTGGTCATGTTGCATTCCTTGTGCGGGTCTTCCGGGTGGGCTACAATGGCCCGGCAAGCTTATCTGATTTCGAGGCAACCACGCAATGGCTCAACCTGACTTGAAGTGGTTCCGCGACCACCTACTCACCGACATCCTGCCAAACTGGCTGGACGCATCCCAGACCGCATCCGGCATCTTCCTGCCTCACCTCGACCGCGAGTGGAAACGAGTCGGCGATCCCGTCGGCACGCTCGTCACGCAAGGACGGTTGCTCTACAATTTCGCGGTGGGGTACGAAGTGACCGGCGACAAGGCGTACCTTGAGGCCGTGATTCGGGGCGCGGAGTACTTGCAGGCCAACTTCTACGATGACGAGCACTCGGGCTGGCACTTCTCGGTCGACTGGAACGGCGAGGTCAAGGACGACACGAAGGACAGCTACGGGCATGCGTTCGTCATGTTCGGGCTCGCTCATGCGGCCAAGCTGACCCAGCACGTCGTCCACACATCCCAACTCACGCTCGCCCAAGCCATCATCGCGAACTTCGTCGACGACTTCGGTGGGATCAGGCCGAAGATGACGCGCCAATTCTCACCGAGCGTGGATGATGGGCCGATCGTGAACTCGCAGAACCCCATGATGCACCTCTTCGAGGCCTGCCTGGCCGCTGAGCAGGCGATGAAGTCGGATGCGCCACGCAGCATGGCCGGCGCCATCATCGCGCGACTGTTCGGGGGCGAGTACCTGCCCGAGGACGGCCTGCCGGAGCTATACCGGGAGGACTGGGAGCCACTTCCCACAGCCGAGGGCGGGCGAATCGACATTGGGCACCAGTTCGAGTGGGCGTATCTCCTCTCTCGCGCGGTTGAGATGGGTCATCCAAAGGAGTACCTGGTGCTCGCGCAGACGCTTCTTGATTACGGCATGCGCGTCGGGTACGATTCGACCCACGGCGGCATCGCCGCGAACGCATCCCTCGCCGGCACCGTCACCAACCCGAAAAAAGGCTGGTGGCAGCAGTGCGAGGCCATCCGCGCGATGATGCACCACGCCGCGATCCGCGGGCGGAATGACCTCTGGGCGCCGATGGCGCAGACGCTTGTGTACGTGCACCAGCACTTCATCGATCCCGAGTTCGGCGGGTGGTACTCATCGAGCCAGGACCAGAGCAAGGGCAACGCCTGGAAGGTCGACTACCACGTGGTAGGCATGTGCCAGGAAGCGATTCGGCTGATGGACATGCGCTAGATGACCGGGCGCGGCCTCACTCATTCAGCCCGCCGCCTGCGCATCTCCTGGATGATCGCGGAATTATCCAACTCAGCGTCGCCGGCCGCAATTCCCGCGTCGAGGACGTTGAGGTGCGCCTCGCTCAGGGGCAGTTCCTGGCCGAGTCCAGTCGCCGTCTCCAGGATCAGCGCCACGTCCTTCCTGTGCTGGTCCAGGCGCCCGTGCGTTGAGAAGTCGCCATCCACCATCTTGCCAGCCTTGGTGTCCATGATCCGCGAGTAGGCCATTGAGGCCTCAAGCACCGGTACCAACGAGTGCAACTCCATCCCCATCGACTCAGCAAACGCCAGCCCCTCGGCCAACGCAACGCGGTTCAGCCCCATGATGAGGTTGATGACAAGCTTCGAACGCGCGCCCGATCCAGCCGGGCCGACATGGATCACTCGGTCGGTGAAGGTGTCCAGCAGATCTTGAGCGCGCGCGACATCGGCCTCCGCACCGCCGATGGTGAACAGCGCCTCGCCCGCCCGCACCTGGGCGCTGCTGCCCGAAATCGTCGCGTCGAGGTGGGCGACCCCTCGTTCCCCGAGTTGGGCGGCCAGCTCCTCAGTCGCCTCCGGCTCGCCCGTGGTTGTATCGACAATCAGCGAGGGCGGCGAATCAGCCGACAGCAGTTCGCCGACGACTTCCCGCACGATCTCAGACGTCATCAACGATAGCACGACACGCTCACACCTCTCGCCCACCTCACGAGCGCACTCAGCGGCGTCGCCGCCAAGGTCCACCAAATGCTCGCGCTTCTCAGACACGATGTCGTAGCCGAGGACCCCGTAACCGGCCGCGAGCAAGCGCTCCGCGAGCGCCGCGCCGACCAGCCCCACTCCAACCAACCCGACGGTCTCGCCCATGCGCGCCCTCAGTGCGTCGTGTTCAGTCCGATCTGCACGTCGGCGCCGGAGTTGTCAACGATGCCGTCCTCACCGCGCAGCGTGCAACCCGTGATCGTGGCAGCCGTCAGCCCCTCCTCAAGCGCGATCTGTTGCTTGCCCTCGGCCATGAACTCGCACCCGTTGACGATCAGCCGCCCGCCACTTGCCCGGATGCACGGCTCGCCCTCACCCGCGGAGTCCCAGTCCGAGAAGTGACACGATGTCAGCGACAGCGTGCTCGGGCCGCGCTTGTCGACCTGCACCTTCGTCTCGGGCACCGTCCAGAACCCGCAGTTCGCGAGCTTCACCGGGCCGCGGTTGTTCTCGCCCACGATGACCGTTCCCATGATCTGCGCGTTCGCGAACTGAACGCCCGAGTGCGGCTGCACGCTGTCGACCTGTATCGCAACGGGGCCGATATCGCTGCCGGACTGGGTGATCACCGCATTGCCGGGACCATGGCCGAAGTCGTCGAAGTGGAAGCCAATTAGCGGAAAGATCACGAAGCAGTTCGTGATGTACTGCCAATCGGTCCTCCCGATCTTGAAGCCCACGAGGTTCTTCTCGAGGTAGGCCTTGATGTCGCCGCCCGGGAAGCCCGGCTCGATCGCCATCCGCGTCCAGAAGTTGGGGTTGAAGTGCACGTTCTCGATGCGGCCGATGTCGCTGCATTGGTCGATGAACACGCCGGTCTTCAGGGGACAGCCAAAGACGTTCCTCACGGTGTGGAGTTCGTTCCAGTTCGTCCCGAAGTCGAGGGCCTGATACGGGTTGGTGAGCGTCATGTCGTAGACCTGGCACAGCTCGCCCTCCGCGCGGATCGTCCAGGGGTACGGCTGCACGTCCGGGAGGGTCTGCTCGGGGTAGTGGATGATCATATTGCGGATCACAGCGTTCGGCTTCAGCGTCACCAGCGGCTCGCCATTCGCGTCGCCCCGCCCGCCATACGCCATTAGCAGCGTGCCGATCGGATGCTCAGAGTGTGGCACCCCGCCCGACGCGCCACGCAGCGTCACCCCGGGAGGAACGGTCAGCGCGCCGTCGACGCGGTAGGTCCCCACCGGCAGCAGGCAGACAGGACCATCCGTCGCCGCCGCGTCGAGCGCTGCCTGAATCGCCGCGGTATCGTCGGCCACGCCATCACCGACCGCGCCGTGGTCCTTCGCACTGACATCGGCCGTCGCAAGGCTCCCGGCGACCAGGATCACCAGCAATACAGTGATTGCGCGCATGTCAGCTACCCTCCAAGTGCGTAGACATCGACCGCGTTGTCGTGGAGCATCTTCTTCGCCAAGCGCAGGGCCTGCGTCTCGTCCATCCATCCGTCGCGGATGCGCTCGGACAGGATCTTCTTCAGGTGCGTCCGTGTCAGCCGAGCCGAGCCGGCGGCCATCTCCACGCTGGTTGCATCATGGCTGAGCATGATCTTGTGGGCCGGGACGTAACCGAGGTATGTCCGCAGCGCCTGCTCGAAGTGCCCGGGGCTGAGGATCGGCAGCCAGCAGGTGTCGATGTAGGCGTTGGGCGTGTGGTGGGCGATGTGCGCGGATTCAGTCAGGAACGGCCACGTGTGGATCATCACGAACTTGACCCGCGGATACATGCCGAACAGGTTCCGCAGACCAAAGGGGTTCGAGTCCGGCAGATTGTCGGTGCCGACGTGGATCTGGTGCGGCCAACCGTACTCGTTCGCCAGCTTCAGGCACTCGTGCAGAACCCAGTCCTGGAACGGGCGCGTGTCTCCGCCGCCCACAAAGTCCACGTCTGCGTCCTCGCGCGGCAAGAACAGCAGCTCCCGGCTGTATGCCTGGAGTTGCTTGATTCCCACATTGCCCTTCTCGGCGGCCAGCTCGAAGACGCGCCGGAGGAACGCGCGCCATGACGCCGCATCCTGGGGCTCGACGCCGGTCTTCTCGATGCAGTACCTCACGCGACTGTTCGGCTCGGGCAGCGCGGTGATGAAGTCATCAATCCGCAGAATCGGACGCGTGAACTCAAGCTCCCGAGCTGCGCGCGCGTGATCCTGCTCCTCATACATGAAGCTCAGCCCGGTCGGGCGAATCAGGTCCGAGAAATGCGCCATGGCCATCGCGCGACGATACCACGCGAATATGTCCCGGTACGACGTGTTGATCTCGGCGCTGATATCGGCGAAGTTGCGCTCATCGACCGTGTCGATGTCGAAGCCGTACAGCTCTCGGATCCCCAGCGTCGTGCAAGTGAGCGTGCCCGCGACGCGCAGGTTCTCCAGGTGAGGCTTGACGGCGCGCAGCACCTCGGCCGGCTTGTCCTTAGCCATCTCGTATGGACTTGCGTAGCCGCTGTCGCGGGCGAGTTGCCCGCCTGGGAAGCCACCCATGTTCAGGAAGCCGTTGAGGTACGGGCAGAGCAGGAAGTCGAACAGGTTGGTCTCATCCGACTGCGCTCCGGCGATGTTGTCGGCGACGAACCCAACGTCATCGGGCGCAATCGACGGAATGCTACCCCAGTGCTCATGGGCGCAGACATTGGGCATCGTGTCGATGCTGTCCAGGCCCGCCACGATGTCATCGTTCGGCGCGGCGCCGGCGACTGACCCCAGACCGGTGATGGTGGCGGCGGCAACGAAGTCCCTGCGTGAGAAGTCCGGCACGCGCATCCCTCCCTGGTGATCCACTGTCGAGGTAGTTCCCGCTATCGCGAGGAGGCCCTGCCGCGTCACTCCGCCGGAATTCACTCGGCTACAGCAGGTCAGGCGGGAGGAGTCCATCAGAATCGCGCAGTCAGAATCGTCACGCGTCACAGCTCAGGCGGGTGCGTGGCCGCCAGCCAAGTCACCACACCCCATGACCTAACGGAGAGATACACCAGGCCCGCGATCACCGATACCGAGATGGCGCCGCAAACCCAGCGCCGACGGTATGCGGTCAGCCCGGCGCACCCCAGGACTGACGCCGCGCTCACGCCCTCCCACAGGTACCGTCCGCCCGATACAACGATGAGGTAGTCGCGGACGCTCATGTAGACGACCATCACGCCCGCTACCCCCATCGCGGCCACCACGCTCGCCATGTAGGCATCCCGGCGGCCCCACGCGCCAGTCTTCCGCGCGACTGCCTTCCTGGCCACCCCGACTGCCAGCCCTGCCGCGGTCAAGGCGGCCAGAACCATCGCCGCTTCCCTGAGCCACAACTCGCGCGCGTACGGTTGGATCAGCCAATACGGCATGTACAGCGTCGCCAGCGTCTGTTTCCAGCCCGCCGTAAACGCCATCCACGCATCCTCGGGATAGGCCAGGAAGCCGATGAACCCACCTTCGTTGCCTCTCCGGTCACTCACGCGTTCAGGAAGCATCGTCCCGTAGACCGCCTGGTTGCGCGCCAGCCACGGTCCGGCGATCAGCACCACCAACCCCGCGCTCAGCAGCGCGTTCACCATCGTCGCCCGCGCCGCGTCACGTGGGGTCTTGCGGATGGCGATGTAGCCCGTCAGCCCGATGAGGACCAGCGTCCAGGAGCCCGTCACCTTCGTCAGCAGCAGCAGTCCCAGGCACGCGCCGAGTCCGAGCCATGTCCGCCGGTCGCTCGCGCCCATCGCCAAATGGGCGCAGAGCCAGACAATGAGTGAGATCAGCGTCATGGCCAACGTGGAATTGTTGAGCATGGCGGTCATGTACGGCGTCATGGGGAGCCCGGCAAACACCGCGAGCGTGACGGCAGGGCGCCATCGGCTCTCGGGCCACAGTGTTCGCGCGGTCATCCACACGGCCGGCAGCGCGCAGAGACCGATCAGCAGCGAGACCACTCGCACGCACAGCAGATCCCCCC
>CAZKUN010000097.1:0-30140 GCA_964555935.1 uncultured Armatimonadia bacterium | reverse complement strand
GCGGGCGATCAGGCGGAGGATGTTGGCGCCGAAGACGAGTTGGTGCTCCGATTCGGACAGGCCGAGCTGATCAAGCTTCTCGCGCTCGACTCTGGGGAAGTTGAAGAACGGTTCGCTCGTGCCGGAGACATCCGATCCGTAGAGCACGCGTTCAGGCCCGACGGCATTGAGTATGCGGTCGATGGCCTCCAGCGGCGCGCAACTTGTGTCGAAGTAGACGTGGTCGTATGGGAAGAAGTCAGACATCGCGCCGTGCCCACCGTTAAGCATGCCCATGTGCGGGATGATCACTGCGAGTCCCGTATCGGCCGCGCGCTCGATGAAGTCTTCCGTGTATTCGAGTTCTTCCTCGAGCGTGACCGGCATGTTCAGCTTGGCGATGGCGCGGATGAACTCCTCACAGGCGGCGTCCGTATAGCTGTACTCGGGCTCATCGTCGTGTCGGTGCCACTTCACCCCGACGTAGTCCGCCAGGTTTTCGGGGAGGATGTAGTCGCCCCACACGAAATAGAATGGATAGACATGCTCGTGCAGGCGGCCGGCGGCCAGCACGGCTTCGTTGGCGGCGACGCGCGCTTCGGGCGTGTCGGTGATGCGGTAGATGTCCTCGGGGAAGGCGAACACCACAGCCCCGTCGGCGCCGGCCTCGTCGAGGTCGGAGCGCATCTGTTCGTAAGGGTAATACTTGGTGTGCTGATTCGCACCGAGGTGTATGTGGGCGTCGATGATCGGCACGTCTTCACCGCCTTGGTTGGTTGCGCAGGTAGGGGTGCTCGCAGCGTGACATTCGTGTCAAGTCGCCCCCCGGCCTGCCCGCACCAAGCGATAGATTCATTGTGGTATCAGAACCTGGTTGACAAGGACCAAATACATGCATATACTCACTCCCGGTGTTTGCGCGACGTACATTGGACGGGACAGCTCGGATACTATGCTGATGAAGGAGCCTCGCCTAGGTTCTTCGTAGATCACGCATCCACGATAGACCCCTAAGTATAGGCTTAGCGAGACCGGTCCGGCGCTCCAAAACGCCGGGCAGCATAATTACGTCCCAGTTCGTGGCCGTCGGCACAAACTAGTGCACGTGAAGGCAAAGGCACCCATGGGTGACCAATTCGGGCCCGTACTCACGTTCGTACTGGTCGGTGTCGGGTTCAGTGTCGCCATGGTCGCAACGGCGTATATATTGCGGCCCCACGACCCCTACGACGAGAAACTGACCACTTACGAGTGTGGTGTTGATCCCCTGACCGAGTCATGGGCTCAGTTCTACATTCGCTACTATCTGTTTGCGCTCGTCTTCGTCGTCTTCGACGTCGAGACCATCTACCTATACCCCTGGGCAACCGTCTTCAGAGATCTCTCAGCCTCAATGGGCGTATTCGTGCTGCTTGAGATGCTCGTCTTTCTCGCGGTGCTTGTCGTCGGCTTTGCCTATGCGTGGCGGAAGGGAGCGCTGGAGTGGCTCTGAGCGATCTTCCGAGCAAGCTACAGGAAGCAGCCGATGACGCCGGCGGCGACCCGATGGCCAAGGGCCAGGCTGCCTTCGTGCGGTTCACCGACACCCCCCTGCGCCGCGCGGCTCGCTGGGCGGCGGAGAAGGGGCCGGGCGGCGAGAAGGCCGTTGCGCTGCTCGACCGCGTCCTCAACATGGGGCGCTACTGCAGTCTCTGGCCGATGACGTTTGGTCTGGCGTGTTGCGCCATTGAGATGATGGCGACCGGCGCCTCGCGATGGGATCTCGACCGCTTCGGTATCATCTTCCGCGCGACGCCTCGTCAGGCCGACGCGATGATCGTCGCGGGCACCGTTACCATGAAGATGGCGCCCGTCCTGGCGCGCCTCTACCACCAGATGCCCGAGCCACGCTACGTGCTGGCTCTTGGAAGCTGCGCGAATTCGGCGGGGCGCTTCTACCACGATGCGTATAGCGTGGTCAAGGGCGTTGACCGCATCGTGCCGGTTGACGTTTACGTGCCGGGATGCCCGCCGCGCCCCGAGGCCCTGATCGACGGATTGTTGCAGCTCCAGCAGATTATGCGCCGTGACTCGATTGCCGAGGCCCCCAAGGTCGAGGGGATCAAGCCGGGCGACCCAAGGTACGAGGTTCTGCGAAGTGACGGAGAATAGCGCCGACGGCAATTCGGTGGCCGAAGAGGAAGAGCCACAGGTTCCTGAGGTACCCGTGCCCGACGATATCGTCGAGATGCTTGGCGACGCCATTGTCGAGGCCAGCGTCTCCGGCACCAGCGTCAACCTGACGCTGAAGGCCGAGGGCCTCGTTGAGGCTATCACGGCCTTGCGGGACCGGGAGGCCGGGGCCTACAACTTCCTCGCGAACCTGTGTGGCATCGACCACGGCGAAGAGCTTGGCGTGGCGTACCACATCTATCAGCTCGGCAAGCCTGAGCACGTCGCCATCCACGTGCGCGTCCCTCGCGAGGAGCCAGTAGTTCCGTCGCTCGCGAGCGTCTTCCGCGCCGCGAACTGGAACGAGCGCGAGGCGGCCGAGATGTACGGTATCGTTTTCGAGAGCCACCCCGATCCGCGCAAGTTGCTCCTTCCCGATGACTGGGAGGGCTTCCCGATGCGGAAAGACTACGAGATTCCGGATCACCCGTATCTGCGGCCTGATCCGACGCACGAGCTGGGCTAAGGCGATCATGGAAGTCACGGACTTCACAACCGAAGACCTTGTCCTCAACATGGGGCCGCAGCACCCGAGCACGCACGGGGTGCTGAGGCTCGTGCTGACGCTTGACGGCGAGTTGATCATCGAGTGCGATCCGGTGATCGGCTACCTGCACAGCTCCATGGAGAAGATCTGCGAGAACCGAACATACGTGCAGATCGTCCCGTTCACAGACCGGTTCGACTACCTCGGCTCGCTGATCAACAACTTCGTCTACGTGCGTGGCGTTGAGGGGATGCTGGGCGTTGAAGTCCCCCGGCGCTGCGAGTACATTCGGGTCCTGATGTCAGAGATGCAACGGCTCCAGAGCCACTTGCTGTGGCTCGGGACATTCGGACTCGACCTCGGCGCGATCACCCTGTTCCTCTACTGCTTCCGCGAGCGAGAAGTCGTGCTCGACCTGCTCGAATCGGTCACGGGCCAACGCCTTCTATATAACTACATGCGGATTGGCGGGTTGAGGAACGATCTTCCCGTGGGCTTCGGCGAGAAGTGCCGCGACTTCCTGAACATCCTCCCCGAACGCATGGGCGAGTACGATCAGATCTTCACGAATAACCGGATCTTCCAAGGCCGCGTGGATGGCGTCGGGTTCCTCTCAAAGGACGAGGCTGTCGATTACGCGATCAGCGGGCCGATGGCTCGCGCGTCGGGCATCGATTGGGACATCCGCCGCGACGACCCTTACAGCGTTTATCCCGAGCTTGAGTTTGACGTGCCCGTCGAGCAAGAGGGCGACTGCCTCGCTCGGTACCGGGTGCGTATGGAGGAGATGCGCCAGAGCCGCAAACTGGCGCTGCAGTGCCTCGACGCTCTGGACGGGATGAAGGGCGAGGACTTCCAGACCAAGGTCCCCAAGACCATTCGGCCGCCAGAGGGCGAGTCTTACACGCACGTTGAGTCGCCGCGCGGCGAGCTGGGGTGCTATCTCATCAGCGATGGCAGCCCGAAGCCGCCTCGGATGCACTGGCGAGCACCGTCATTCGCAAACCTGCAAGCCATACCCGTGATGTCACGCGGCGGACTCGTCGCGGACCTCGTTGCCGTCTTAGGCAGTATCGACATCGTGCTCGGCGACATCGATCGTTAGTTGCGCCGGCGCAAGAGTTAACCGATCTTTAGGAGTCGGATAGACCCGTGTCGCTAACCCGCAAGATCATCGAGTGGCTTGAGTCGCTCGCAAATGGCTGGGGCATCCCGGATCCGCTGGCTGGCATGATCGGCAGCCTGCTCGGGTGTCTCATCATCGTCGCGGTCATCCTGCTCACGGTGATGTACGTGATCTATGCCGAGCGCAAGGTCAGCGCGCTCATCCAGCAGCGCCTCGGGCCGATGCGCGTCGGACCGTACGGGCTCTTGCAGACCCCGATGGACGCCTTGAAGCTCCTGCTCAAGGAAGACATCATGCCCGCCGCGTGCGACAAGGTGATGTTCACGGTCGCGCCGATGCTGGTGTTCGCCACGGCGATCGTGACGCTCCTGGTCATCCCGTGGGACAAGGACGCCAGCGGCGGGGATCTGTCGATCGGCATTCTGTTTATCTCAGCGGTCGCGTCAATCGCGGTCATCGGCATCATGATGGCCGGCTGGGCGAGCAACAATAAGTGGTCGCTGCTCGGCGGATTGCGCTCGGCGGCGCAGATGGTAAGTTACGAGATCCCGCAGGCGCTGGCGGTCATCGCGCTCGTGACGTGGGTCGGCTCCATGTCGATGCGAGAGATCGCCGAGGGCCAGTCGGGCTGGTTCTTCGAGTGGTACATCTTCAGGGCATGGCTGTGGTTGCCGGCCCTGGTCTACTTCATCGCCAGCCTCGCCGAGTTGAACCGGACGCCGTTTGACCTGCCGGAAGCCGAAAGCGAGCTTGTTAGCGGGTTCAACACCGAGTACACCGGCATGAAGTTCGGCCTCTTCTTCGTGGGCGAGTTCGCGAACTCGTTCATCGTCTCGCTGATCTTCGCCACCCTCTTCCTGGGCGGCTGGCACACGGGTATTCCCGCGCTCGACTTCATCCCCGGGCCGCTCGTGATCTACGGGAAAGCGTGGGCGGTCCTGTTGGTGATAATCTGGGTCCGCTGGACGCTGCCGCGGCTTCGCGTCGACCAGTTGATGGGCTTCTGTTGGAAGCTGCTCATCCCGGCGGGGCTCATTGGGATCGCGATCGTCGGCGTGGTTGTGATGCTGGGGTGGGACTATCCGGGGATGGGTGGGTAGGGACGGCATTCGACGGGCTGGAAGCCCGTCGCTACGCGGGTTGATGACAGGCGCGGAAACTCAAACACCGAGTTTCCCT
The DNA here is from genome assembly GCA_964555935.1 of uncultured Armatimonadia bacterium. Taxonomy (GTDB): domain Bacteria; phylum Armatimonadota; class Zipacnadia; order Zipacnadales; family VGFC01; genus CAZKUN01. The sequence continues at coordinate 25,158 of CAZKUN010000097.1, read as the reverse complement.
GCGCCTGTCCTACGACGACAGCTGCACCGGCGAGGGCGCCGGTGCTACAGACGGCAGGGCGAGACCACTCCCCCAGCGGGGGAGATAAGACTGGGATATGGCACAGCAAAACGTAGCGGAACTTGTTGCGGACGTGGTGAGCGGTGCGAAAAGCATCGTGGACGGAATGCGCGTGACCTTGGGCCACGTCTTCCGGAAGAGCGTCACGGACCGCTACCCAAACAAGCAACCCGAAGACGACTACCAGCCCGGCGCCGGCTACCGCGGCATGCTCGGCCTGATTGCCGACCCGGAATCGGGCGAGCTGAACTGCACGGCCTGCGGCCAGTGCGCCAAGATCTGCCCGGACAACTGCATTAAGGTGACGGGCGAGGGCAAGGGCAAAGAGCGCAAGGCGGTCGAGTTCGTGATCGACATGGCTAAGTGCATGTACTGCGGGCTGTGCACCGAGGTCTGCCCGTTCAACGCGATCACGATGACGAAGACCTACGTGGGCGCGGTCGAGAAGATGGAAGACTTCATCTGGGACATGGATCGCCTGACGCGAGAGGGCGAGAGCTACACCGAGATCTCGACGGTCGAGGTAGAGTAGCGCGATGATGCAATCGATAGAGAACTTCATCACCGGGGGTCAGTGGGAACTGCTTGTTTTCGCAGGGCTCGCGGTGCTGACATTGGTGTCCGCGCTCTTCGTGGTGACCGCGCGACGCGTCACGCACGCGTGCCTGTCGCTGCTCCCTTGCTTTGTGGGGATTGCGGGCCTCTACGCCGTGCTTGGCTCCGCGATCATGCTGGCGTTTCAACTGTTGATCTACGCCGGCGGGATCATGGTCCTGATGCTGTTCGCGATCTTCCTGCTCGAGCGTCGCACCGGACCGATCGTCGCGCAGCACCACATCGTCCTGCCAGGCCTGCTCATCTCCGGCCTGATCGGTCTGATATTGCTGGCGTCAATTCGGCAGACGGGTCCGGATTTCCAGAGCCCCAACGCCCGCCTGGACGTGCCGGTGGTTGAGATTACCGGCCACGAGAAGGGCAGCGACTGGTACGCCTACACGGTAGAGCTGGATGAGGAAACAGGCCAGCCGCGGCCATACGAGATGAAGGAATCGAACGTGCGGCGCACGGGCTTCTATTTCCTGACCTACTACGTGTTGCCATTTGAACTCACGTCGCTAATCCTGGTCGTAGCCATGGTTGGCGCAATCATCATGGCCCGGCGCGAAAAGGGATGGGTAGCGGCTGGGAAGATCCTGGGTCCGAGCGGCAATGATGACGACGATGAACCCGCGGACGCCGAGGGCGAGGAGGAGAGCGCCTGATGATGAGTCAGCTAACCCTCCAACATTTCCTCGCGCTCGCGGCTATTCTGTTCGCGACCGGTCTGTTTGCGGTTATCACGCGCAAGAACTCGATCGCAATCCTGCTGGGCGTGGAATTGATGCTCAACGCCGCGAACATCAATCTCATTGCCTTCCAGCGCTTCCTGGCACCGGTGCAGATCGTAGACGTCGCCGGGAAAATGTACATCGTCGAACTCTTCAATCTAGCGATCGACGGGCAGATCTTCGCGCTGATCGTTATCACCCTCGCGGCCTGCGAGGCGGCGGTGGGCCTGGCGATCATCCTGAACGTATACCGAACACTCCGCACGACAACCGCGGATGAGGTGAGCCTGCTCAAGTGGTAGACTCCGTGTTGTTCGAGAGATTATCCTGGCTGATTCCGGTGCTGCCCCTAATCGCGGCGGCGGTCCTAATTGGCTGGGGCAAGAAGTGGCACGAGCGCTTCGGCGATCGCGTCGCGCTGATCGGCGTCGTGGGGATTGCGATTCCCTGCGTGATCGCGTGGGGCGTGCTCTACTCGCGCGTCACCCAGACAGCTGACTTCTACAAGGCGCATCCCGAGGTGTTGCACGGCAGCGGACACGGCGCGGAGGGGGCCGAGGGTGGGCATGCCGCCGCGGATGAGTCTGGTGATTCTCACGGCGACGATGCCGACCATGGGGCTGAGACTGCATCAGCCGGCCACGAAGAACCGGCGGGAGAGCAACAGAAGGGTCCCGCCGCATACGAGCAGTTGGTTGAGTGGCAAGTCTTCGGGCACATCGCCAAACACATCCCGACGAAGGGCGACTTCGACGGAAAACTCCGGGTTGGCATCCGCATCGACAACCTGACCGCCGCCATGCTGGCGATGGTCACGCTCATCGCCACGTTGATTCAGATCTACTCGATGGGCTACATGCATGGCGATCCGCGCTACTCCCGCTTCTTCGCATATCTCTCGCTCTTCTGTTTCTCGATGCTGCTGCTGGTCCTGTCGAGTAGCTTCCTGCTGCTGTTTGCGGGTTGGGAGCTTGTGGGGCTCTGTTCATACCTGCTAATTGGCTTCTGGTACGAGAAACCATCGGCGGCCGACGCCGCCAAGAAGGCCTTCATCGTGAACCGCATCGGGGACTTCGGTTTCCTGGTCGGTATCATGATCGTGTTTTACTACTGCCCGTCTCTGGATATCGCCGAGGCGCTGGGGATGGTGGGCGACGCTAGCGCGTTCCCGATCCTCGCCGCGGCAATCGCGGGGGCGTGTCTGTTTGCCGGGGCTATTGGCAAGAGCGCGCAGTTCCCTCTCCATGTCTGGCTGCCTGACGCGATGGAGGGTCCGACTCCGGTCAGCGCCCTCATCCACGCCGCCACGATGGTCGCGGCGGGCGTGTATATGGTGGCGCGGATCGCGGTTATCTACACGAACGAGCACGTGCTGCAGATCGGGTGCCCAATCCTCGGTGGCATGACGAGCATCGAACTCGTGAGGTATGTCGGGATCATCACCGCCGTGATGGCGGGCACGATCGGGATCGCGCAGAACGACATCAAGCGCGTCCTCGCCTACTCGACGGTCAGTCAGCTCGGCTTCATGATCTTCGGGATCGCCTGTTTCGGCTGGGTGGCCGGCGTATTCCACCTGCTGACCCACGCGTTCTTCAAGGCCCTGCTCTTCCTCGGCTCGGGCAGCGTGATCCACGGCTGCGGCGGCGAGCAGGACATGTGGAAGATGGGCGGCCTGCGCAAATCGATGCCCGTGACGTTCTGGACGTTCCTCATGGGAACGCTGGCGCTGACGGGTGTGCCGTTGTTCTTCTCCGGTTTCTGGAGCAAGGACGAGATCATGGTCGCCGCGTTCACCTTCGATAAGCCGGTGTTTTGGCTTGGCGAGTTCGCGGCGTTTTGCACGGCTCTGTACATGGGACGGTTGATGTTCCTGACGTTCGCGGGCGATCGCCCGCGGGATGAGAGCATTCATCCGCACGAGAGCCCGAAGTCGATGACCATCCCGCTGATCGTCTTGGCGATCTTCGCAGTGGGCCTGGGCTGGCTCGGCATTCCTCCGGCCGGCGGCGGGCACAGCCTGTTCCACACGTTCGTATTCTCCGTGGAGCCATCGTTGCCGGAGGCGGCGAAGGCGATCTCTCACTTCTCATTCCTGGGCGCCAAATTCGCAACGATCCCACTGCTGGTGTCGGTCCTCGCGGCTGGGCTAGGGTGGCTCTTCGCGGCGCTAATCTGGGGCTGGAAAGTCGTGGATCCCGTCAAGCTGAAGGCGTCGGTGCCGGGCTTGGCGATGGTCCATACCACGCTTCGCAACAAGTACTACTTCGATGAGATCTACAACGCGACGTTCGTGCGCGGCCTGATGGCCTTCGCCAATGCTTGCGGCACGTTCGACAAGTATGTGGTCGACGGGATTGTCAACGGCACGGGTTGGTTCTTCGGGCTGGTGCTGACGGCGTGGACCGGCATATTCGATAACAAGGTCGTGGATGGCGCGGTCAACTTGGTTGCCTGGATCCAGAACTGGGCCGGCCGCATCGTTACGATTTTCCAGACGGGTCGAGTTCAGCATTACATCGCGTTTTCAGCCCTAATGTTGGCGCTGATCGCTGCGGCGGTCGTGGTAATGACCGGGTACTCACCATAGTCCCGGGCTCACGTGGCTGAGCGCGGAAGGCGAGCGTCTTGAAACAGGTGCGTCGATGATACTAACTGTACTTCTGCTGTTGCCCCTCGCCGGGCTAGTCACCATCCTGCTTCTCAACAAGGAGAGGCACGTCAAGCAGATCCAGTACGTCGCGCTGGCAACCACTGCCGCCGTGATGGCCTGGTCGGTTCTGACGTACGTCGCCTTCTCTGGCCAGGCGATTCCCGGGCCGGGCGACACGAAGCTCGTGCTCGACTACCAGGCTGAGTGGATCCCGCAGTTTGGTATCAGCTACCACGTCGGCGTTGACGGTCTGTCGATGCCCCTGATCATGCTGACGACGCTGCTGAGCTTCTTGTGCATCGTCTACTCGCTGCGGATCACCGAACGCGTTAAGGAATACATGGCCTGGTTCATGCTGCTCGAGTGCGGCATGCTGGGCGTGTTTATGTCGCTCGATTTCTTCCTGTTCTATGTCTTCTGGGAGATCGGCCTCGTGCCGATGTTCTTCCTGATCGGTGTCTGGGGCGGCCCTCGTCGCGAGTACGCGTCGATCAAGTTCTTCCTGTACACGCTGCTTGGCAGCTTGTGCATGCTGTTGGCGATCCTGGCGCTGTACTTCGCGACCGGCACGTTCGACATGCTGAAGATCATCCAGATGAACCCGCTGGCCAGCGCCGGTCCGGTTACGGCGGGGCTCATCTTCTGGGCGTTCTTTCTGGGCTTCGCGATCAAGGTGCCGCTCTGGCCGTTCCACACGTGGTTGCCCGACGCTCACGTCGAGGCGCCAACGGCCGGCTCGGTCATTCTGGCTGGCGTGCTGCTGAAGCTCGGGACTTACGGGTTCTTGCGGGTCAACCTGCCGATGTTCCCGCAGGCGAGCATGACATACGCATATGTCATCGCCGTGCTGGCGCTCATCAGCATCATCTACGGCGCGCTGTGCGCGATGGCGCAAACGGACTTGAAGAAGCTGATCGCGTATTCCTCGGTTAACCACATGGGCTTCGTGATGCTCGGCGTCGCGGCCGCGGCGGCAGCGCCCGGCTCGGGCTTCGGGGATCTCGAGGCGACGGTTACGACGCGAGCATACGCGCTCAACGGCGCGGTGCTGCAGATGGTCGTTCACGGGATCATCACGGGGGCGCTCTTCTTCCTTGTGGGCGTGGTCTACGACCGGGCGCACACGCGTGATATTAACGAGTTTGGCGGCCTCGCCAAGCAGATGCCGCTGTATTCGGGCCTGATGATGTTCGCCTGCTTCGCGTCGCTAGGGCTGCCGGGGCTCGCCGGGTTCATCGCTGAGTTTGCCGTCTTCCTGGGCGCGTTCAGCTCATACTCGCTGATCACGTGCCTCTCGGCATTCGGAGTGATCATTACGGCGGCGTACTTCCTGTGGATGATCCAGCGGATCTTCCTGGGGCCGCTGAAAGAGAAGTGGAACGACCTGCCGGACATGGACTGGGGCGAGATCGTCGCGATCGTGCCGCTGTGCATCCTGATGCTCGTCATTGGCTTGTGTCCCAGGCCGCTGATGGAAGTCATCGATGGCCCCATCACGAGGATCGTCGAGTACCTGCTTTCAAGCGTAAGTTAGCCTATCTGAACGGGGCGTTGAGGTCTGTATGAACGTGGACGTGGTCCTGAATCCGACTAAAGACCTGAGCATGTTCGCGCCAGAGATCTATCTGGCGATACTAGGCGTGCTCGTGCTGGGCGTGGCGCTTTTCGCGAAGCGCAAGCAGCCGCTCGCGGCTCCTATTGTCGCGGCGCTTGGTCTGATCGGAGGCCTGCCGGTTGCGGCAAGTCTCTGGGGCCAGGGCACGACGACCATCCTGATGGGCTCGTACGCGGTCGACGACTTCGCGGTGTTCTTTAAGCTGCTGGCCATGGCCACTGGCGTGCTGGTGGTCTTCATTTCCACCTCGTACATGCGCCGCGTCGTTGAGGAATACGGCGAGTTCTTCGCGCTTCTCGTGTGGGCCGTCCTGGGCCTGTGTCTTATGGCCGGCGCGTCCGACCTCATCGTCATTCTGCTCGCGATTGAGATGGTCAGCATCATCTCATACATCATGACGGGCTTCTTCCGCGATCAGCCGCGCTCGGCCGAGGCTTCGCTGAAGTACTTCCTGTTTGGTGCGGCCGCTTCGGCCGTGATGATCTACGGCATGAGCCTGCTCTATGGCGTCGCCGGGACGACGAAGCTGTATGGGGTGTTCGGCGGCAGTGAGCAACTCGCGGCCGGACTGACGGGCAACTCGCTCCTGCAGCCGCTTGCGGCGCTGTTCATCCTTGTCGGGCTTGGATTCAAGATCGCGATGGCACCGTTCCACTGGTGGGCGCCGGACGCGTACGAAGGCGCGCCGACTCCGGTCACGGCGTTTCTCTCCGTTGGCCCGAAGGCCGCCGGCCTGGCTGTTGTCGCCCGGCTGTTCATGACCGGCGACAACGCGATCTACTCGCAATGGCCGCTTGTCGTAGCGTTTCTGGCCACGCTGACCATGTTCATGGGTAACTGGTCAGCGCTTCACCAGTCCAACATCAAGCGCATGCTCGCATACAGTTCGGTCGCGCACGCGGGATATCTGTTGATCGCCGTCGTCGCGTGGCAGGGAGCGGACTGGCACTCCACCGGGGCCGATGGCGCGATCGGGACCCATGGCGGGATGCGCGCGGTGATGTTCTACCTTGCCGCGTATCTCTTCATGAACATCGGGGCATTTGCGGTGGCGATAGCTGTCGAGCAGGCAACAGGATCCGAGGCGATCGAACGCTTCAGCGGGCTCGCAACGCGCTCTCCGTTCCTCGCGCTGGCAATGACGATCTTCATGCTCAGCTTGGCGGGGATCCCGCCGATGGCTGGTTTCGTCGGCAAGTTCTACGTCTTCAGTATCGCCATCCACAATAAAGCGTTCCTCTGGCTGGCGATTGTGGGTGTCATAAACAGCGTAATAGCCGTTTATTACTATATGAACGTCGTCCGGGTGATGTACTTCCGGCCGGCATCGGACTTGGACACGGAAGACGTTGCGCCCAAGGCTGTCGCAGGAGTGCAGTCGGCGATTATCATCGCCCTCATCGGCACGCTCCTGCTGGGCATATTGCCTAATCCATTGATCCGTTTCCTGAGCGAATCGATTTTCCCAGGCGGACTGTCTTAGCGACCACGGCGGCGGAAGCCGGGTGCGCCTGCCCGAGTTCGACTGTCCGCACGCGGACAGAAAGGATACAGGGATGGCTGACACCAAAGCCGCTGACGTAAAGTCCCCCACCCTCCTTGAGCGCGTCCTTGACATCGCCCATGAGCACGTGGAGCACTGCTACAACTGTGGCAAGTGCACAGCGGGGTGCCCGGTTGCATTTGAGATGGATATTCCCCCGCAGCAGCTGATGCGCATGGTGCAGCTCAACAAGAAAGAGCGCGCTCTAAAGGCAAACACGATTTGGGTGTGCGCGTCTTGCGAGATGTGCTCGGCCCGCTGCCCGATGGACGTGGGCGTCGCGGAGACCATGGACGCGCTTCGACGGATCGCTGTCGAGGAAGATTACCCCGTGCCGCCGGACGTCAAGACGATGCGGATCTTCCACGACACGTTCCTCGACTGCATCAAGCGTTGCGGTCGGCTCAACGAGCACGAGCTGATTGGAATGTACAAGCTGAAGTCGCTGAAGTTGACCGAGGACGTCGGGCTTGGCATTCGGTTATTTGGGAAGCAGAAACTGAAGCCGTGGCACTTCGCCAAGATCCGCAACGCCGACCAGATGGCGAAGCTGTTCGAGGCGGCGTTGAGCGGAGATGACGACGACGATCACTGACAAGAGCAGCGTGAGGGCACAGAGCATGCGAGTTGCCTACTATCCGGGATGCAGTCTTGACGGAACGGCCATTGAGTTCGACCAGTCCGCGCACTCGATGTGCGAGGCGCTGGGCATCGAACTCGTTGAGGTGCCGGACTGGAACTGTTGTGGGGCAAGCTCAGCGCACATCGTGAATCATGACCTGGCGGTCGCTCTCGGCGCGCGGAACCTCGCGCTGGCGAAGGAGACCGAGGCCGAGGCCGTGACGGCGCCGTGCGCGGCGTGCTTCGCAAGGCTCAAGTTCGCCGACTACCAGTTGGGCGAAGAGCCCGAGCGGCTAGGGAAGATGCTGGCGAAGGCGGAGGTCGACTACGAGGCGGGGCAGATGCGCGTCGGCTCGTTGCTCGAGACAGTGACCTGCGACTATGGCATCGACCGGATCAAGGATCAGGTGGTCAAGCCACTCGGGGGGCTGAAGGTTGCCTGCTATTACGGTTGCCTGCTTGTCCGGCCGCCGGGTGTCGCGCAGTTTGACGATCATGAGAATCCGCGCAGCATGGATAATCTCATGGAGGCGATTGGCGCGGAGCCGATCGATTGGTCCTACCGGGTCGAGTGCTGTGGCGGCGCTTTGGCGCTTGGCCGGGTAGACGTGGTGAGGAAGCTTGTCGGGGATATTCTCGACAACGCGGTCGCGTCCGGCGCCGAGGCAGTGGTGGTTGCCTGCCCGCTGTGCCAAGGCAACCTCGACTGGCGTCAGACCCAGGCCGCCGCGGAGCGCGGCACGGAGTACAACCTGCCCGTCTATTACTTCACTCAGCTCGTGGGCACCGCCCTTGGTGTGCTGCCGCACAAGCTGGGGATCGAGAAGCTGATGACGCCGGCGACGGAGTTGTTGGCGTCGAAGGTCGGCGGTTAGCGGGAATCCCCGCCGGAGCCATCGACGGGCTGGAAGCCCGTCGCTACGCGGCTTCAGGGGAGATGTGCGGACAGACAGGGAGGGCCCGGGCCTTGGGGAGGCCCGAAGCTCACACCGAAGAGGGGACACCATGCCAAAAGTTGGCGTATTTGTCTGTCAGTGCGGGACCAACATCGCGAAGACGGTAGACACCGAGAAGGTCGTCGAGCAGGCCGCCCAGCTGCCGTATGTGGCGGATGCGCAGACCTATGTCTACATGTGCTCGAGCGCCGGACAGCAGAAGATCGAGGACGCCATCAAGGAGCATGGCCTCGATCGCGTTGTCGTGGCTGCTTGCACGCCTCAGATGCACCAGAAGACCTTCGAGGGCTGCGCGGATCGCGCGGGGCTCAACAAGTACATGTCGAGCATGGCGAACATTCGCGAACAGTGCTCGTACGTGCACAAGGACAAGGACAACGCGACTCAGAAGGCCACCGAGCTTATGGCCATGGCGGTCGCGAAGTCGGCGCGCGACGAGCCCCTGCTTCAGTCGGAGGCGCCGATCACCAAGCGCGCGCTGATCGTCGGCGGAGGCGTCGCCGGCATCCAGGCGGCGCTCGACATCGCGGACGGCGGCTATGAGGTGACGGTCGTTGAGAAGTCGCCGTCAATCGGCGGCCGGATGAGTCAGTTCGACAAGACCTTCCCGACGCTTGATTGCTCGGCGTGCATCCTGACGCCGAAGATGGTGGACGCGTTTCAGCACCCGAACATCCGCCTGCTGACTTACTCGGAGGTCGAAGAGGTCGGCGGGTTCGTGGGTAACTTCGAGGTCAAGATCCGCCAGCGGGCGCGGTCGGTCGATCCGGAGACATGTACCGGTTGCGGGACGTGCTGGGAGAAGTGCCCCGCGAAGAAGATTCCGAGCGAGTACGACATGGAGCTTGGCCCGCGGACGGCGATCTACGTGCCGTTCCCCCAAGCCGTTCCGCTCGTTCCGGTCATTGACCGCGAGCACTGCATCAAGTTCCAGAAAGACAAGTGCGGCGTCTGCCAGAAGATCTGCCCGGCGAACGCCGTGGACTACGAGCAGGAAGACGAGATCCTGGAGGAGACCTTCGGCGCGATCGTGGTTGCGACGGGGTTCGACACCTGGGACTACACGGACTACGGCGAGTACGGCGCCGGCGAGATCCAGGATGTGGTGACGGGGCTGCAGTTCGAGCGGATGCTGAACCTCTCGGGGCCAACGGGCGGGAAGATCCTACGCCCGTCGGACGGCGAAGAGGCGAAGAAGGTCGTGTTCGTCCAGTGCGCGGGTTCGCGCGATGATAAGCACGGCTACTCGTACTGCTCGAAGGTCTGCTGCATGTACACGGCCAAGCACGCGATCCTGCTGAAGGACCACGTGCCGGATGCCGAGGCGACGATCTTCTACATCGACATCCGCGCCACGGGCAAAGGTTACGAGGAGTTCATCCGCGACGCCCAGCGCAAGTATGGCGCGCAATACATCCGTGGCCGCGTCAGCCGGATGTTCGAGGTCGATGGCAAAGTGCGCGTGTTCGGCGTCGACACGCTCGGCGGCGGGCAAGTGAAGATCGACGCGGATCTGGTGGTTCTGGCAACCGCCATGGAGCCGAGAGCGGACGCGCACGCGGTGAGCCAGGTTCTTGGAATCGGCTGCGACAATGACGGCTTCTTCAACGAAGCGCACCCGAAGCTCGCGCCGGTGGACACGATGAGCAGCGGGATATTCGTCGCGGGCGCGGCGCAGTTCGCCCGGGATATTCCCGACACGGTTGCGATGGCGGGCGCGACGGCCTCGAAGGTGCTGGGGATCTTCTCGAAAGAGAAGCTGCTCAGCGAGCCGAGCGTCGCGCGCTGCGACGTGGATCTATGCAGCGGGTGCCGGGCGTGCTACGTCACCTGCCCGTACGACGCGATCGATATGGTGGAATACGAGGACCGCGCGGCCCGCATTACGCGGATGGTCGCGGACGTGAACGAGAACTTGTGCCATGGTTGCGGCGCGTGCTCGGGTACTTGCCGCAGCGGCGCGATGACGTTGCGCGCGTTTACGGATAACCAACTCGAGGCTCAGATTGAGGCGCTGTGCGAATTGGTGCCGGACTGACGACAACGACGGTCGCGGCTCAACTCGCTCCTACAAGACGACTGCATGAGGGAAGCTAGGCATGGCTGAAGAGACAACCGCGGAAGCTACGGTCGAGACGGAGAGCGCCTCCAAGGAATGGAAGCCAACGCTGCTGGCGTATCTGTGCAACTGGTGCAGTTACGCGGGCGCCAACCTTGCGGGCGCTAGCCGCCTGGAATACGACGCGGCCATCCGCATCATCCGCGTTCCGTGCTCTGGCCGCGTGGACCCGCTCATGGTCTACAAGGCGTTCGAGCGCGGTGCGGACGGAGTGCTCGTGAGCGGGTGCCACATCGGCGACTGCCACTACGCCGAGGGGAACTACGCGTGTCAGGGCCGCATGGTCATCACCCGGTCGCTGCTGAAGGCGATTGGGATTGAGGACAAGCGTTTCCGGCAGACGTGGATCTCCGCCTCGGAGGGCACGATCTTCCAGGATGTGGTGAACGAGATGAGCGCCGAGCTCCGGGAGCTTGGGCCATTCCACCTGGAGAAGAGCGAGAATGAGTAACCTGACTGAGGCCGCACGCGCAAAAGCCAAAGAGCTACTTGAGAGCGGCGCGGTGAAGTACGTCATCGGTCACGCGCGGGGAACGGTGCCCTACCGCTCGCGCCCGTACTTCGCCAGCACGCCTGAGCAGGCCGAAAACCTGATCCACGACATCACCTGCGCGCCAAACCTGGGCGTGTACGTCAACAAGCCCCAGGATAAGGTCGCGGTGATTGCCAAGGGTTGCGACGCCCGGTCGCTGATCACCGTCGCGTCCGAGGGCCAGGCCGATCGCAGCGATGTTGTCATCATCGGCGCGACGTGTGAGGGCAAGCTGGACGAACGTCGCCTGCTCGCGAAGCTGGACTTCGGGCCCGGGAAGATCGAGAGTATCAGCGAGGACGGCGATGACGTGGTGGTCGAGGGACCGGATGGCGCGGTGAAGATCCCGCGTGATGAGGTCATCATGCCGGTCTGCACGTTCTGTCGGGTGCGGACGCCGGCGGCCTGCAACGAGCTGATCGGCGATGAGGTCGAGGCGCGCGAGAACGCCGACGCGTACGATGACCTCGCTGAACTCGAGGCGATGAGTCCCGCGGAACGGACAAAGTTCTGGAACGAGCAACTGGGCAAGTGCATCCGCTGCTACGCGTGCCGGAACGCGTGCCCCTCGTGCTTCTGCCCGGAGTGCTTCGTCGACGAGCATCACCCGCAATGGGCGCTGCACGGCGGCGGGCAGTTTGGCGGGAATTGGATGTTCCACACCGGGCGCGCGCAGCACCTGGCGGGCCGGTGCTCGTCATGCGGAAGCTGCGAGCGCGGTTGCCCGGTGAACATCCCGCTTATGCTGCTGAACCGTTGGTTGGAGCGCGAGACCAACGAGAACTTCGATCACCTGGCCGGCATGGCGGAGGGCCAGAAGCAGCTTGCAGCGCTCTTCCGCAAAGATGAGAGCCGCGACCAGGACGAGTAGGCACGGAGCGAATTGTCAGACGAACGAGAGCGCGAGGCCACGAGCCCGCGTGACGCAGGGAGCCAGTCAATGGAGCGAATGAAGATCCAGAAGTCGCGCCTGGCTGAGTGGGTCTCCAAGCTGCAGGAGACCGCCAAAGTCTACGCGCCGGTCCAGGAGGGAGACGCGACCTGCTTTGGTCTGCTCCCGACAGGGGCCGAGCCGATCCCCGAGGGATATGGCAACACGGATCGGCCGATGAAGGAAGTTCTCTTCCCGCAGACCGAGCGCATCGTGTCATGGAAGCGGACGCCTGACGGCCTTGAGGTCAGCGAGGTTGATGAGGCCGAGCCAACCGTCATACTCGGCGCCCGTCCGTGCGACGTTACGGCGGTCAACGTGCTCGACCGCGCGTTCAGCCTCGGCGGGATAGTCGACCCCTATTACACGAATCGCCGCGTGAAGACGACCCTCGTCTCGCTGGTCTGCCCCCACCCCGTGCCGAACTGCTTCGGCCCGTCGACGGGCGTCAACGAACTCTCTCCCGAGGGCGCTGACGTGGTGCTCACGGAGATCGACGACGCGTATGTCGCGGAGATCAAGACCGAGACCGGCCAGACTGCGGTCGACGCGGGCGGGGATGCTTTTGGTGCGGCGAGCGAGGACGATATCAGCGCTGCCGCCGCCGCCGGCGAAACGCTGGTGGGCGAGTTGAATGAGCAGGAGCTGGCTCTGGACGGCTCGGATGTTCGCGCCGATATTCTCCTCAAGAGCGACGAGTGGGATCAGATCACGCAGCGATGCTTGAGCTGCGGAATCTGCGCGTACCTCTGCCCGGCGTGTCACTGCTTCGACATCTGCGATCAGCCCGCCAAGGGCGGCGGGGAGCGCGTCCGCTGCTACGATACGTGCAGCAGCAAGATCTACACGAAACAAGCCGCGGGTCATAACCCGCGCCCCACAGCCAAGGAGCGGCTGACCCAGCGCGTGATGCACAAGTTCAGCTACATACCCCAGCGCATGGATGGGCTGCTCGGCTGCGTCGGGTGCGCGCGTTGCCGCAAGTGCCCGGTCGACATTGACCTGCAGGTCGCTCTCAGTGAAGTCGAAGTGGAAGCCAAGGAGTCAGAGTGATTTGCCATGAAGAACCCTTACCTCCCCCACGTCGCCGTGCTGCAGGATGTCCGCGACGAGGGTCCCGGTCTCAAGACATTCGATATGGTCTTCAAGGACGAGTCTGTCTGGGATGAACTCAAGCCCGCGCCGGGACAGTTTGTGGAGCTGTCGATCTTCGGCGAGGGAGAGGCCCCCTTCGGCGTTGCGACGGGCATCCAGGAGACCGGTCTGTTGCGGCTGAGCATTCAGTCCGTCGGCCGTCTGACGCGGATGCTCCACGAGATGTCGCCCGGCGATGAGATTGGCGTTCGCGGTCCGTTTGGCGCGGGCTGGCCGATGGAGGAGGCGAAGGGCAAGCATCTCGTGTTGATTGGCGGGGGGATCGGTCTGCCGCCGATCCGGAGCGCGCTCGTCTCCGCGATCGCTGAGAAGGACCAATACGAGAGCATCTCGCTCTTCTATGGCGCTCGCTCGCCGGGGCACATCACGTACTCGAGCGAGATAGACGAGTGGAAGGCTGCCGGCGATGCCAACATCAACATCACCGTCGACCAAGGCGATGATAGCTGGGACGGCCCGGTAGGCGTCATCACAAAGCTGATTGAGGATGTGGGCCCGTCTCCTGAGAATACGGTTACGATGACGTGTGGGCCACCGATCATGATCCACTTTGTGGTTCCGACGCTGGAGAAGCTCGGGTTCAGCGGCGAGCAGATCGTGCTCTCGCTCGAGGCGAAGATGAAGTGCGGCATTGGCAAGTGCGGGCGATGCAATGTCGGGGCGGACTACATCTGCCTTGACGGTCCGGTATTCACCTACGAGTATCTCCAGAGCAAGGGGATACCCGTCTAGGGAAGCGGCTGTCCGAGACGGCGGGAGGCTGTGGGCGACTCCATGTCAACGAACCCGAACGTGCCAGATGCTGCGGTATCGCGGTTGGCCACGTACCTGCGGGTCCTGTCGGCTCTGTCCGAGGGCGAGGCGCCGGAATACATCTCGTCGGCTGAGATCGGACGGCAAGCGGGCGTCAGCCCGGACCAGGTCCGCAAGGACCTCTCGCATTTCGGTGAGTTTGGTCGGTCCGGCGTGGGTTACGGGCTCGAGCACTTGCGCGGCCACCTCGCGCGGATCATGCGACTCGATCGCGAACAGGTGGCCGTCCTCGTCGGCGCGGGTCACTTGGGATCGGCGCTCGCGCGGTATCCCGGCTTCGGGAGCCGAGGATTCAGGATCGGGGCGCTGTTTGACATCGATCCAAAGCGCGTTGGGCAGACCGTCGGCGGGTTTGAAGTCGAGCACGTGGACCATCTCCACCGGCGCGTCGCTGAGTTGGGGGCGGCGATTGGCGTGATCGCGGTCCCACAGACCGCGTGTCAGTGGGTCGTCGCGGCGCTCGAATCGGCCGGGGTGAAGGCGATTCTGAATTTCGCGCCAGGCGCCGTGCAGGCGGGGGAAAACGTGAATCTGCGTAACGTTGACCTTGCGCGGGAACTGGAATGTCTGGCATACTACTTACCTAGGTAGCACCATACGGGCGCTTCTTACAGTCTGTCGAGCCAGGGGCACATAGTGGATAGCAACGGGCTGGTGGGATCAGAGCTCACGGCCCGAGAGAAGGCTGCGGTCGAGGCCGAGATAGGCCGCGTCGTTAGCTCTCGTTCGGACCTGATCCCTCAAGTGCATCAGCACCTCGTCCAGGCGGGTGGCAAACGCCTCCGCCCCGAACTGGCGCTGCTTTCGGCCAAGGCGGTATCCGAAAGCAACGAGCGGACGATCGTGTTTGGTGCGCTGGTTGAGATCACTCACCTGGCGTCCTTGCTCCATGACGACATCGTGGATGATGCGGAAACGCGGCGAGGGCGGGAGTCGGTCAACGTCCGCTGGAGCAATGGGGTCGCCGTTCTCGTTGCCGATTGGCTCATCGCGCGAGCGTACGGCGAGCTGCTCCAGAGGCACGAATCTGCAGCGCTTGAGGTCCTGACCAGCGCGGTCCGCGCCATGTGCGAGGCCGAACTCGTGCACATCGAGCGCAGGGCGGAGATGTTCGAGCTGCAAGAGGACACGTATCTCGATATCATCTCCAGCAAGACCGGCGCGCTGATGGCGGCGGCGTGCGAGTTAGGCGGCATCTCTGCGGGCGCAACGGCTGAGGAGTTGGCCGCGCTTCGGCACTATGGGATGTCGATGGGCGCGGCGTTTCAGATACAGGATGATCTGCTCGATCTCACCGGCGATCCGGAGTTGCTGGGCAAGCCTGTAGGTACCGATATCGCCATGGGCCAGCTCACGTTGCCGGTTATCTACGCGCTTCAGCACTCAGGCGATGGACTGCTCCGAGAGCTTCGCGACGCGGTGGCGATCGGTTCCCCGGACCAGTTGAACCTGACTCGGCTGCGGACATTGGTTGATCGGGCGGGCGGCATCGACTACGCTCGCGGTACGGCCGGTCGACTGGTGGGGGAGGCGGGGGACGCGTTGGCATCGTTCCCAGGGGTCGCGGCAACCAGCGAGATGCGCGCCCTCGCGGCCAGGGCTGTCGAAAGAGCGATGTAGCCGGAACCCCTACGCGTTCTCCCCCAGTCGCTCCAGGCGCTGTTTGGCAAGCTCGCGCGCAACCTCGTCGCTATCAACGAGCCGAATCTCGATCCGCTCGTTCTCGACGTGCTTGATGCGTGAGTTCGGCGCCGCCAGGATTCCCCGCAGCCCGTATCCCTCCATCATGTAGTTCGCAAGCTTCTTCGAATTGCCCGCCGCGTCGAGGTACGCGGAGAGTTGCCTCTCGTCGTCGCGCTGCAGGGCGCCTCGCTTGATCTCGACGACGTAAACGTCCTTCGCATCATCGTCGGCAAACACCAGGTCGGCGATCAGTCGGTCGCCCTCGGCATTCCGGAAGAAGTGCTGCCGGTCCACCAGCGCCACTGGCATGTCGAACAGCATCTCGGGTCGGAGGGCCAGCACGTCCTCTATGTCAGCCTCAAAGTCGACCGCGCAGTACTCCCGCCCGAAGACGTCGAGGATCTTCGGCGTCCCCTTCACGCTCAGGCCTTTGACCTCGGCGAGTTCCTTGCGGCCCGCACGCATGATTCTCTCTATCGATCCGAAGTGCTGCAGCAGGCGACGAGCGAGAGTGAACCCGACGCCGGGGAGCATCTCGATAACGCGGCGCTGTTCATCAGCCGGAGACTCGGGCTTGCGCTTGGCGGCGAGAGATATCTCCGGGACTCCAAACTGGGCGTGCTCGGCCATCATGGCGATGAGCGCGGCCGAGTCGGCGACGTCGACGGAGCGCAGGACGGTCGCTCCGTATTCCATGACCAGAGCCGAGAGCGCCCCGCGCACGGCGTTCGGATGGATGGCGCTGTATTCGTAGTTGAACTCGCCCTCGATCACGAACATCGGCGCCGCCACAGTCCCACGCATGTCGATGGCTGTCTGAAACAGCGTCTTCCACACGATGCCCCGGATGAATTGCGCAGTGGTGATTCGCTCGGCGACGCGGCCTTCGCCGATGCCATACCGTTCGGGGAAGGGCTTCATCTCAGCCTCGATATGGAGTAGCGACACCTCGACCCCTCGGTCCCGGAGCGCTTGGGCCACCGGGGCCTCGGGCTTGGTGCACGCGATCGTGGGAACGGGACCCGCCATGTTGCCTGTCTCCTATGCGTTCACAGTCTCCAGCAACCGCTCAATGGCGACGCGTGCTCGGTTCACGCGACGGCGCCAGCCTTCCGTGCCGCGCGTGTTGTCCCACGGGGTATTGGTCTCAACGGGTGGCGCCTCCTGAAACTCGGTCCGGAGACGGTCAACCACTCGGCGCAGACGTCCGGCGTCGGCTCGGGCGAGTCGCCGGCCGGCCTCGTCGTGGACTTCGACGATTTTGCGCGCCTGGATGGCGGCCCTCTCGACCTGAACAGGGTTGTCGAGGGCCTCGATGGCATCGACAATCGCGGGTACGGAGTCCGGATCGCGAAGGGCGCCGAGGGCCTCGAGCAACCGGCTTGGCACACAGGAACAGACCGACTCTCCGTCGCCCATGTGGATGCAGAGGTCGAGTCGATCCACGAATTGGCGCAGGCCCTCGGCGAGCAGGGGAGCGGATTCACAGTCCTGCGAGTGGTGCAGTGTGGTGATCGCCCATCGATGGGACGAGAGGTGCTCGTGACCGGCGAGGGCCGCCTTGAGATCACGCCGGGCATGCCGCGTTACCTCCGCGAGCTTCGCGGGGTCGAGTTTAGCAAGCGTCGGCCTGATAGACCGGAGTTGGCCGGAACGGAGGTTCTCAACAATCTCGCCAACATCGTCGGGCGGGGGCAGTTGCGCGAGGGCCCACGCGGCGGTTCTCAGCGAGGGCGCGATGCCCTCAAGGGCGGGTCGAGCGTCCTCGGAGCGCAGCCGACCGAGAGCGGTCGCCGCGCCACGTCGGGTCGCCTTGGCACCGAGGGCGTCGATGAGGAACGGCACGGCGCGCGTGTCGCCCACCTCGCCCAGCGCGCCGGCGGCGTGGTCGCGGACCGTGTTCGCTAGCGCGTCATCGAGCAGGATCGAGACCAGATCATCGAAGCGCGCCGGTTGCACCGCAGCCTCGGGAAGGCTGCGGTAGTGGGCGGCGTAGTTCGGCGAGCCCGGGCGGCGATGGGCCGCCAGCGCACGTATCAACTCGCGCCTGGTCATGCCGTGAGATTCGGCCCCGACAGCCTCTCACCTGCCACCGCCGGGAGGATCGCGTTGGACGCTTTGCGAAGGACGCAGCAGCAACACGCCCGCGATACTGCCGCAGAGGGGATGTGCCATGGCAGCCTGGATTGCATCCGCAGCCCTTATAGTTGTCGCCGCGACGCTCGCCTGCGCCCAGCCTGAGATGCCCGCGCCAGTGGATGGGCTTATCAGGGCGACGCTTAGCGCGGGGGACATCACGGTCGTCGTCGGCAACCACGCCGACCACGGCGCCGGCAAGACGGGTTACATCGGCCTCCACAGCCTCACTCACATCGCGGAGGGGACCAATCTCTTCGTGCCGCGTTACGCGGGGATCATAACGTCACGCAGCCAGGCGTCGATCGTCCGCGACGGAGCGACCGGAGCATGGCTGCAACACTCCTACGACGGCTCGCCGAGCCAGCTCATTCACTACACCGTCGCGCCGCCGCACTACGTCGACCTCGAAATCGCGCGGACCAGTGGTGGGGCGGGGTTCTGGCTCAACTCGGCCAGCTACATGAACGGGCCGACGGATCGGCATATCTACTTCCTCGACATCGACGGCCAGTGGCAGAAGCACTTCGACCCAGAACACGGCAATGCGGCGAGCGTGTACCCGCACGGAATGGCGCTGCCGACGCTGCAGAAGGTCGCCGACGCGACCTACAAGCACGGCACGAATAGCTTTGCCGATAGCGTGTCCGAGTGGCGGTACGATCCGGCGACTGCCTTCTATTACGGGCGGTTCGGCGACATGGTCTACATGCAGATGTTCCCGCCGGACTGTGGGGTAGTCTTCTACATGTCCCCGACCGGAGGCGGCGCGCAGTCGGACGGCCGATCCAATCCGGCGTGGGATTGGCGGGGGTATTTTGCGCCCGAAGCCCTCTCGGATGAGACAGGCGCGCTGAGAATCCGGGTCGTATACAAGCCCTACGTGAGCGACGAGGACTGTCTGGATGAGTATCGCAAATGGGTCGAAACCCTAGACTGAGTTGAGGCGGCAGCGCGAGCCTCAGATGAGATGCTCGCTCCAGGGCCAGCAGAATCACGGACATCTCAGACCGCCGAACAGCGCTAGCGCAACGGCTGTCTGTAGTCGCCGATCGTTTCGAGCACCGCGTCTCCGCCCTCGCCCAATTCGATTTCGGCGACCGGCAGGTCGAGCGTCTCGCCTCGAAATGCGGCGGTCGGGAATCGGTCCTTCGTGAGCGTCGTGCCGACCTCTTTCATGAATGCGAAGAGGTCTTCGCCTACCGCGATACTCATATCCTCAACCACCTCGTCCCACGTGAGCTTGCGGCCGGGATCATCCTCCCAGCGAACGCTCTTGACCCATAGCCAGCGCGGGTACCACGTCGCGCCGTATGTCTCGTCGAGCTTCTGCCAGATCCACCAGAGCTTGGTCCAGCCCTTCGAGTTGTCCTCCGCGTCGATCGTCGCGAGGTCGAGGGACGTGCCGTCCTCGTCGAAGGTGAAGAGCTTGTTCGGATCGTGCCCGCCGCGCGCGCCCGTTCGGAGCGCTCCGATCTTGCCCTGAAACCACCCGGCGTGGGCCTCGCTGAAGACTCCCGGCAGGCCGCCGGCTGACTCTCCCTTGTCGTTCGGAGGCCCGTACATGGTGTGGGCGAGTTCATGCGCGAAGACGGAGAGGATACCCTCGGCGTCGAGCGAGATGATGCCGACCTCCTTGGGCCGGTAGGCGTTGACCGCCCATCCGCCCCCGCCGCCCGCTGAGAGAATCAGGTACATCCGATCGCCCGTGCCGATCGAGGGAAGCCACTTCTGCTCGATCTGGTCCTTGACGCCGGGCATGTCGTCGGTGATGACGCTGACAAGTTCAGGCTTCTGGTTGCGCGCGTAGAACATCGTCACGTCGCCGACTTCCACCTCGAGTTCCGGGAAGATCGCCCCGCCGCCCCAGGCCTCCATCGGCAGCTCGCGCGAGCCGCCTACGGGCGGCTTGCCAGCGGAGACAAGCTTGAGCAGCGTGTCGAGGCCTTTCACGCGCGCCTGGCGGGAGTGGGGCGAGTCGGGTCCGGCGTCCTTCTCGGGACGCGCGAGTGCCATGTCGCTAACGAGGGCTACGCGCCCGGCGCCGAGGGTCTTGAGCGCGCAGACGGGTTCGGAATCGCCGCCCCGGAGGAGTGGTTGCCAGCCCTCGCCGAGTTGTAGCCTCGGGACCTTCAGGCCGCTGATCTCCGTCTGCTCCCCGGTGAACTGGGCGTCGAATTCCTTGGCTAGCGTGTTGATCGGCCACTTCTCCAGCGCCTCAACGCCATGGGCGCCGCTGCCTATGATCACCAGCCCGCCGCCGCCATCCACGAAGGCCTTCAGGGCATCCACCTCGCCGGGCAGGTACTCCTGCGCGTTCGGATCGCCCTGGTAGGTGATGACCACGTTGAACTCCGGGTTCGGCCACCAGGCAAATGGCTTCCGGTCGCCATCGGGAACGCGGACGCGGCTCTTCTCTTCGGGATCGAGCACGGTGTCGAGGGTGGCCTGACTGCCGACGACCCTGTAGCCGGAATCGCGCATCATGCCTGGGAGCGTCCACGATCCGAAGAATTGGAACTGGTGGGAGTGGTCGAGCAGCACGTTGATGCCGTTATCGCCCGTGCCGGGTTGGGCCGGGAGCGATTTGCCGACCAAGTCTGCCTCGCCGAGCACGTCCTGGGCGGGCGCCATACCGGCCTCCGTCACCAACAGGATGGGTAACAGCATTGCAGTTAGTAGAGCTTGCGCGCGTTTCATCAATGCCCTCGCTACTTTGCTTTGGGGGGGGAGGGACCATTCGCGATGAGGCCCCGCGCGACCTGTCCGCAGGAGGGGGAAACGAAACGGCGCCCCGACCGATTCTGGTCGGGGCGCCGTGAGTGGCAACTAAGCCAAGAGTGACTACTGAGGCTTGACGGTGAGCGTCTCGGATGCGACCTCGGTGCCGCCTCGTCCGAGGAGCGTCAGTTCGATCGTGAACTGCGTGATCTTCTTGAGCAGCGGATTGTTCGCGACCGGACGGGTGTCGATGTCGACCGACCAGGTTCCGTCCGCGGCGACTGTTGCCTGGCCCTGGGCGACCTGCCCAGCGGTTGGGGCATTCAGGAGTCTCGAGCGCCCCTCGTAATCGACCGTATACGAGACCTTGCGCTGCGGGATACCGGTCCCGGAGATGGTGAACGTCTTGGCGACCGTACCACCATTCACGGGTGCCGTAACCGTGAGCCGCGTCTGCATATCGGCATCGACGGTCAGGAGCTGTGGGTCGGCGGACTGGTGGGTCTGGTCAGCCGCATCGGTGAAGTGCCCCGTGATGGCGGCGTCGGCGACCGTATCACCGTATTTCACGCGATAGGCGCCGGCCCAAGTGCTTCCGTCTCCGCCCGGCTGCAACTGCATGGCAACCACATCCGCGTGTCCGGCGACCTGGAAGAACGCGCTCTTTCCGCCCGGCTGAGCGCGAAGCGTCACTGTCAGCGTGTCGCCCTTGCCCAGGATCGTGGCTGCCGGTTCGTGCGAGACGGATGTGATGGCTGTCTGCTGCCCGACGGGCGCAACGGTCCAGTTCCAGCGCACGTCAAAGGCATTGCCCGCGAGGTCCGCGCCGCGCAGGATCGAGCGGTACTGACCGGGCTGCAGGGCCGGCGCGTAGTAGGTCACGCGCTCGGCGGTGACGACGCAGTTCTGCGTCACGTCGGTGCCGCTGATATGGAACGACAGGGATGCGGGGTCGACCCCCACGCCCGCGCCATCCGTAACGGTGACCTGAACGGCCGGCCGGTTGGTGTTGACCGTGGCGTCGGGTGCCGGGAAGTGGTCGACGGCCGTCGGAGCGACGGCGTCAAAGCTGACGTGATCCGCTGACTCGGCGAGCGGGGCAGCCTCGCCTGCGGCCGTGAGGCTGGCGCGGATGGGCGCGTCGACGAGCAACTCGTCGCGAGCGACCTTGTACTGTCCGCTGTAGATGCCGTCCTCACCCTCGACCAGGGGAAGGCCGGTGTGAACGTCGCCAATGCTGAACGTCGCCTGGCCGTTGGGGGTGCCCTCCATGCGGACCGTCAGGACCTCGCCGCGCTTCAGCGGCTTGGTGTAGCCCTCAGGCCCGAGCAGGAGGATCTGCGTCCCCGCGATGGGGGCCGGCGGCTGTGCCGCTCCGGCGGGAGCGCTGATCGCCCAGATGAGGTCCGTCTCAGGATTCGCCCTGAGCGTGAGTTCCTCGCCCTTGCCCAGCGCGCCGATCGTGGTTTCGCCCACGCCCTCGCGGGTGATAGCGACATCGCTGCCGAGGCGGTGGACCGTGCCGTCGTTGCCGAGCAGGCTGTTCGCCGCCGCGGCCTCGTAGGTGATCTTCAGTTCGGTGTAGCGCGCCTCGCCGCGCTGAAGGGCGGATGCGTCGTCGAGATGCAGCGTGACGTCATCGCCAAGTTGCAGGTCCTCGAGGTTGACGACGCGCAGCACGGGAGCGCCCGTGGCGCCGCGCTGGAAGATCGCGGTCGGCACGATAACATACGGCGCCATCGCCGATCCGTCATACGGCTCGATGATGAGCGTCGGAGGCGTTGTGTTGAGACTGATGCCACGCAGCGAGCCCTTGGCCTCGGTAATGGCCGGCGTAACGGGCTCTACGGGCGTGACGGGTGTTGTCGGTGTGGTAACGACTGGTGTCGTGCCGCCGATGGCGGGCATGCTGGCCGTGTTGATCATGACCGTGCGGGTCGCGGACATCCACGTTACCCCCGCACCCAGCGCCTCGGACGGGAAACGTACGGGAACGTAGGTCGAACCGTTGATTAGCTGTGGCGGGACGTCCAGGGGAAGCGTGGTCGAGTCGACCATGGCGTATGGCCGGCCGATCCAAAGAACGATGATCTTGGCGCCGCGTGTCGCGGTAATCTGCTGGCTGGCTGCGTTCCACTTGACATCAGCACCCAGTTCCTCGAAGATGTCGCGCATCCCGACCATGGTGCGGCCACCGGTCTGAACGGGGGGGGCTGATGTTCTCAGCAACTGACCGTCTACAAGAACGCTGATGCCTTGCGCGTAAAGGGCCGACGCCGAAAGAGCCGTCAATAGCGTCAGCACTACCGCCGTTACGATGATTCGTCGAGTATTTATCTCTAACTCACTCCCTTAAAAATCCGCTACACTCCTGCGTCGTGTTCTTCAACACCCGACTGCTCGCCACGAACTCCGTGACCCACGTCACTGGTAGATGCCCCGTAGCCGCAGGGCTTCGCGCACCTCCGAACGCGTGCTCGCAAGCATGGGTGATGAGTGCCCCACGCTAGCGTCAGATCCGTCATTCCTCTTCCGGCTCGTGTAGGGTCAGTTCGACCGTTCTGAAGTCGGCGTGGGCGTTTATGGTCATGCTGAAGGTGCGCCGTTCGCCGGGTTGCAGCTTCCCGATGGGGTGGTGGTTCTTGCCCATCTCCTTGTCGCGGCGGTTCTTGAGGGCGGCTGTGGCGACGCCATTTGAGACCGGAGTTGTGCCCGCGTTCTCGACCTCCGCGACCAGGTAGCACGTGTCGCCGTGCTGGTCTTGGGAGTAGCGCATCCGCACCTGGCGCAGTTGGCTGACGGAGCCCTCGGTGGTCTCTTCCTTCTCGCACCCGCAACCGGCCCCCATAAATGGGAAACAGGCCAGGCCCATCAGGAACAGGTAGATGCGCCGATCACCGATCTGTCGAGGGGACATGTGCGGCCAACCTCCAAATCCCAGCCGATGGCTAGTGTAGCAGACGGTTCCCCGTTGGCGCCGGACGCACCTCGATCATCGGTCCGCGGGCAGCATTGTGCTGTCGGTGATGGAACCTATTGACAGTCTACTATGTATTATAGTATTAGTAGTACTACGCTATCTAGTAGATGAGAATACAATGCGGGTGCGAGGACTGACATCCTCGCTTGCTGGGGGAGCCGCAAGTTCTCAGGAGGACGCAAGATGACCATGACCTATCGGTTTGCCGTGTTGGCTCTTCTGCTGGTGCTGGCATCGACGATCGGGGTGCAACGGGCAGCCCAAGCGGGCGATACAGGGCGCATTTTGGCGGGACTTGCCGCTGGGGCGCTCGTTTACGAGCTGCTGGACGACGACGACTGCTGCTGCAACACGGGCTACGCGTGCAGCGTCCACTCCAGTCGGCGCCACAACTACAGCCGCCGCAGCAACAATTACAACTACAACACGTCCCGCTACGATGACTATGGCCCTCGTCGCAGCACGACGGTGATCTATCGAGATGGCGGGTACATTCCCCTCGGGCATCGCTACGCGCCCTCCAGGGGTCACCGCTACCAATCGTACTCGCAACCGAGTTACGGGCGCCGTGGCCGGGCGCAATACAGCCGGCCCAGGCGTTACTGTAGGTAAGAGGGATTTGGCATAGGAGGTGTGGGCATGACACGGAGCACGAGTCTCGCCCATTTGCTCACTGTGGCGCTCGCGATTGGCGTGCTGGCGGTCTCGGCGCAGGACGTCGGCGCCCAGCGCCTGCCCGACGATTATCCAGTCGTGGACCGCGACTTTAGCTCGCGCTTGCGCCATCCCGCGGGCGGACGTCCGGGGATCGGCGTGTTCACGCGCGATCGATCGTACCCCTCGTTTGGTAGTCGCGTCCGCGTGGACGAGCTGCCCAGCTATCGCAGCAGGGGCGTTGGGACCAGATACCGGCATCGGTTCTTCGACCACGCCGTGCCGTCGTTCCAGTACTTCAACCAGCAACAACGCAACTACACCTACACGCCCAACACTTACCCAGGCCTCGACAACGTTCGCCCCGGCGAGATCCTTCCGCCGGCGTACTACTACTACAACCCGCGGTACTATAGGTACTACAGGTACTGACGGTACGCGAACCAACCTCGCAGCATCCGAAGCAGCGGCTCAACGGGCCGGAGATCGTCTCTCCGGCCCGTTTTGGCGTGTAGACGACCCCGAAGGAAGACCCCTCGCAGGCCAGGCATCCAACAGTTTTGTAACACCAGCAAAATAGTTTGTGATGCGTTCTGAGGGCAATGGTATATCGAAGTCACGAGGCTGCGCAGAGCGACACCCGGCGCGCCCGACAAGT
>CAZKUN010000096.1:21149-30454 GCA_964555935.1 uncultured Armatimonadia bacterium | reverse complement strand
TGTCCCGTACTCAGACGCTTTGGTGATGGGAATGCCATTGGCATTTGGACCCCAACACATCCCGCTCAGGCGGCAGGAGTGACTGGCCGTGTTCCAGCCGACGCGGACGCGTTGCAGATGCGCTATCGGGCCGCCGTCGTTGTAGTGCAGCGTGCTCTTCGTGCCGGTGACGTCGAAGCTCCTGTCTGGGGGCATGGGCCACGGGCAGTACGTGGCGTTCTCGTAGAACCCCGTGAACACCTCAAGGGCATTCATCGTTGCGAACAAGTGGGTCTGGCTGGAACCCCGTGCGGTTCTTGAATCGGAAGAGCTTGTCGTACTGAGGCATGCTGGGGCACTCCCTTTCGATACGACAAGTGAGCGGACAGGCGTACTGCTAGCGTGATCTACTACGCCAATGGCTAGGATTCCTGCATGGCGGACACATTTCTACTTTCGGAGCCCTATTACACAGTGACGAATCCGCACGCCAGCTCGCAATTGCAGAGCCCTCCCGCCCAGCGGGGGGGCTTTCTCCTGCGTGCGTCTACTCTATCCCCTCGATCAGCGGCCTCAACTGCTCCATAAGCAGCGGGACGGCAGCCTTGTTCACCGACATGCTCTGCTCGTAGTCGTACATCTCGTTATCCACCGCCTCCGCGTGGAGCAGATACCCCAGCTCATCGTCGGCCAGCCCGAAGAAGAACCGATGCTCCGCGTTCATCAGCCCCTTCACCGCGAGGCCCACCGTAGGCAACGCCTCGCCGGGCATGGTGGCAAACTGCGCCGGGCCGATCCGCCCCGCAACCACCGTCGTCGTGACCGTACCGCCTTCGCTCGGCTTGCGCTGGATCAGTCCAATCTCCGCCGCCATCGCCAGTCGCGGATTGTCGAACGGCAACTCGAAGGTCGCGCGGGCAATCTCGATGTCCGCGTCCTCAACCTCCGTCATGCTCTCCATCGCCCCGAGCGCCGCGCTGCCCAGCGCCTTCCCAATCCGCTCCGCCTCCTCGAATGAGTTCTCATCCACCTCCGGCGTCACCATCCCGCCGAGCGCGCCGTTGATGAACAGCACCTCACCCGCGCCGCTCGCCTGCATCTCCTCGCGCAGGTAGTGAACGAAATCCGACGTGACCAGCTTGCTCTCCGTCGTCAGCACCTCGGGGTGACACGCGTAGTTCACGAGCGTGCAGATCGCCTCGCCCCCCGGCGTCACCGCCTGCATGATGCTGATCTCGCGGTCGAGCAAGTCGCGCTCGCGAGCGTTGTAGCCCGTCTTCTCGGGGGCGGCCGCAGTGGCGAATCTGAGCTTGCATGGGGCCATGCTCCGCCCGGCCTCAATGATCGCCTCTCTCGCCCGCTGCTTCACCATCGCCAGGTACGCCGCGTCCACGCCCGAGGTAGTCGGCGCCGGTCCCCACAGCCCGAGCGTGTCCGGCGCGGAGTGAACGTGCGTGCAGGTGACGACGATGCTGTCCGATGGGATCCCGGGGAACGCCTCGGCGATCTCTCGCGCATCCGGGTAGAACAGCCCGACCAGATCGATCCCCAGCAGCACCAGCATGTCCTCGCCGTCGCTGAGCATCATCGCCCGGACCCAGATGTCGTCGTGGTTGCCCTCGGCCACGCGATTTGAGCCGTAGCCGGCGATGAACTGGCCCGGATCATCCGGCGTGATCGCGGCCTTCCCAAAGCCCACGCGTAGCGGCCCCGCCATCGCCGGTGAGACCATTAGCGCCAGTGTCGTCAGCCCTATGACCTTCACTATCATGTTCATTGCCTCCCGCTCTATGGCGCATGGCCCTTCGCGCCAATCGCCTCGCGCCCCTGCCGATGCAGGACTCTCCCACCCCTTCGGAGCATCCTCATCCACGCCGCCCTCAGAGAGGACTCGCCATGAGATTCGCGATCACAATAGCTACTGTCGCGCTGGCCGTTTCCGCCACGGCTCAGGACCTGCCCGAGTGGGTCAATGACATCCGACCCGATCACCCGAGGCTGTTCTTCAATGCAGACACCTTCGGCGCGGTGAAAGCCCGCGCTCTGAATGAGGAACGCGAGTGGTGGGACGCCCGGAAGGCGCGGGTGGACAAGCTCCTCGGCACCGTCGACGCGGGGTCTGAGGTCAAGGAATACGGGCCCGCCGCCGCCGAGGCCGCCTTCGCCTATCTCATGACCGAGAACCCCGAGTATCTTGCCCTCGCCAAGACGCTCCTCGATCTCAGCCTCTCGTTCTACGAGCAGTGCTTCGAGGAGAAGAAGTCCGTCAACTGGTACTCCACATCCCGCGTCCACGCCACCATGGCGTGGGATTGGCTCTACAACGACCTCACCCCGGCGGAGCGCGAGGAGACTATGTCCCGCCTCGTTCAGGTTCTGCAGAGCGTCTACACCGCCCAGCCGCGGATCAACCGCGAGAACCACAGCGGGTACACCACCGGGCACTACGGCGTCAACAACTGCAAGTGGTTCGTCGGCTGCACCGCCTACGGGACGGGCATCGAGGAGACGCTGGTGAACGAGTGGTTCGCGTGGGGCTATGACGAGAACGTCAAGCTCCTCGAGCACCGCAAGAAGGCCTGCGGCGACGATGGCGGATCGGCGTCGCCCACGCTTGGCTACGCCTTTGGCGCCTACCCCTGGAGCGAACAGAACTTCTTCTACACTTGGCTGAGCGCCACGGGCGAGAACATCGCTCCCGACTGGCCTCACAGCGCGTGGCTCGCGAATTACGTCATCTGGAACTGGATCGAGACCGGCGGCCAGCCACTTGAGTTCGGCTACGGCGACACGCCCCACCAGCACAACCAGGTCCCATCTTGGCAGCTCTACACCCACATGGCCAACATCCGCCATCTCTACGGGACCCAGCTACCCGACGCCGCCGCGCTCGGCCGTCACCTCCAGGAGATAGTTCCCGAATCTCAGCAGCGCTATTCGAGCACCTGGTTCATCTACCCGTTCTTGCTCGCCGATGCCGAGAGCGCGCCGCCCGCGCTTGCGCCCGATAGCCTCCCACACGCCCGCCATTTCGACAACATGGGCCAGATCTTCATGCGCTCGGGCAGCGGTCCGGACGACACCTACTCGCTCTTCACAGTCGGCGGCATCCTCGCCCAGCACAAGCACTTTGACGCGTTGAACTTCGTCATCTACCGCGGCGGCCATCTCGCCCTCGACTCCGGCACCCGCTACAAGGAGGCCGAGAACGGCCAGCACCTCTGCAACTACTACGCCCAAACCGTCGCCCACAACTGCGTCATCATCCACCAGCCCGGCGAGCCGCCGGCCAATTACTGGGGCGGTTCGGTCGAGGGGTGCCATGGCGGGCAACACAAGCAACTGGGCTCCGTGGTGGAGGCCTTTGAGACCAACGATCAATTTGTCTACGTCGCCGGGGATGCCACCGAATGCTACAAGCACGGCGACGCTGACCTGGGGGAGAAGGCGAGCCTCGTCACCCGCCAGTACGTCTTCCTGATGCCCAACCACTTCGTCGTCTTCGACCGCGTCTCGACGACGAAGCCCGAGTACAAGAAAGACTGGCTGCTCCACACCGCCTACGAGCCGGTCATCGACGGCGACGTCGTCCGCGCCGACCATTCGGGAGGGCGCATGTTCTGCCGCACGCTCCTGCCCGAGAGCGCCACCCTCACCCCTGTCGGCGGCCCGGGCAATGAGTTCCTCGCGGCGGGCGAGAACTGGGATATCGACAGCGGCGACCTCAAGCCCGAAGCCCTCGCGATGATGGGGCAATGGCGCGTTGAGGTCTCTCCGACCGAGGCGAGCGCCGATGACCTCTTCTTGCACGTCATCCAGGTTGGCGACGAGTCTCTCGACGCGATGGACGCGACCGAACTCATCCGCGACGGCGACGGCGCTGGCGTCAAGCTCACGTCCGGCGAGCGCGAGTGGACGGTCATGTTCGCAACGGCGGGAGATCTCTCAGGAAGCGTCTCCCTCACCGACGGCGGCAATGAAGTGCTGGCCCGCGACTTCGCGACTGACGTGACGCCTCAGGTGGGGATTCTGGCCTCCGCCGAGTAGGGACGGCTTCAGTACCCGTAGGTCGGATCTCCAGGGAAACTCGTAGTCTGAGTTTCCACGACGCCGTCCTCCTGCCCTCGTAGGTCGAAGCTCTAGCTTCGACGCCGTTTGCCGTCGTAGGTCGGATCTCCAGATCCGACGTCGTTCCCGGACCGATCCGATGGAGGAGCCGCCCGATGACCTGTTGTCTGCTCATGTCCCTGCTGATTCCTGTCGCCGCCCCCGCCCAGGACACCATCGTCGCGCCGGGCGCTGAACTCCAGCTCCTCGCCGATGGCTTCTCCTTCACGGAGGGGCCAGCGGCGGATGCCGAGGGCAATGTCTACTTCACCGATCAGCCGAACGACCGCATCCTCGTTTGGAGCCTCGATGGCGAGCTATCGACGTTCATGCAGCCCTGCGGCCGGTCCAATGGCCTCTGCTTCGACGCGGACGGCAATCTCTGGGCATGCGCCGATGAGAAGAACGAACTCTGGCGCATCGCTCCCGGCGGCGACGTGACCGTTGTCGTCAGCGCCTTCGAGGGGAAACTCCTCAACGGGCCGAACGATGTCTGGGTCGCGCCCGGTGGCGGCGTCTACTTCACCGATCCGCTCTACAAGCGGCCCTACTGGACGCGTGGCGACTCCGAGCAGGACGGCCAATGCGTGTACTACCGGGCGCCGGGCGGCGATCTGGTCCGCGTCGCTGATGACCTCACGCAACCCAACGGCCTCATCGGAACGCCCGACGGGAAGAAGCTCTACGTCGCCGACATCGGCGCGCGGAAGACCTATGGCTACGACATCCATGGCGATGGCACGCTCGCGGGGAAGGCGCTCCTCTGCGAGATGGGTTCTGATGGCGTCACGCTCGATGACGAGGGGAATCTCTACCTCACGGGCAAAGGAGTCACCGTGCTCAGCTCCGCCGGCGAGCAGATCGACCACATCGAGGTCCCCGAGGGCTGGACCGCGAATGTCTGCTTCGGCGGACCGGATCGCAACACGCTCTTCATCACCGCCGGCAAAGGGCTCTATTCGATCCGCACGCGCGTCGCCGGAGTCGGCAGCCAGTGAACAATGCGCGGGCGCGTATCGTCTACGGGCCCAGCAAACCCCGCAGTGAACGACTGGGAGGAGACTATATGAGGCGTCTACTGATCGCGCTGTGCTGTGTTGCGCTGCTGTCGAGCGTTGTCGTCGTATCGCAGGCTCAGGACTATTCCCTCGCAGACTACATGCCCCAAACGACCGGCTCCACATGGACGATGACGACAACGGGTGAGAACCCGCGCACGTCCACCATCGAGATTACCGGCGAGATGGAAGTCGGTGAACTGCAGGTGCCGATGGCCATGACCAAGGACGCCGAGGGCGTCGCGCGTCGCGGTACTCTCGAACTCGTCACCGCCGATGCTTACACCATCTACGGCATGATGTTCCGTGGTCGCGGCGAAGACGCCGAGTTGAGGACGATGCTGTATAACCCGGCCGTGGAGTTCCCTGGTACTCTGACGGTAGGTGCGGAGAGCGAAGCCACGACAAAGATCAAGTTCGGCGAAAATGAGTTTGAAATCACCCAGGTCATCAAGATCGAGGCCGTCGAGGCCGTTACGGTTCCCGCGGGCACCTTCGAGGACTGCCTCAAGGTCGTCACCACCAGCAAGTCCGGTCGCGGCGACCGCGTGACCACTACCTGGTACGCCAAGGGCGTCGGCGCGGTGCAGACGGAGCGTCCGAGCCGCCGCGGCGAAGGCGACCCAACCATCAGCCAATTGACGGAATACACCATCGCCGAGTAGCTCCCAGCGGAGTTGGCGAATGCGACCACGAAGAGCCGCCTCGACATGGGGCGGCTCTTCTGCGTTAGCGCTCGAGGAGTATCACCACCGGCTCGCGCGCCTCGATGAATGATGTGTCGCCGGCCTCCTCCACGCGCAGCTCTCCTTCCGAGATCCACACATCTCCCTCGAACCGCCCAACTTCGGCGACCAGGTTCTCGGCTCCCTTGATCGCGAGCGTGCCGCCCGAAGTCGCCACCACGATGCCGTGTCCAGGCAAGTCAACGATCACGCCGGCTACCGAATCGCTCACCGTGATCTGCGAGCCGGCCAGTTGGCATGTGAAGACCGACCCGTCGATCTCGCGCTCGACGTCGCCCTTGCGCAGGTAGAGCTTGTCGGCCACGCTCTCCGGCTGCAGCGCGCGTCCCGTCTCATTGCCGAACACGTCCCGTTCCGCGCCCGGCGCCTCGCGATGCTCCAACGCAAACCACCCCACCATCCGCTCCGTTCCTCGCGCTCGGGCAATCGGCGCCATCGCGTGCTTGAGAGGGTAGAGCGCGGCTCCGTATCGCGCGCGCGTTTCCTCATTCCGCACCATCGTGTCCGGCCCCGCGTCCCAGAGCAGATTGCCGATTCCCTGTCTGCGAAGCAGCACGTAATACGGTAGGACTCCCAGGTTGCGCCTCGTCTCCGCGTTTTCGGTAGGGCACTCCGACGCGAACGGGATGTTGCGCCCGAGTTGCCCTTGCGAGAGCTGGTTCGGCTCCCGCGGAGTGAACACGCCGTCGATGCCGACGAGGTCAATCTCCGGGCACCTTTCGAGGAATAGCTCAATCACCCACGTCGGCCACCACGGCGAGTTGACGTACAGTGGGATGTCATAGACATCGCTGAACGCGCGGCTCACGCCGGCGGCGTATTCGGCGAGGCTGGCGAACATGAAGCGCGCCTCCGGCTCGCCGTCGTACTTCGCCTCGCAATACTCGCACCGGCACCGCACCTTGGCCGGGTCGCCCGGCGCCTCGATCCACTGCTGGTAGTAGAACTCGTTGTTGAGTTGCACCATGATGACGGTCCGATCCGCGTCCGCATCCCGCAGATGCTCCGCAACCGCTCGGACGTGCTTCGCCTCGCGCGCCAGCGTATCCGGATCATTCGGGCACATCGGCGGGCCGCCATAAGCGTACTGACCCTCGTCGCCAAGGTCCATCCGCTGATATGTCTCGGGCGCTTCGATCATATAGGTCGGCGCGTATTGAGGGTAGATCCCGCCCTGGTAGGCCTCGTATATCTTGCCGCAGACGTTCGTTGAGAACAGGTGCAGCACGACCTTCAGCCCGCGGCTCTCGGCCTCGCGCGTGAACCAGTCGATGAACGCGAAGTCGTAGACGTCCTTCTCGGGCTCGACGCGCGACCACGGGATGCCGAGGCCGACGGCTGTCGCGTTCATGTCGCGGTAGCCGTCCAGGAATTCCAGCGTGGCCTCATCCTGGCGCGTGCTGCGCCAGATATCGCACTGGGCGCCCAGCACCAGAAACGGTTGCTCGTTGAGCGTGAGCGTCCACGCGCCGTTCTCCTCCGTGATGCGCGACCCGGAATCGACCGGCGCGCCGCCGGCGGCCAACAGGCTGAGAGTCAGTAGCACGGTTGCCTCCCGGATGGTGTGAGTTCCGTCTGCTTCACGCCGCTGGGCAGGCGAACCTGCGCGCGGCCCGGAAACTCACGGGACTATGTCACGATACGCTCTGGCCGCTCTCCTGGTTGTTCTCGCGTCGGCAGGTGTCGCTCAGCCGCCTGACCTGGCCCCCCTGCGCGACGCCATCGCCGAGTATGAGGCCCAAGGCCTCGACGCCGAGGATCTGGTCGTCCGAAGCAATCTTCCCCTCGCGCGGCTGAAGCTGCGCAAGGCTGAACTGCTGCTCATCCCCGGCAAGTACGGTGATGCGGCTGGGGACGCGGCGCGCTGGGAAGTCGACCAAGGCTTCGCTGCTCTGGCCCGCATCGATGCGGGCGAGGTCGCCTACGTCGGCGATTACGATGGCTTCGAGTGGCCGGCCGCGATCGCCAGTCTCGCGGGCGGAGGCGGCGCGCCAGGCGGATACCAGCCGGCGTACTACGAGTATGCCTTCGACGCCGACAATGACGGCAGCCCGCAGCCCTTCCTCGTTGATGTGCCACCCGATTACGATCCCGAGCGCGCGTGGCCGCTCATCGTCTATCTCCACGGGTACCACGGCAACGTTGACATGATCCGGAAGTGGGACTCTCGCGGAATCGCTGACCTCGCGAAGGAGGCTGGCTATCTGGTCGTGGCGCCCCATGGCCGGAGCGAGACTGACTTCGTCGGCGTGGGCGAGGCGGACGTGCTGCAGGCCCTGCGTGAAGCGCAGCGGTACTACAACGTTGACCCTGAGCGCGTCTACCTGTCCGGTGGATCAATGGGGGGCTATGGCAGTCTGAACCTCGCGCTGCGCTACCCCCGCCTGTGGGTCGCAGCCGTCGCCAACGCCGCGTTCGCTGACATGCTCATTTTCGGCGGCCTGCCCAGGGACGAGCTTCTGCCGTTCCGCCGGTGGCACTTCCTTCGCAGCAACCCCGTCGATCTCGCGGGCAACGCGCCATCGCTGCCGATTTTCGCGCAGTACGGTGGCGCGGATACCTCCGTGCCTCCGGACAATGCCGCCCGCTTCGCGGAGGCGCGCCACGCCGAAGCCGGTTTCTACGAGCACAACATCGTCCCCGGCGGCGGTCACGCGGTCTGCGAGCAATTCGCCCCGGGCCTTGAGTGGCTGAAGGGCCGCGTTCGCGACCCATGGCCCGCGTTCGTCCGGCACAAGACCTTCTCGCTCCGCCACGGCCGGAGCTACTGGACGCGGATTCTCGACATCCGGACTTGGGGCGAGGCCGCTGAGATCGAAGCCCGCGCCGAGGGCAACACCATCACCGTCACCACCAGCAACGTCACCGCGTACGAGTTGACCCTCGCCGCGCCGCTGGTCGATGTGAACCAGTCCGTCCGCGTCATCTCGGACGGCGCGCCGGCCTTCGATGGCAGTGCCGCCGAGCCCATCCGCATCGGCGATGTGGGGGAGACGCCGCTACGCAAGACGCCGACGCTCTGCGGCGCCTTCGATGACATCTTCAACCATCCGTTCCTGGCTGTGCGCGGGTCGAGTGACGAGGACGCCGAGTGGTTGCGCAATCGCTGGGAGGCTTACACCGACGGTTGGCCCCGCATGAAGCGCGACGCGGATGTCACTCAGACCGACATAGACCGCTATGGCCTTCTGCTGCTCGGAGGGCCAACCGAGAACACCCTCACGGCTCGCGTCGCCGATGGCTTGCCGGTGAGCTTCATCGACGGAGGGTACGAGGTCGATGGTCGGGAGCACGTGGGCGATGATCTCGGTCTCGCGCTCGTCTACCCCAACCCGCTCAATCCCGATCGCTACGTCGCCGTCCTTGCCGGCGGTCGCTACGGCGTCGGCTTGCCGGTCAACCACCCGTTCAGCCA
>CAZKUN010000096.1:0-21139 GCA_964555935.1 uncultured Armatimonadia bacterium | reverse complement strand
CGACGTACTGATCTTCCGCGCCGAGACTGTCACCGAGCCCAACGAGGGCGCCTCGCCCGTCTTCGGCAAGCCCAACAGACACCTCTTCGCAGCCTTCTTCGATTCCGCGTGGCAGTTCAATCCCGACAGCACATGGGCGGAGTAGCGCCCTCCGCCGTCGTAGGTCGGATCTCCAGATCCGACTCGCCCTGCCCGTGAAGGGACATCACCCCTCCGGGTAGAACGCCTCGCCTCAGCCACACCAACCGGAGGGAACACATTGCCTAACACCAGCGACCGTCCGAACGTCGTGCTGATGGTATCAGATGACCACGGCCGTGACATGGCCACATACGGTGACACGTCCGGCGCCACGCCTAACCTCGACGCGCTCGCCAATGGCGGCGTCACGTTCGACAACAGCTACTGCACCACCGCCTCATGCGCTGCGAGTCGGAGCGTCATCCTCACCGGGCTCTACAACCACACCAACGGCACCTTCGGCCACACGCACGACGTTCACCACTTCAGTTGCTTTGAGGACACCGTCACGCTCCCCGCGCTGATGAACGACGCCGGCTACCGCACGGGCCGCGTCGGCAAGACGCACTACGCGCCGATGGATATCTTCCCATTCCAGGTCAATGATCCGCGGGGCGGATTCGGTCGGGACGACGTCGCGATGTCTGAGAGCTGCCGCGAGTTCGTCGCGGATGGCGACGATCCGTTCTTCCTCTACTGGTGCTCGCACAATCCGCATCGCGGCGGAGGCCCGATTCAGGACCATCCGCTGAAACCCGACCGCTTCGGCAACCCGGACGAACCGTACCCCGGCGACGAAGAGCAGCTCTTCAACGAGGACGAGATCGTCGTCCCCGACTACCTGCCTGACATCCCCGAGACCCGCGCCGAACTGGCCCAGTACTACCAGTCGGTCGCGCGTCTGGATCGAGGCGTCGGACGCCTGATGCAGATTCTGAGGGACACCGGTCAGTACGACAACACGGTCATCATGTACATCGCCGACAACGGCGCGGCATTCCCCGGCGCCAAGACCAACCTCTACGAGCCGGGCGCCAACCTGCCCCTCATCGTCCGCACGCCCGATGACGCCAACCGTGGCGGTCGCTGCGATGGGCTCGTCACATGGGCCGACCTAACGCCCACCGTCATCGACTACGCCGGCTCCTCCGCCGATCCCGAGAGCTTCCACGGCCGCTCGTTCAGCGGCATCGTCGATCGGGCCAGCCCCTCCGACTGGCGCGATGAGATCTACCTCGCCCACACGTTCCACGAGATTACGAACTACTATCCGATGCGAATCATCCGCACCAAGCGCCACAAGTTCACGTACAACATCGCCAGCGGGCTGCAGTACTCGTTCGCACCCGATCTGTGGGCGGCGGCGACGTGGCAGGGGACGCTCAAGCATGGGCTCAAGCGCTACGGCAAGCGCAAGGTCGAGGACTACCTGCACCGGCCGAAGTTCGAACTCTATGACCTCGATGAGGATCCGGACGAACTGGTCAACCTCGCCGACAAGCCCAAGTACAAGCCGCTCGTCGACAAGTTCTGCATGAAGCTCCGCGCCTTCCAGGAAGACACCAAAGACCCCTGGCTACACAAGTGGGAGTACGAGTAGGGAAGAGGCCTAACCGACTCACGATCCACCCACGCATCGGCCTGCACCGAAGGCAGCTTACCGGGAGCGCCGGCTTTCAGCCGGCAGCCGTTCGTCGTTCCGCTACACCACCAGCTCACCCGATTCCATCAGGTATTCCAGGCACTCCACGAAGATCTGCTCGGTCGTATACCTGGGCTCATATCCCAGCAACCGTTGGCATTTCTCGATGCTGCAGCACGGCGAGTGCGTGATGTGCTCTGCGGTCGCCGCCCACGCTGCCTCGCCAATGATCTCCGCCATTCGCTCGTGATCCACGAACTCCAGCTTCGCCGTCTGTCCAAACAGCGACGCCACGAACTCGCATAGCTCCACCAGCGACATTGCATAGGCCGTCACGGCGCTGAAACTCTCGCCGAGGGCCGACTCGCGCCGGATCATCGCCGATTCGCAGAGCTGGGCGATGTCGTCCGCGTGGACGTGATGAATCGTCTCGCGCCCGAACTCGGGCAGGTGTACCGTCTCGCCCTTGGCGAGCTTCTCATAAACACCCACGCCGTTTCGGCTGCCTTGCGGGTCGATCGGCAGCCATTTTCGGCCTGAGATATGCCCTGGATGGACGATCGTCGCGGGGAAGCCGCGCGTCTGATAGGCCTCGATCAACTCCGCCTCGGTGACCGCCTTCTGTCGCCCATAGTCGCCCAGCGGCTTGCGCGGGTAATGCTCCTGATACGGCACGCGTCCGGGATGGCCATACGACCAGATCGTCCCGATATGGATGAACTGTCGGATGCGCCCCTCGAACGATTCAACCATCGCCCGATTCTGCTCCGGCTCGTAGCAGATGAGGTCCATCACCACGTCTGCGTCGATGGCGTCCATCCGCTCCCGCCACCTGCCATCCGCCTCCTCGGCCCTGCGGTCCGCCACCATCCACTCGACACTCGGCCAGCCGAGCCTTGGGTCCGTGTACTGCGGCGCCGGATTCCGCGCGACGACGCAGACCTGATGCCCGCCCATCACCAGACGCGGCACGAGGTAACTCCCGATATGTCCTGTCCCGCCGACCACAAGTATGTCCATGCTATGCTCCTGTGCCGTCTGAAGAGGACAGTTGGGGGATGTTCGTGGCGCAGGCATTCTTGCCTGCGGTCCCATCCGTCCCGCGTCGTCTACCCAAACTCCCACTGTGCGTCGAACTCGCGCTCAAACGCCGTGCCCGTCAGCGCCGCCCGCAATAGCGCGATCGGCATTGAGTTCTCGCGCATGATCGCGTCGTGGAACTCGCGGATCGTCATCTTCCCCGTGTCTACCAGCTCGCGCTGTATGGCGCGAATCTGCAGTCCGCCGATGAGGTACGCGCACTGATACAGCGGGTCGTATCCGCCCTCGAACGACCGCCGCACCTCGCCGCGCGCGTTCTCAAGCTCGTGGCCCACGTCATCGGTCAGCATCTCCACGCACTCGTCCGGCGTCATCTCGCCCAGGTGGAATCGCAGCGAGAACACCACCCGCGCGCACCGATGCGAGCGCCAGAACAGCATGCCCATGCGCTCCTCGGGCGTCCGGGGAAAGGCCTCGTCCCAGAGCACCATCTCCCAGTGCAGCGCCCAACCCTCAATCCAAAAGGGCGTGTAGAACATGCGCCGGTACGGGCGGTAGCGCTCCTGCGAGTAGGCCTGCAGGTAATGCCCGGGGATCAGCTCGTGTTGCACCGTCGCGCGCGAGAACGCGCGGTTGTTGCCCCGGGCGCTCATGAGCTTGAACTCGTGGTCCATCTCGTCAGTGGGGAACGAGACGACGATCGTCTCGCCTCCGAGGAAGAACGGGCTGACCCTCTGCCGCTCCGCCGCCATCATCTCAATCCGCCAGCCGTCTCGCGCCAGCGCGGGCACGGTCACCAGGTCGCGGTCTTTGATGAACCCGATCGCCTCGACCGCCAGGTCGCGCACGAGCGCGGGCTGGCCGCCGGGCGGGCAGTGCTCGTCCTTTACCAGCTCCAGCGCCGCGCGCCAGTCATCGCCTAGACCCATGTCGACCGCCGCCTCAACCATCTCCGCATGGCACCAGTCCAGCTCTCGTTGCCCGATCTCGATGAGTTCCTCGGGTGTGCAAGAGACAAGCTCGTGCTCCAACTCCGCAATCAGCGCATCGCGGCCGATCGGGTCACCGATGATCGTCGCCTCATCCTCCGCGCCGGCGAGTTTCTTGCGCAGGAACTCGGCGTATTCGGTGAGGGTGGTCCCCAACGCCTTGTGCGGCGCCTCGCACCACCACGTGAAGATCGGGTCGTACCCCGCGTAGAACTCGTACCACTGCTCGATCATCTCGCGGATGTTATCGGCCAGCTTCGCCGCGCGGTTGGCGACCGCCGGCTCCACTTCCGCGTCGCCGCTGTCTTCTAGTTGCTCCTCGAAGCCCTTCCGCAAGTCCGCGATCTGCGTGTTGGCTTCGTTAAGTGTCGCCGCCGCGGCCGCGGCGTCCACGTCGGCGTGGTCCCGCCGATCCTCCTCCAGCAAGACCAGCATGCGTGCGGGCGTCAGCAGCCTCTCCGCCTCGATCGCTTGCGCCATCTCGCGATCCAGGCGCGCGATGTCGCGCTTCAGCAGGTGCTTGAGGATCAGCCAATCGAGCTGATCGCCGCGGGTCATCTCCTCGAAGGGCAGCGTCTCCAACTCGCTCCGCCAGCCCTTCAGGAATTCGCCCAGCTTCTTATGTCGCTTGCTTGGTAGCGGCGCGGCATGCCGCCGCTCAACGCTACCTCGATCCGCCTGAAACCTGGCTACCACTCCCGGCATGACGTCGTCATTGGGAACGCGCGCTTCATCGGGAATCCACTGACCCATTCAAGCCATCCCTTCGATAGTAAGTCCCACGTACGGGCGCGATTCATCGCGCCCTGCCGTTCTCGCCGTCGCCTACTCCTCGAGCCCCGGCACGCCATAGCTCCATAGCTCCGCATTGCTGCAGAAGTAGAGCCGACCCCCAACCAACGCGATGCCGGCGACGGCCGGCGCCGGGGTGTCGGCGAGTTTCTCGTGCTCGAACGTCCCCGGCTCGATCCTGACGATGGCCGTGTTGAAGAGCGCGTAGATGTTGCCATCGGGCCCTAACGCCATGACCCGCGGCGCCTGCGCTCCCGCGAGGCTGCCGTAGGTTTTCAGCGGTTCCTGGTGGATCACTTCGCGGCGGACGGGGTCGAAGACGAAGAATGTGGAATCGACAGCCAGCCCGTACACCAGCCCGTCGGGGGCCACCAGCAGGTCCATAATC
Organism: uncultured Armatimonadia bacterium; assembly: GCA_964555935.1. Lineage (GTDB taxonomy): Bacteria > Armatimonadota > Zipacnadia > Zipacnadales > VGFC01 > CAZKUN01. The sequence goes on along the minus strand of CAZKUN010000096.1, from coordinate 16,266 downwards.
CGGCTGCGGCCAGGCAGTATGGCCTCGCGCCACGCGACCTTCCGCTCGGCGAAGTCAAACACGTAAAGCTCCGCCTCCTCGGCCAGCGTTTCGCCGCCCGTGCCCGGCATGGTCGTCGTGCCACCCACCAGGTTGCCATCCGGCAGCGCCACGAGGCAGTTGGTGCTGTGCTCGGGTAGGAGATCATCTTCGCTCAATACGACCCCGCTTCTCTCCTCCAGGTCGTAGATGAACAGCCCCCCACCCGTCAGTCCGTACCCAGGCGTGCCGCCCATGATGAGGTGCCGCCCATCGGGGTGTGCAAGCAGCGCGTGCGGACGGCCAATATGGGGATTGCCCTGGCCGAGGTCGCGAGGGTTTGGGTCTTCCTCATCGCGGTCCGCCCATGGCCGGTTGACATCATACTCGTACAGGACGCCCCCGCCGTACAATGCCCCATATAGCAGGCCTCGTTGCACGGCCATCGCGTTGAGGTGCCCGTTCTTATCCAGCAAGCCGTGATGGGTCAGCTCGCCCGCCTCGGGATCGAAGCGATACACGCGTAGCGGGTGGCCCGAAGAGCCGTAGATCGCGCCATCCGGTCCCTCGTGCACTGACATGACGTGCGACCCGTGAGACTCGTAATCAAACCGCAACTCGCGCTCCGTGCCCTCCGCGTCCCGCACGACCAGCAGGCGCTCGGGGACGTCGAGGTCAATCAGCCGGCTGCCGTCCGGGAAGTCCCTGAAAACCGACTCTTGGGAGCCGTTCTTCATCGGCACGGGGCTCGCATCGGGCTTCTCACACGGAGTCGCCGTCCCATCAAGCAACTGATGGTATCCCCAGTCCCCCGCCGTCGCGTAAACCTGACCGTCCGTCGTGCGGAACGGCGCGGCGCAGGCCCCGGTTGGCCGCTTCTCCTCGGGAATCAGCTTCCTCGTCTCGCCCGTGTCGGGATTATGGGCCAGAAGCTGCGCCCGCGTGTTGCCGATCCCCATGTAGATCCAACCGTCGTCCCCCACAGCCATGTAGCTCGGGTACTGCGGCCAGTTCTCCTCATTCAGCGCGCCATGCTCCTTCAGTTCGGCCGTCTCGGGGTCAAAACTCACCAGGTGCGCGCCCGGGTAGAGCCCGGCCCAGATGACTCCCGAGGGGGCTTCGACCACTCTCATCGCGACTCGATCGAGCGTGTCGGCGGTGAAGGTGAAGTCTTGCGTCGCGGGGTCGAACTGGTAGAAACGCCCACCGAAATGGGAGTACCACCGGTTGTCGCTCGATAGCAGCACCCCAAACGGAGAGTCCTCGGATCGGACATCCACCGGCACCTGCTCGGTGGCGCCGGTTGTGGCATCAATGACCAACATAGACCAACACGATCGGTAGTCGGCGAGCCAGATGACCACGATGCGGTTCCCGTCGGCGTCCACAGTTGCCGCCGCTCCCCGCGACCGCGAGGCCGGAGCGGCCACGCCGTGGTTGGTGAACTCGCCCGCCGCCGTCGCCATACAGGGCAGCAGCACCAGCGCGGCCGCCGCAACGCCCCACATTCCGGTTCCCATTCCGTGTCTCCCTTCGTTGCCTTCTTGGACCGCGAGCTTCCAGCTCGCATCGCCGTCGTCGTTCACTGGAGCGCCAAGCGAACGCGTAGCGTTCGCCGCCCTCGTCCGCGAGGTGGCGCAGCGCCGTTGCCGTGGCGTTCGCCTTTGCCTGGCCGGTTGCGCGCTTTCGTTACTCATCCACCCTCGCGTAATACCCCCACTGAAACTGAAACCCCGCCAATTCCGGCATATACTCCCCGTCCTCATCCCTCTGCAGCACGATTCTGAACGTTCGACCCGTGGCCGGATTGTCCTCGTAATACGGGTTCTCCTCGCCGGTGTTGAGGACGCCATTCTCCAGATCAGGCGTCAGCGTCCAGCTCGCGCCGGCCTCGTTTGTCCACCGGAGGATCGTCTCGCCATCGTCCCCTGTTTCGCGCGTGATTCTTCCCTCGTGCCAGTCATTCTGCACCGGCTCGTGGCGGTACTCGCCGACGATGGCGTCGATCTCGATTCTCCCGTACAGCTCCTTCGGCGGCGGCGCGTACCGCAGCCGAACGTGCATCGGCGGCTCGCTGCCTTTGACGCGCTTCTGAAGCGCCTCATCGTAGTAATCGGGCTCGAATCGGCCGACGAAGTCATCGGGCCACGTGTCGCGCCGGAACCACTGATGGCCCTCTGCCTCCAGCCCGTACTCGGGGAATCGCTGGAAGATGTGGTGATAGAACTCGTGCTGCACCCATTGCGGCAGGTACGTCCGCCGCTCGATGTCCGTCATCGTCCCGGTGCCCAGATGCGGTGGCTTGCGAACGAGCCATAGGTCATCGATGATGAAGCACGGCGACCCGCCGTCCGGTCCGCGTCCCATTCCGCCTGTGATGAACTCGGTGGTCTCAAACTCGGGGTACTGTCCGGGCACGAAGGAGGGATACAGCACCCACCACCAATCGGTCCGCGCCCGCAGCTCCTCCGGCGCCGCTCGACACGCCTCGCCGACCGCGTCGCCCGCTAGGCCCGCATAGCGATGCGGCTCCGCCGCTGCCCGCGCGGGGGCGGTGAAATCCGGGAGGTAGGCCACCTCAGTCTTCACGCTCAGCTTGCCACCCGTCGCCGCGAGCATGTACTCGTTGAACAGCGCCAGCGACTCGTGGATGACGCGATGGTCATCCGCTAGCAGCAGTGAGTGCGCCGTCAGCGCCACTTCGCGACCCTCGCCTGCCTCCAGCTCCGCGAAGGTCGTCGGTTGAGTGCCCTCGACCTTGCCGATCACCACCACCGTCAGCACGACCTCATCGGCGTCCCCCGTTGCCGTCCGTGCCTGCGGATCTCCAGATCCGCTCCGTTCGCCTCGTCGTCCGTAGGTCGGATCTCCAGATCCGACACGCCATCTCGCGCACTCGGTGTACATCCGCAGCGCGTAGTAGCACGGCGGCGAGCCGATGTTCAGCCCAGCGACCTTCCGCCCAAGTGTCGCCCAGTCGTCACCTGCCGGCGGATGCTTTTCCCATAGCTCATCCAGCAGCTCAAGCGCCTCGCCGTACTGGCCGTTGTCGTACATTTCCTCAACGGCCAGGAACGTCTCGAGAGCCAGCCGATACAGGTCCGGGAATTGCTCTAACCCGTATGGCGTCAGGAACTCATCCGCCCTCGGCGTCTGCGCGTCCGCCGCCATCGGCAGCGCCGCCATCACCGCAAGTGCCGTCGCTCGAATTCCCGTCATCTCGACTTCCTCCCAATCCCTCGTAAGAGCGGCTCTAGCCGCGAACGCCGTCGCTCACATTGCCCTCCTGGCGCCGTCCCAACTCCCAATCCCTGTAAGAGGGGCTTCAGCCCCGACGCCGTCGCCGTCACGCCTCCGCTACAATCGCCCGCGTCTTCTCGAGCCCCGTCTTCGCCACTGTCAACGCGTCTTGCGCCCAGTACTCGCGGTTGAACAGCTCCACCGACAGCATGCCCTCGTACCCCGCTCGCGCCAGGCTGCCCAGCAACTCCGCCAATGGCGCGATCCCATCACCCGGGTACACCCGCTCCGCGTCCGCGATGACATCCGTCGCGGGTTCGCCCGGGTAGTCGTTAATGTGCAGCAACCCCAGCACGTTCGGACCGAGCAGTTCGAGACCCGCAATCGTCCCGCTGCCCTTGTACGTGTGGAATGTGTCGGCGAGGATCAGCGCTTCGCTCCGGCCGCATTCCCCCGCCACCAGCAGGCCTTCGCCGAGCTTGCCGAGCGTCTTCGAGTGACCCCAATACTCCAGCAGCGGCATCACGCCATACTCCGCGCCGATGTCGATCAGCTCGCCATATCGCTTGGCGATTCCGAAGAGGTCCATCCCCGTCACGTCCGTCAGGCCCCACGGCGGCGCGGCTACGAACTTGCAGCCCACCGTCTGCGCCATCGCGAATGCTCGCCGGGCCTCAGCGATGCCCTCGGTGCGGTCCGCATCGTTCTCCGTTGCCCAATTGAAGAACCCGATCAGGTTCACGATCTCAAGCCCTGAGTCTCTCGTTCGCTTGCGTAGATCCGCCAGGTCCCCGCCGCCTGCGGCGAATTCATCAAGCTCTGACACCCACGGCTCGATGCCGTCATAGCCGGCCTCAGCCGTGACCGCTAGTTTCTCCTCCAGCGATAGCTCACCACACCGGATCGTGCTCGTATTCAAACAGAATCCGAACTGCGCCTCGCCCATGCGTCTGCCTCCAGTCAGCGTCCTGGCGTCGGCCGTTGCCCGCAACCGCTGCGGCGTCGTTCTTCGGCCGTCTTCGTGTCTTCCCTCTTTCGTTCCGCCCTCACTCAAACTCCGGCTTCCCCGCCTCTTCCCATGCCGTCAGCCAAAGACTCGCGGTAAACGTCGCCGCCCGCGCCATCTGAAGCCTCGTCATCGGCCCGATGCTCTCATCCCACGCCGCATACTTGCGTGCCGTTGACTGGACCGCCGGCATCCCTGCCGGCATGTCGTCGCCGTTTTCCGCCCGCGCCGCCTCGTATATCTCCTCGAAATGCCCGTGTGCCTCGAAGATCGTGTCCAGCGCCGCCGCGTGGACGTCCTCCAGCACCTCCGCCTCCTCGGCTAACGCTCGCGATGATTGCAGGAACTCCAGTCCCTGGTCCTCGAGGAAACTCACCTCATAGTCCATGTGGATTCCCGAGAGTGCTTTCCGCCCATCGACCTTCTCGTCGGCGCGGCCGTCGAAGTGGATCGTCGAGTGCAGTGGTTGCGCTGCATCGGCCGTGTAGTGCGCGATCACGCCTGCCAGGAACCAGGCATCCCCGGGGCTGGTACTCAGCGCGTTGACCAGCTCATAGTACAGCTCCTCGATCCGGTATGGCAGGAACCCCACGTACTTGCCGGCGAGTCCCTCCTCCGTGTAGAACCTCAGCGCGTCGAGCCGCGTCCGCGGGATGTCCGCCGGCGTTGCCGGGTCGCCGAAGTACTCCAGATCGAAGTAGTGGTTGGCGTATTCGAGCTTGGCGTTGCTGCCGTCCTTCCACTCAAAATCCGGCTCCAGCGCGTCGAAGCGCAGGTGAATGACCCGCTCCTGCAGTTTGGTCTTGATGGCCGAATCGGGCAGCACCTCGACGGCGTTCTGCACGATCCAGTCGTGCCCCTTCACGCCCCACGCAAGGGCTGGGGCGGCAGTGCTAACGAGAAACATGGGTATCAGGATCATCAAGTAGCGGCGCGGCATCGGCACACCTCCGTGTGGATCTTAGTCCATCACCCGCCTGTTCGCCCTCCATGTCCAAAGATCATGCAACGCGACATCGCGACGGACCGATAGGCGCTGTGAGGCCACCGCAGGACTCGTGCCGTCCGTCGTCCCGCGCCTGTCGTCAGGTGCCACGGGCTGGCAGCCCGTGGAAGAACCAACCTCTCGCCGTCGTAGCACAGGCGTCTCGCCTGTCGCCGTCCCTCTCCTCACTCCCACCCTCTCCCACCTGTGTCAGACACCCCTTTTGCCGCGTTTGGCAAAAGGGGTGTCTGACACTAGAACTCCCCATCCCCGCTCTGCTCCGTCGTCGCCGTCCCCGCCTGAAACGAGGAGAACCCGCCGCTGGCGCACAATAGACCGCGACCAACACACAGGACAACAGGTCATCGCGTCATGCCCCCTCCCACGAACATATTGCTCGCCGCCGCGCTGCTGATCGTGCCTATCTCGCTCTGGGCGCAGCCGGACGAGCCCCTCCTTGGCACGCGCTCTGAGTTGACGGTCGGCGAGTTGTTCGTCCCCGACGGATACGCGCCGGGCGAAGACGGCGTCCGCCTGGTCGTCCACCTCCACGGCGCCGCCTGGGCCGCCGAGAACAACCTCACGCGTTCCGGCGAGAACGCCGTGCTCGTCACGGTCGTGTTGCCCGGGCTGTCGAAAGTCTACACGGATCAGTTCGCCGACCCGGCCGTCTTCCCGGCGATCCTCGCCGAAACCAAAGCGAAACTCGCCGAACTTGGTGTCGCTGACGTCGACCGCTTCTTGCACGTGACGCTCACCTCGTTCAGCGCTGGCTTCGGCGGTGTCCGCGAGATCCTCAAGTCCCAAGAATCCTTCGACCGGATCGACACGCTGGTCATGGCCGATTCCATTCACGCCGGCCTTGTCGAGGGCGCCGACCCACGCCAGGCCAATCCCGAGCACCTCGAGCAGTATTTGCGCTTCGCCAAGGCCGCGTCGGCCGGCGACAAGCGCATGCTCATCACCCACTCAGCCATTATCCCGCCGACGTATGCAGCCACGACCGAGACGGCCGACTACCTCATCGAGCAGATCGGCGGAGATCGCAAGGCCATCGACCAGTGGTGGGGCAAAGAACTCCGCTGCGTGTCCCGCTATAACGTGGGAAGTCTGCGCATCTTCGGCTTCGTCGGCGACACGGGGCCTGACCACATGCAACACCTTCACAACATCTGGCAGTACGTGCTGCGCGCTCAAGGCTCCGGCGAGCGGGCGCTCGTGGTGGATCACCCCGTCCTGAATCACGCCTACGATCCCGCGAAGGCCACTGAATACCAGGCCGCCGTTGAGAATGCCATGGCGATGAGCGAGGACGAGTGGCTCGCCTTCGTTCCCGACAGGCCCTTCACCGCTTACTGCGAGTGCCCCAACTGCTTCGGCGGCGTCGAGGGCAACGGTATCTTCTCCTGGTCGATCGACCGCCCGGAGGAGATGAAGTGCCGTCACTGCGACACCGTCTTCCCAAACGAGCGTTTCCCGGAAGAGCACGTCCTCGAGGGCCCCAACCTCCTCGGCGAGACGGTCAGCTTCCCCTACCACAAGACGGAAGACGAGGGCATCGCCTGTCACCTCTCGGGCAACCTCGCCCGCTGGCGCCGCCACTGGATGGAAGCGCAGATCGTCGCGCTCGGCAAAGCCTACCAGGCCACCGGCGACGACGCCTACGCCCATCGCGTGGCGCTCGCGCTCGACCGCATAGCCGAAGTCTACGCTCACTACCCGCTCGTGCAGAACTTGCCTCGCATCTTCCGTTTCCGCGATCCCCAGACGCCGCCGTACAACTGGGATTCCGGGCGCTGGGGCTACTTCCACAACGAGATCTCAAAGCCCGTCATCAACGCGTTGGATCTCACCATCGATAGCCCCGCCTACGAGGCCCTCTCCGCCGAGCGCGGCTACAGCGTCAGCGACCGTCTGGTCGATGAGTTCCTGCGCCCCACCTACGAAGTCACCGCGCTGAAGCCCGACCACGTCAACAATGTCGTCGGCTACGATGTCGCTTCCGCCGCCATGCTGGGGCGGGTGATCAACGACCCGAGAATAGTCCACTGGGCCGTCGACTGGATGCGCGAGAACGTCAACGCCGGTTGCTTCTTCGATGGATGGTGGCACGAGGCGCCCTCATACCACTACATGACCATGGGCGGGCTCATCATCGCCTTCAGAACCGTGAAGGGCCATTCCGACCCGGCGGGCTATGTTGACCCCATCGACGCGACGCGATTCGACGATCTCGACCCGGAGACCGAGTTGCCGTTCTTCGCCAAAGCGCTCAACGCGCCGGCGTCCGTTGGCTGGCCCGATGGCACCTCGTCCACGATCCACGACACCCACCCTTACGAGAAGCGCGCGGCGCCGCGTGACGAAACCGTCTCAACCATCGCCCCTGGATTCGGCCACGCCTCTCTCGGCCGCGGCGCCGGCGAGAATCAGATGCAGGCCCAGCTCCACTTCTCCGGAGGGCATGGCCACAGCCACCTCGACAACCTCAATCTCTCCCTCTGGGCCAAAGAGCGCGAGATGCTGTCTGACGTCGGCTACACGTGGAGCCAGATGCGCACGTGGACCAGCTCGACCATCGCCCACAACACGGTCGTCGTCGACCGCATCAACCAAGCGTATCGCAACTCCGACTGCAACCTGCTGGCCTACTTCCCTGGCGTCAATGGCGTCAGCATGGTCGCCGCTGACGGCGTCCGGGGCTATGGCAACGTCGCGGGCATGCAGGACTACCGTCGCATGATCGCCACCGTGCCCGTCTCCGATTCTGACGCCTATGTCGTCGACATCTTCGTCGTCTCCGGCGGCGCGACTCACGACTGGACGCTGCATGGCTCCGCCGATCACCCAATGACCGCCACCTGCACGGTGCCCCTCGACACCGATGTCGCGACCATGCTCCCCGATGGCGAGACATGGGTCGAGCCGAAGCTCGAGGCCGACCAGTACAACGGTTACGGGATGCTCCGTGACATGAAGATGGGCCATGCCGACGGTCCCGCCCGCGTTGACTTCGCCTACGAGGAGGACCCAACGCGCGGGGTTCGCATCCACCTGCCGCACCTCCCCGACGCCGAGATCTTCCTCGGCCGCAGCCCCTCTGTCCGCGGAATCGGCGTCGGCAGCAAGGGCGACGGTCGCAAGGCCTACGACTTCTGGATGCCTCACCTCGTCGTCCGCACAGTCGGTGACGCTCCGCTTTCCTCCATGTTCATCGCCGTCCACGAGCCTCACGCCGGCGAGCCTTTCATCGAGAAAGTTGAGACGAGAGGCGCGGAGATCTGGGTGTTCACCAAGGACTTCGTCGATGTGATAGATCGCGAAGGCGATGCTGAACTCCGCATCACGCGCGCTCGCGGGACGGAGGCGTTCGGAGAGTGGTATCTCGGCCGCGAGGGCCCCACGGGAGCCATTTCTTCAGCCACGCGCACGGCTGACGGAGCCGAAGTCGACGCCTTCCTCACGGACGCCGATCTGCCCGTCGGCGACGACTTGAGCGGCGTGTGGATCATCCTCACCCACGGCAACGGTCACGCGCACGGGTACGAGATCGACCGGATCGACGAAGTCGACGGCCAACGTCGCATCGTCCTAACCGCCGACCATGGCCTGCGTATCGACGGCGACGCCACCCGCGAGGTATACTACCCGCGCCGCACGATCGAGGGCCCCAACACCTTCCGCATCCCGCTGGCATCCCCATCGTAGGGGCGCAATTCATTGCGCCCTGCCGTCCTAAGGAGATCCCGCATGTCCCGCACCTCTCTCGCCCTTACGCTTCTCATCCTCACATCACTCGCACCCGCCCAGGATGCCGTCTCGCACCCGTTCATCTGCTCCGACAACGGCCAGGGCAAAGTCTTCGTCATCGATGCCGAGGGCCAGACGACGTGGGAGTACGACCTCGCCAATAGCCAGGACGTGTGGCTCCTGCCGAATGGCAACTACCTCCTCAGCTACAACCGTGGCGCCATTGAGATCACCGTCGACAAGGAGATCGTGTGGCAGTACGAATCGCCCGAGGGCACCGAGGTCCACACGTGCCAGCCGCTCCCTGATGGCCGCGTGATGGTCATTGAGTGTGGCTCGAAGCGTATCGTTGAGATCGACCCCGACGGCGAGATCGCCAAGACGGTCCGCCTGCATCCCAACCACGACAACGTCCACGGGCACTTCCGCAACGGGCGCAAGCTCGCGAATGGCAACTACCTCGTCTCATTTGTGGGGGAGAACAAGCTCGTTGAGGTCGATGGCGACGGGCACGTCGTCAAGGAGTTCCCGACGCCGGGCAATGTCTTCGGCGGGATCCGCTTGCCGAACGGCAACACGCTCGCCGGCTGCGGTGATGGGCACAAGATCGTCGAGTTCGATCCGGAGGGGAATATCGTCTGGCAGATCGACGAGAACGACCTACCTGGCAATCCGCTGCGCTTCGTCGCCGGATTGCAGCGCCTCCCGAATGGCAATACGGTCGTCTGTAACTGGGGCGGGCACGGTCATATCGACGGGCAGCCGGTGATCTTCGAGGTCACCCGCGACAAGCAGGTCGTCTGGCAAATCGATGACTACGAGCGCTTCCAGTGCGTCTCAAACGTCATGCTCCTCGACATCCCCGGCGACGCCACCCAGGGCGAAATCCTCCGCTGATGTCGCCAACTGGCATCCACGCGTAGCGGCGGGCTTCCAGCCCGCCGGCCGTTGTAGGGGCGCGATTTATCGCGCCCTGTCGTTGTTGTCGTAGGACAGGCGCAGGGAAACTCGTCGGCTGAGTTTCCACGCCTGACGTCATCCGTCCGTGCCTGCGGCTCTCCTGAGCCGCACTCCCAATCCCTGTGAGTCGCCGTCCCGTGGCGCAGGCATTCTTGCCTGCGTCTGTCCCTCATCCCTCTCCCCAGCCCCGCTTACCCGTGTCAGACACCTGTTTTGCCGCCGTCCGCAAGACGGGTGTCTGACACTAGAACTCCCAACTCTCGTTCACCCGCGCCGCCCCTCAGCCTTCTCCTCAGCCCCGCTCACCCGTGTCAGACACTTGTTTTGCCGCCGTCTGCAAAACGGGTGTCTGACACTAGAACTCCCGACTCTCGCTCGCCTGCGTCTGTCCCTCATCCTTCTCCCCAGCCCCGCTTACCCGGTCAGACACTTGTTTTGCCGCCGTCCGCAGAACGGGGGTCTGACACTGTAACTCCCAACTCTCGCTCGCCCGCACCGTCCCCGATCCCCGCAAACCGCTCGAAGTGCCGTTTCACATCCCCCTCGTCCGCATCCGTTAGTCGCGGTTGCCGGCTCATCCGCCGCCCCTCGTTCCGCCCGGAAAAACTCCGGGACAGCTTCCATTATCCTGTTGTCCGGATACATGGTAGCTGTCCCTGGGTTTTTCCCCTATCACGTAGCACTTCGCCCCGCGGGCTCACTCATCCCCTTCGGTCTCCGCCAACGCCTCCTGGATCTTCTCCTCCACGATCTCCGCAAACCGCTCGAAGTGCCGCTTCACATCGCCCTCGGCCTTCGCGATCAACTCACGAAACCTCGCCTCCTGCGCCTCACTCAACTTCGCCCCACTCTCCTCCACCCACCGATGCTTCAACCGATGCAACACGCACAACCTCAGCAGCGGATCCGCCTCGCCGGGCACGGCCAGATCTGCTCAGGCCGCCGCCCTCGGTCGTCCGGGCCAGTGTTTCTTCAGGCCTAGTCCTTGGTTCCCTCTTCTTCGTCCCACAGCTCAGCAACGGCAGACCGAGCCACGCTTTCCGCAGCCGATACCGCCTCAGACAGGGCCTGTCGCTCTGTCGCCGACAGGCGGCCAATGTGCTTCGCCTGAAGCATGTGCAGGCCCATTGCGTACGTAAACGGCGCCGTGTGCGTGGTGGGTTCTTCTAGTGCCACGGCGAGCCACGCGGCGTCGTGCCCGTCCGTAGTACCGACCATGACGCACCAAGACAGGAGCCGTCCCACCATACTGCCATCTGGATCCGCCACGATTTCCTGCAATGTGTCGCGCACTCCGGGAGCCCCCAGTTCTTCGAGGATCAGAGCACTCCGGGCGCTGATTGCAGTGGTTGAGAGGGACTTGCCGAATACACCGTCGAACCGCTCCCCGTCTCGTTCAGCCAGAGCCATCTTGGAGATCTGCATCGCGAGCCACTTCAGAAGGGGCTCTCCCGACCGCAGCTCGAACATGTCTGCGCTCACGTCGTCTAGCGCAGCCGCCCACGCGTCCGGCACCTCCTTGCCGAGCTTGGCGAACGCCTTCACGAAGAGCGATGGCGCGCATCCCAGGAGGGCCGCGCTGACGAGATCGGCCAGGAAGAGGGGGGCTGGCTCACCTTGTCCCAGCATGCACATCGCGGCTTCCATCACACGGATGCTGCCCATTTCGACCAACACGTCGATGCTCCACGTTCTCCAGCTGTCCCCGAACTCGCCGAAGAGCGCGCTGACGAGTTCCTCCTCCAACTCATCGCCGATGTCCGTGCCGTGCTGCACGCATCGTCCGGCGAGCACGAAGAGACCCCCATCCATCAGTGCGCGTACGAGCCTTTCGACGTTGCATCCAAGCCAGGTCGGCGGAAGGGTCATCGCGTCCTCCCAGCCTAACTGGTCAGAGTGTTCAGCCAGGACCTGCTCGACCTCGTTCCACTTCTCGCCAAGTGGATCGGTCAATGAGACGTGATGCCACCACTCCCGGCCTGCGGACCCTCCGTCTGCCTCAATGCGGCCTTCCCAATGGTCGCGACACCATTCGTGGACCGAGACATGGTGCTCAGGGGTAGCCTGCTGGAGGCGCAGCCGTAGCGCGCGCCTCATTACCGAGTGCATGCGCAGTTCGCCGGACTCGCCGAACTGGGTGAATGAGAAGCGCGCTAATTGGGTGAGGAGCGTGCGTCCTGTGTCCTCGCCCGCGTCGCGGCGGGCCGTGACGAGTTCGAGGTCAAACCACCTCGGCACGCTCAGAGCCTGCACGAGGTCGGCGGTCTCCTCACTGTGTAGCGATTTCAGGAACAGCGCGGCCAGGCGCTCGACGGCTTCTCCGGCGGGGATGTCCTGGAACACGGATGGAGCCGGGTCCGATCCGCCACCCGACCGCTCTTGCTGCACGATGTTCGCACACAGCGCCAGGAGGAATGGGTGGCAGCCCTCCACCTCGGGGTCGGCCTCGGCGCAATCGACAATCGCTGTCTGCAGCGGCTCGGCCTTGCCCACATCCGGCGGAGATCCGACCTCGCACTTGGCGAGGAAGCTTGCCGCGTCATGGCGCGACAGGCCGCCGACCGCGTGCCCGGCGATGTCGTCGTCGGTGGCATTGGCCCACTCCGGGTCGATCTCGGGCCACGCCAGCTCATCCCGTCCCGCGATCACCAATAGCACGTTGCGGTAGTGCAGAAGGTAGCTGCACAGCCGACGGACCCACTCGTCGAGATCGCGCCCCCGAGGGCTGCGGGGCGTGTCCGAGCCGCTCCAGAGCAACTCGTAGGAGTCGATGAAGAGCACGCCTCGGTGACCTTTCTTGCGCTTCTGCAATCCCTCACAGAGCCCTGCGGCGAACTGTGGCACGAGGTGCCGGTCGAAGATGGTCTGTGGGTCGAGCCCTCGCATGTCAAGTAGGGCTTGCGTCCCACCCAGAGCGGCCTTGACGCGGTCGAGGGTCTTCTGGGGGACGCGGTCGGCGACGGGCTTCGCGCCGGCTCCCGCCACGGCTGCGGCACCGGCCACCAGGGGCTGTGTCGCAGCGAAGACTGCTTTCACCATGCCGAGGGCGCCCTTCAGCCACGGGCTCACTGCCAGCAGGTGTTCCTCCGACGCGCCCTGCTGCCACGCCATGACGGCGCGGACCAAGTCGAAGCCCTCGAAGTCGAGGCCGAACTCCCCAAGCTGCTGACGCAGCGAGCAAAGTGCCATGACGCGGTCCCGGTTCGCCTGCGCGACGAAGTCCACGCGCGCGAACGGCATGTCCTTGTAGGACTCGCCAAGCACGCCGGCCAGCTTGCGGAGCAACAGGCTCTTACCCGCGCCTCCAACGCCATAGTACGACACCACGGGCAGTGTTTCGCCCTCGTCGGCATCGACGCAAGTCTGGAAAGCCTCGATGGCGTCTTCGCGGTCGGTGAAGTGCCGGATGGCGACTACGTTGTCCGTCAAGTCCTGGATCGAATCGTCGAGTGGGTCCCGCGCCTTGGGCATCCTCGTCCACCTCCTGTATCGTTCCCCGCCGTCATCCCTGCCATCTACCCGGTCGTTATCCCTGCCGTCAGCCCGGACGTCGCCCCTCCCATTTCCCCGCCTTTGCCTTGACACCCTCGCCCTCACCAGGTACACTCCATTTAACTAAACAGTTAGTTAAATTCGTAGCTCTACAGGGGCAGTAATCCGTGAGTCGAAACGGGCGCGGCGCGACGGAGCAGGCCACACGCAAACGCATCCTCAAGTCCGCTGAGACGGTCTTTGCCAAACAGGGATTCCGGGGCGCCACGATCGAGGCGATCTCGGCGAAAGCCAAGGTCAATCGAGCCTTGCTCTATTACTATTTCGAGAGCAAGGAGCACATCTACGGGATCCTGGTTGAGCAAGGCGCTCAGGTCTTCCAGGAGATCCTCGACCGCGCGTCCAGCGCTGATGCCAAGCCCCTGCCCAAGCTGGCGGAGTTCATCCGGGAGTACATCAACCTCTGTTTCGAGGACCGCGGCCTCGCGCGGATGGTCCGGCGCGAGTTGGCCAGCGCCGGCGAGGGAGCCAAGCTCCTCGCCATGCCATTTGGCGAGATTATCCAGCGCGTGGCAGTCCTCTTGCACGAAGCATCCGAGGCAGGCGACATCGGAAATGTCGATTCGGAGTTGGCAGCCTGCTCACTTATTGGTATGATGAACGTCTTCCACGACCTCGCTATCCTGGGCGGACCGCCCGTGGATGTCGACGCCGCCGCGGATCACACGCTGGCGCTGTTTCTCAACGGCGCTCGCGTCGACTGAGATTCGGTGCCGGCGACGAGGTTTTGGGAGCGGTTGCAACGAAGCAACCGGTGAATCGGAAGGAGTATCGCGTGGCATACCCAGTCATCGTACAGGGCGGTATGGGGGTCGGTATATCGGGTTGGCGGCTTGCCAGCGCTGTAGCGCGGGCCGATCAACTGGGTATCGTCTCCGGTACTGGTCTCGACTCAGCCTTTGCGCGCAGGCTCCAGAACGGCGATGCCGACGGCAGCCTGAGGCGCGCGCTCGCGCATTTCCCAATCCCTGAGATCGCGCAGAGCATTCTCGATGAGCACTTCATTTCGGGCGGAAAGGCGCCCGATGAACCGTTCCGCCTCGCGCCTGTCTTCACCGCCGAGCCGTCGGTGCCGCTGCATCAGCTCGCCGTCGCCGCGAACTTCTGCGAGGTCTTCCTGGCCAAAGAGGGCCATGAGGGCCAGATCGGCATCAACTACCTCGAGAAGATCAAGCTTCCGAACCTGGCGTCCATTTACGGCGCCATGCTCGCGGACGTTGACTACGTCTTCATGGGCGCGGGCATCCCGCGTGAGATCCCGTCCGCCATCGACCGTTTCACCCGCCACGAGCCCGCGTCGCTCCGCCTCGATGTCGTCGGAGCCGAAGCCGACGATGATTACCGCACGTGGTTCGATCCCAAGAAGGTCCTTGGCGACGACCTTCCTGAGATTGGCCGCCCCGAGTTCGTGGCGATCGTCTCGTCGTCCGTGCTGGCGACCTCGCTGGCGAAGAAGACCGAAGGCGAGGTCAACGGCTTTGTGGTGGAGGGGCATGCCGCCGGCGGCCACAACGCGCCGCCTCGCGGCGCGTTCGAGCTGAACGACCGCGGCGAGCCGATGTACGGGCCCCGCGACGAAGTCGACCTCAGCAAGATCAAGCGGCTCGGCCTGCCCTTCTGGCTGGCGGGGGCCTGCGACTACCCCGAGAAGCTCCGCGAAGCCCTCGACGCCGGTGCCAGCGGCGTCCAGATAGGCACGAGCTTTGCGTTCTGCAACGAATCGGGCCTGCCGACACAGACGCGCGACGAGCTGATCCAGGACGTCCTGAACGGCTCGGTTGATGTGGTTACCGACCCGTGCGTGTCGCCTGCCGGATTCCCGTTCAAGGTGATCCAGAAGGCCGGCTCGTTGTCGGACAAGCTCGTCTACGATCTCCGCAAGCGCGTCTGCGACCTTGGATACCTGACCACGTTCTATAAGAAGCCGGATGGCAGCATCGGCTACCGTTGCCCGGCCGAGCCCGTTGCCAGCTTCGTCGCCAAGGGCGGAGACATTCAGGACACAATCGGCCGGAAATGCCTGTGCAACGCTCTCATGGCCAATGTGGGGCTCGCCCAGGCGCGCGCGACGGGCTACGTTGAGCAGCTATTGCTGACTGCCGGCGATTGCTTGCGCGAACTGGCTCGGTTCGTCTCCGAGCGCCGCGCGACGTACTCGGCGGCCGAAGTGATCAGCTACATGCTGCAGACGGCGTCCGCGGCGAAGGTCGGTTAGATCTGGCCGGAAGGGCCTTCCGGTCAGTGGGTGACGGCGTATCGATCTGGCCCTCGAATCGGCGTGATTCGGGGGCGAAAACGGGCCACTCCTCGACATTTCCCCTCGATTCGGGCCTTGAGCCCGGCTTTTTCGCGCCTAAACGGGCCCAAACCACGATTCTCGTTTTTGGGCGAGGAATCATGCGTTTTTCATGCCGAATCGACGGGTCCGACACCGTTTCTGAGGCAGTTATATACTTGACACACCAAGCCGTTTCTGCTACAATGAGCAGGCGTAAGAGGAGGCACGAACCATGGTGAAGCAGGGCAGCAGGCAGATTGGAACGAACCGCTCGTTCGAGGCAGGGACGATGGCCCACAATCCATGCCCAACGGTTGATATTTACGCGCACCAAGATCGTGTGCGGGAAGCGCTCCACCACGTGGAGGCGAAGAAGATGACGCTGGTTCTCGGGATGCTTGGACGCGACGGGATGGTGATGGCCGCCGACAGCCGCATGGTCCAGCCGGTCCACGGTGAACGCGTCGCCAGGACGAC
>CAZKUN010000095.1:13106-30580 GCA_964555935.1 uncultured Armatimonadia bacterium | reverse complement strand
AGGCCGGGCTTGGTCGTCACCATCTTGCCCGAACCGTGAATCAACCAAATCGCAAGGAAAAGTGGGATCTACTGGGGGTATCGAGGGACAGAACCGCTCCATACATGAGAAGGACGCGGGATCACTCCGCCCCACGCTCTACGGACCGCTCGTCGACACGCTGGGCCAGTTTAGCCTTGGCCCGCACGTCCATCCCGATGTGGATCAGCGCCACCGGCGGGATCAGCACCAGCCACAGGTGCTCGCCCACGTGAGCGGCCGCCATCTGAACCACAACCACCACCGCTCCACCCACATAGTAGGGCAGGACCGTCCAGTAGAGGTTTTCGGACCAAACGGAGATCGCGTTGCGCTTGCCGTCGGCCGACGCCATCAACGCCATACCCATCGAGTTTATCAGGTAGTACACGCCGATCACGATGAAGGCCGGCAGCAGAGGCACTCGCAGCCCGATCGTCTCGTAGACCACCTCGAGCTGCTGATAGCACCATCCAGCCGTCCCGGCCGCCAGGGAGATGATCGCAACATTGGTCACCACGACCAGAGCGCTGGGAGCGCGCTTGCGCCGACAGATGACCGAGCACAACACCGTCGCGCCGAGAGCGCTGGCCGCGCCCGCGATGATGGCCGCGGCCGGTCCCAACTCTACGATCGTCGCGAAGACGAAGATGAACCCGACGCTAACGGTGCCAAGTGTCCGCGACAGGCGGATCGTCCGCGTCCCCAGCAGACATGCCGCGACCGAGAATCCCACCAGTTGGTACCAGTGAGGCCACGAGCCGTACGCGAACGTCACGCCGGCCACGATGATAGCCGCCGCCATGATCGTCGCGTAGCTGAGTTGTCGTCTGTGGACCTCACGAGCCTCAGACACAGGTTCCGGCTCCCTTCGACCCCGGCCCATCGGCGGTACGAGCCCCATCTAGGCAGATCTTACATCTGCTGCAACAACGGGAACTAACCGGCCGATCATCATAACGTAAACTGTAGTCCATCAGCACCATATTCGCCGTTCGGAGGCGATCACCTGTGGGGCATCGGGAGGTAATTGCGCCCCGCCGATGAGATTACCCCCACAGATCCGGATTCATATATGTCTACATTTCCCGAGCACGTCACTTTGGCCCTCACTAAGCCTACGCCATCTGCCAGGGCCAGGTCAATGACTCGCGGCTCATCACCCTCCGCCGCCGCAGCAAACCGGCGCCATCGGCGACCTACCGGGTCATACGTCTCGATGCTGCCCCGCCCGTTTAGGCGCACTCGCAACGTCACATCATCGCCATCATTCACCGCAACACAGAACTCTGTCTCGCCTGGCGCGAGCGCCACGCCCTCCCCTATCTCCAGCACGTCTCCCAGGCCCGTACTCGCCACGGTCCAGACGCTATCCCGGTCACAGACCAGCTCCAGCCGGCACATGTCCTCAGCGCCCGCCGGGACCTCCAACCACGCATCTGTCGCGGGCGGCTCAACGCGACCTCGGGCGATCTCGTCGCCCGCTTCGTTTCGCACAACAGCGTCGGCCGAGCCCTCGCCTTCCAGGCGCCGCACCTGGACGCTGAACGCCTCATCGGCTGGCCGACGCAGGATAAACGAGTATTCGCCGCTCGGCCCGACGCGGTAGCCCGTCGGCGTCAGAGTCTCAAGATCCCTCAGAGCGTGCGGCGTGCCCCTGGTTGCGTGGCTGAGCGATTTCCCCATGCCGCCGAGCCTCCGCAGAGAGATCACCATCCCCCGCTCGAAAACCCGCGCCAGATCGGAATCGCCGCCGGAGAGGGTCACCGCATACCCAAAGCCCTCCGCCGAGGTCAGATTCATCCCCGAGGACGGCTTCATGTTCGGGCATGAGGTGTACGCGAAACCCTCCGCCTCATCGCCCCACATCTCATCAACCAGGTACTTCGCCGACCGCACGATGATCGGCGGGAGGCGATCATCGCCCGTCGCCTGGTGCATGTCCTTCAGACCCCGCATCAGCACGCCTACCATGAACCCCGCGTTGCCATGGTGCCTCGGTTCGTCATGGCAATGACCCGGCACCATGTGCCGTCGCCATCCTCCGCCGGGGCGTTCGCGGTCGACCACGCGCTCGGTGAGGATGTGCGCGGCGTTGAGGTAGTACGGGTCGCCCGTCGCGCGATACGTCGCCAGCGTCAGGATCAGGTGCCAGCCGGGGATTCGCGTGTTCGTGAAGTCATAGTTATTGAGGTACGCGCCCGTGTAGTGGTCGGTGATGAGCAGCGCGTTGTCCAGATGCCTGCGGTCGCCCGTCAGAAAGAACGCCTCAAGGTGTCCCTCGCTCCAGGTGTGGCTGACGCTAAAGCCGCCACGCGCGCTGCCCCCGTCCACGAAGCCGCTCGGGACGTAGCCTCCCACATGCCCCAGACAGTGCGCGTAGACACCGCCAACGTGGCCCGGATTGCTGCTGAAGTGGACCGTATCCACATCGCCATTGTGCCGCGCCGCCTGCTCGCCCGCGTAGAGGTAACGAACATCCCCCGACCGCACGAAGTGCTGCAGAAACGCGTGCTGGGTATCGTATTCGATGTTGCCCCAGTTGTACTTCCGCTCGCCCCACCAGTCTCCGAAGTTCAGGATGCCGTAGGCCTTCGTCCTCTCCCGATCGTCAAGATACGCGGCGAAGCCTCCGTCCATCGCCCGGTCGAACACGCGCGCCCAGAACGCATCCCCCACCGGCATGTCGCCCCACGCATCCGTGCTCCGCGTCCACTCCGGGTCCGCCACCGCCGTCAGCGGGTCTTGGAAGGCACCCGCGTTGGCGTCCTCGACAAACGGCCCCGCTGCAAGAACGACCTCATGCGTCTTCGCGACGCCCTGCTTCAGCTTGTACTTCCCATCCTGCATCGAGTAGTACAGCTTCACAAGCTCAATGGGATCCTTCGATTCCTCCGCGTATTGATCATCAACCAGCGCCGGCAACAGACCGATTTCCGCCCCACGGCCCGAGATCTTCAGAGACTTCGGGTACTGCTGCCAGAAGTTGCGCACGGCAAAGGTCAGCCGGCCCACATCGTTGCTCGTGGTCACCCAGCCATCCGCGCGCTTCCCCTGCGCGTCGTGCGCCCGACGATGCGGCCACCCGGCGAGAGGCACGGTCGTGCCGTAACTGAGGGGGCCCACGAACCGCATCGCGCAGACATCATCGTGGGTCTGAGCTATCTGCAATGTCCCGCTCGCGACGGGCGCATCGGTCTTGGCCTCACCATCCATCCCATACGCCCTGATCCGCGTCTCATCGCGCATGTCCGCTTGCAGACGGAGCGATTGGATCTCCGTGAACTCCTCGCCCGTCTGGTCGTTCGCAATCGTGAACAGCACCCGCGCCACCGGCTTGCCCCGGTATGCCGTGATCCGCGCTTCCCAGTCAAAGAGGGTCTCGTCGGGGGCGCCTTCGGCCCGGAACTTGCCGCCGAGCCTCACCACGGACCGCAGTGGCCCGTTCGTCTCCAGCGCCGTCCGCGCGCCATCCACAGTGGCGGTGTGGTCGAGCCCATCCGCGTCCGTCAGAACGCCCGTCAACCGCCCGCCGAAGGATGACCCCGTCTGCGGGTTCATCAGGTCCGACATTAGCGCCGTCCCGGCGTCGACCGGGAACTGGAACTTCACCACTCCCGTATCCACCTCAATCCGCCCGTCCACTTCCTTCGCCAGCAGCGGCTGGTCGTCCGGCCGATCGCTCAAGACCGGCCCCATCACCAGCCACAGCCTCGGCTCCTCATCCGCCGGCACCGTCGCGAAGAAGGTCACGTGCAGCCACTTCACCGATCCATCCGGCCAGAGGCTCGCCGGCTCCGCCTGCACGTCGCGTTGTTCGCCCGAATCATCGACGAGACGCACGGGCTCATCTTCCATCAGAGCGCCCTGCGGCAGCGCGATGCCACAGACGATGGGCCAGTCCGGGCACGTTTCGCCCGTCGCGTTCAGCACCCTAAGAGGCACGCGCCTCCGCTTCGGCCGATCCGCCGTCCGCTTCGGCATCCCTCCCGCCACGAACCGAACCGGGTCGGACTGCAGCGTCTCACCATCCGGCGTCTCGACGGTGATTCGCGCTGTATAGCGCCTCCCCGGCGTCAGCCCCCGCAGATACGTGCGATGGTTCGCGACCGCCGCGTCTTCCTCAATGACCTCATCACCCAACTCAACCCGACACTTCGTCGGCCATGACGTGATCCACGTCAGCCGCGCGCTCGTCGGATCCGGAACCAACGGCGCTCGGATCTGCGTGGCCTCTAGCCGCGTGATCTCATACTTCCGCTCCCGAATCTCAGGCTTCTCGGCCAGGAAGATGACGGACTCAATGCGGTAGCCACCCGCCTCGCGACCAGGCCGAATCTCCAGCGTGTCGCCCGCCGCGAACTCCACCGGTTCATCGAGAAACGCCAGTTTAGTCAGGTTGTCGCCCTCATCCACCACCGCGACGCCGAGCTTCTCCTCGCCCAGGTAGAATCCCCACTTCTCGCTGTCCGCCTCATCCCTCGCGAAGAGGCCCGGATAGTATTTGCCTTCCGGCGCATTCACGCGAATCGCCGCCGGCAATCCCGTCCGTCTCGCCGACCACTCGCGGTACTCGTCGTCGATCATCTTGAAGCCATCCAGTTCGCACTCGCTCACCGGCACATGAGCATTGGCCTCATCCGCCCGTAGCTTCTCGAACAGGTCCGGCCCGCGCGTGATGCTCACGCCCACGCTCTCGGTGAGGTCGTCATCAGTCAGGATTCTGTCGCGGTCTGATTCGCCCGGCGCGGTCACGGTCTCGCCTCCCCAGGTGTCGATCCCGACGTGCGGGTCAGAGTGTTCGCTCAGCACGTTCAGCCGGTAGACCGACTTCCCGTTCTCCTGATTCAGCTCGATGTTGCGCGAGCAGTACAGCCGATTCCCGTCCACCACGTATCTCGGCGGATTCCCCACGTACCGATTCCCGTTCGCCTCGTACATCGTCGCGCCGCCCGGCCCCGAGGAGAAGTGCAGCATCTCCTCGCACCCCAGGTTCTCCCGACCAGTGGTCCTGTCATTGTCGCTGTCGATGTAGAGGATGAACGTTGATTCGTCCGGCCGGAAGTCCTCGAGAAACTCCACGCACCAGACGTACCGCCCCCGCGCGACGCTGACGTGGTACACGCGCGTGATATCATGACATGGCGAGTACTCGGGCTTCTCCGCCCCCTCGCCGGTCCCGTCGTCGCCGAGGACGAACAGTTCCTCGGCGAAATCAGGATCGGTGCCAAGGTCTTGCTCAACGGCGTCGGGGATCGTGTCGCCATCGCGATCCTGGGCGAGGGCCAGCGTCGGGAGCAACATGAGGGCTACGCAGCAAGCGAGTCGGGGCAATCTCACGGGGCGCTCTCCTTCGGTTGAGCATCCCCCTTTCCTTCCACGAGCGCGCGCTCACACCTGCTACGCCTCGCGTGGCCAGTAGGGGACCACTGTAGGAGGGGTTTCAACCCCGACCGTCGTTGACTTCTCGAGCTGCGGACGGCGTCGGGGTTGAAACCCCTCCTACAGACATTGTCACCCCACAGGACCGTTGCGCTTGCGCGAGATTCGTGCTTCCCTATGCGCATGCTAGCAACTCTCGCCCTCCTGGGCAGCTGTCTCGCGCAAGCCCAAGTAATCCCCGCCGATTCCGCCATCGGCCGCGACGCGAGCCGGACGCAGGTACTCCTCAATCCCATGGAGCCCGGCGCGAGCATCCATCAGGCCGCGTGGCGGATGAGCCAGACTTACGTGGAGGCCGGCGAGGTCGAGCCGAAACTCGGTACGGGCGCGCTTACGCTGGGCGCCCACGCTGCCGAGGTTGCCGGCTCTAAAGGCGATTTCACCGTCGCCGAGTGGCTGCCCGGTCGGCCGACGATGCTTGGCATGTGGGTCCATCTGTCGCCCGATGCAAACGTGAAGACCATCGGCTTCCAAGTCCACGATTCCGAGGACGAATCCCTCATCGCCTCCGTCGATGCCGACTGGACGGGCTGGCAGTGGGTCGAGGCTGATATCACTGAGGGCCTCGAGCAGACCTACCCTCAAGATGACAAGAACGGCGTCGTCGACTATCCCGTCCGCAGCGTCCACATCGCGTGGTTCACCGAGGCTCCCGGCGAGACCAGCCTCACCGTCGATGCCCTGGTCGCGCTCACCGAGATGGACGCCGAGGACAAGGTCAACGTGCGGCTCGCCGCCCCCGATGAGGTTGAGCCCGGGCAACCGCTGGACGCCTGCGTCTTCGCAACGAACCTCAGCGAGAATCCGATCGACTTGACGCTCGACTACTCGCTCCAGGCCAATCCAGGCTTCCACGCCGAGCCCCTCCCCCATCCCGTCCACGGCTCCGACCACGCGGCGGGCTCGAAGAGCTGGCTGGAGTATGACGGCGAGGTCGTTGAGGATGGCGCGAGCACGGACGGCAAGCCGTGGACATCCGCCGGGACGAGCTACCAGCAGGACCACTACACGGAGGCCTTCCAGCTCGTCGACCTCGGCCAGGTCCGCGAGATCACGCGCATGACGTGGACGAGTGGCGATGCGAATCACTCGTGGTTGGTGGACGTGTTCGCCTCCGAGGATGGCGAGAGCTTCACCCCCGTGCCGGGGCTCGTGGATGTGGACCACTTCAAGAAGTGGGGAACGAACGACTTCCCGCTTCAGGCGCCGCTCAAGGCCAAGGTCATCAGATTCCGCTATCACACGGGCGGCGAGAAACAGCCCGCGATCCGCTTCCCCTCCGAGATCGGGATCTACGACGGCACTGCGGACGAGGAGATCGGCATTCCCCGCGTCGGGCCGGCCGTCGGCAAGGGCAGCGTCAACCTCACCGTCCCCGCCCGCTCCTTCGCAAGCGCCGTCCTCGACATCGACGAACCCATCTCCGGAGGCGCCTACCTGCTCGGCGTTGATGCCAAGGGGCCCCGTGTCCGATCGCTCTCGACACGGCACGTGTTCGGCGCGCTGGGCGAAGACGCGTCACTCCTCGGCGCCGACTCGCGCATCGCGCTCAACGCGTCGACCCCTGCGCTCGCGCCCGAACTCGCGAAGCTCGGCGTCGGCTGGGTGCGCTTCGAGAACATGAAATGGCCGATGGTCTCGCATGAACCCCACAAGTACTCCTTCACCGGCGAGGTCCCGCCGTGGCGGCTCAACATCGACCAGATCTTCCACACCTACCGCGACGCGGGCTTGGGGATTCTGAGCTACATGTTCCTCGTGCCCGAGTGGGCCAGCCGGCCATCAGACGATGTGCCCGACAAGATGCGCCTGGCGCAGCCGCCGAAGGATCCATCGGACTACGGCGAGTTCTGCTTCCAGGTCGTCGCGCGATATGGCAGCAAGAAGCACCCTGACGACGCGCTCCTCACCGCCGACAGGAAGTCCGGGCTGGATCTCGTCAAGCACTTTGAGATGTACAACGAGCCCAATCTCAACCCATCGCTCGACGCCCAGTGGGGCGGCTGGGCCGCGTCGACGGATCAGTACTACGAGATGATGCGACATGGCGCCGAGGGCGTGAAACGCGCCGATCCTGACGCAGTCGTCACGAGCGCGGGCTACGCGGGGATGAGCGCGGAGATGATCGACGAACTGCGCAAATGCACTTACCCCGACGGCAGGCGCGCGCTCGATTTCGTCGAGGTGCTGAACGTCCACTACTACTCGGGTCACGAGCCGCCCGAGACGGCGACCACCGATGGCAACGCGAAGGTGACGGGGCAGTTCACGTTCCCCGAGAACCTGCGCGAACTCGCCGCGTGGCGCGATGAGCACGCGCCCGACATGCCGATCTGGATGACCGAGACCGGCTACGATTCGGCGGGCCCCTTCGGCACGACGGAGGCGATCCAGGCCGCTCGCTTGCCGCGCGTGGTGATGCTCTGCCTCGCCAACGGTATCGACAAGACCTTCGTCTATCGCGAATCGGGCAGCACCGCCAGCCAGCACGCGGCCTCGGGCGTCCTGAGGAACGATTTCTCCCGCAAACCCTCGTGGTACACCTTCGGGACGCTCATCCGGCAGTTGCATGGCGCCAGGGGCGGCGCGACGCGTCTCCCCCACGCCGACCCGAATGTGTGGCTGCTCGAGTGGGACATCGCGGGCCAGCCAATCGTAACGGCATGGACGGTGAACGGGACTGGGACGCTCGGACTCGATCTCGGAAAG
Source organism: uncultured Armatimonadia bacterium (assembly GCA_964555935.1). Taxonomy (GTDB): domain Bacteria; phylum Armatimonadota; class Zipacnadia; order Zipacnadales; family VGFC01; genus CAZKUN01. Next base: position 22,411 of record CAZKUN010000095.1, on the reverse strand, counting down.
TGCATCGTCACCGACGCCTTCGGCGGCGAGTCATCACTCGACTCGACGAACGAGCTGTCGCTCTCGCCCTACCCGCGGTACATCTCCGGCCTGAACGTTGACAGTGGATTGGGCGACCTCCGAGCGGAGCACCAGCGCCAGGAGGCCGCCAAGGCAGTCCGTCGCGAACGCATCGCCGGCCTGAGGAAGCACCTCTACGATTTCGGCACGATGGACTTGATCGGAACGCTCGCCATGGAGGGCCGAAAAATGCCGTTCGTGCCCGTCCTGAAAGCCTCGGCGTGGGACGAGGGAATCGGCTACGGATTCGAGCCAGAGCCCATGGGCGACGATGACCGTCGCTGGCTGGCCGGTGACAAGCTCAACCGCGATTCCGTCCGCGTCCGCGACCACGTCTTCAAGTTCCGCGTTGAGCCGGGCGAGTATACGCTCCGCTTCAACATCGAGCCGTTCACCGACGCAGCGGAGGTGATCGTGACCGGCGCCGACGATGGTCCGATCACGATCAACGTGCCGAAGAAGGAGCCGCTGACTGCGCTCGACATCAGCATCACCGGCGCAAGTGCCGACGTTGGCATCCACGTCGTCGACGACTACGCCCACATGTACTGGATCACGTGCGTCGAGAAGCTCGACTGACGGACGGCGAATCAAGGAATCCGCTCGTCCCCCCGCGAAACCGCCGTCGCGGCACACCACGTCCGCACGTCACCGGAGGCCCCACGTGATCCGTGTCCTGATCATCACCGCAGCGCTCCTTCCGCTCATGCTCACCGCCGCTTCAACCCAAGACGACTACCCGCTCCGCGACGCCGTGGAGAGCACCGCGCGAGGCGGCCTCCCCAACTTCTTCGCCAAGCTCGAGGCGGGCGAGGACGTGAAGATCGGCTACCTCGGCGGCAGCATCACCGCTCAGCCCGGATGGCGCCCGCTGACGCTCGGCTGGTTCCGCGAGCAGTACCCGGACGCGACGATCAACGAGATCAATGCCGCGATCGGCGGGACGGGGTCGGGACTCGGTGTCTTCCGCCTGCAACATGACGTGCTCCAGCACAATCCCGACCTGCTGTTCGTCGAGTTCGCTGTGAATGACGGCGGCGCCGCGCCCGCGAGCATCCACCGCTCGATGGAGGGCATCATTCGTCAGACATGGCGGGCCGATCCAACCACCGACATCTGCTACGTCTACACGCTCACCAAGAACATGCTCGGCGACCTCCAGGGCGGCAAGTACCCGCGCGCCGCGAGCGCCATGGAGGAACTCGCGGACCACTACCAGATTCCGTCGATCCACATGGGACTTGAGGTCGCCAAGCTCGAGCAGCAGGGAACCGTTATCTTCGCTGCTCCCAAGCCCCAGACGGATGAGGAGAAAGCCGCGCTAGAGGGCAAGATCCTCTTCTCAACCGACGGCGTGCACCCCCACACGGACACGGGTCACCCGCTCTACCTCGCGGCCGTCGAGCGCTCGATGAGCACGTTTGAGGGTGCGGGAGAGGTCGGCGATCACGAGCTGATCGAGCCCCTCGTCGCCGACAACATGGAGAACGCCAAGCTTGTCGCGCTCGACCGGGCAACCATGAGCGATGGCTGGGTGAAACTCGACCCCGCGGATGGATTGGGCAAGCGCTTCGGCAACCGGATGCCCGCCCTCTGGCAGGCCACCGAACCGGGCGAATCGATCACCTTCCGCTTCAAGGGCACGCAGGCCGGCGTCTATGATCTGCTTGGCCCCGACTGCGGCCAGCTCACGGTCACGCTCGACGATGGCGAGCCGAAGACCGTCCGGCGCATCGACGCATATTGCACGTACCACCGTCTCGCCAATCTCACTGCGGGCGCGGGTCTCGATGGCGCGGTCCACACGGTCACCATCAGCGTCAGCCCGGATGCCTTGGACAAGCGCGAGATTCTCTTCGAACGTAACCGCCCGGATTTCGACAAGAACCCCGCCAAGTATGAGGGCGCCTCGTGGTACGCCGGCGCCATCATGCTCATCGGCGATCTCGTCGAGTAGGCAGGGAGCGGCCCAATGCTATTCATCGCCATCCTGACAACCGCCGCATCTTCCGTCCACGCCGACGAGGGAGTGAGCCCATTGGTCCAGCACCAATCTGTCGCCGCTCGCAATGTCTGCGCGTGGCCGAATCTCACGACACTTGGCGACGGGACGATCGTCGCCACGATCTTCAATCAGCCCGCCCACGGTACGCTGCCGGGCGACGTTGACTGCTGGGCTTCGACGGATGGCGGGGAGACATGGGAGCGGCGCGCCACCGTCGCCCAGCGGCCCGAGCCCAACTCAAACCGCATGAATGTCGCCGCCGGACTCGCCGGCAATGGCGACCTTGTCGTCGTTGCCAGCGGATACCGACGCGTCGGCGAAGACGCCACCTTCGAGGAGCGCCTCCTCCCCGCCAACGTCTACCGCTCGTCCGACGGTGGCGCCACGTGGAGCGTTCCATCCGCTCTCCCGACCGCGCCCGATGGCCAGCACGTGATCCCCTTCGGTGATGTGGCAATCGGCGCTGATGGCAGGCCTCGCGTCACCGCCTACACGCACATGGATGTCGCGGCCGCGTGGATTCTCGCCAGCGATGACGATGGCAAGACCTTCGCCGACCCCGTCCAAATCGGCATCGGGGTCAACGAGTGCGCGCCGCTGCACCTGGGTGATGGGCGTTGGCTCGCCGCCATCCGGACGGTCGCGCCAGCCGACGTGCGGATGTTCGCGTCTGATGACGACGGCGCGACCTGGACTGACCAGGGCCCCGTCACCGAGGCCAGCCAGCACCCGGCCCACCTGCTCCAACTCGCCGATGGGCGCGTCGTCATGACGTACGGCAACCGCCGGCCTGAGCGCCCCGGCATCGAGGCGGTTCTGAGTTCAGACGAGGGCGTGACGTGGGGTGAACCGATCCGCCTCCTCGAGTTACCGAGGCTCGATCTCGGCTATCCGAGCAGCGCGGAGCGGCCCGACGGCGCGGTCGTGACAGCCTATTACGCGCGCCAAGGTCCGGGCTGCGAAACGTACCACATGGGAGTCGTGATCTGGACTCCCCCATCCCCCTAGCCACTGGAGCCAAACATGGAATTCCCAGTCCTCGATGAGGGGCTGCGCCTTGAGCGCCTCACCCCGCCCTCTGGCCGCGTCTCGATGGTACTCGATACCGACACCTACAACGAGATCGACGACCAGTTCGCCGTGGCTTACTCGCTGCTCTCGCCGGAGAAGCTCGACGTTGAGGCCATCTACGCCGCGCCATTCTCGAACAACCGCTCCGTCGGGCCCGAGGACGGCATGGAGCGCAGCTACGAGGAGATCCTGCGCATCCTGGACCGAATGGGCCGCTCGCCCGAGGGCTTCGCCTTCAAGGGCTCTCGCGCATACCTGCCGAGCGATACCGAGCCCGTCCCGAGTCCCGCCGTCGATGACCTCATCGAGAAGGCTTTGGCCCCACGCGAGGGGCCGCTTTACGTGCTGCCCACCGGCGCCATCACCAACGTCGCCTCGGCGATCCTCACCAATCCCGAGATCATCAATAACATCGTCGTCGTCTGGCTTGGCGGCCAGCCCCACTCTTGGCACACCGCCCGCGAATTCAACCTCCAACAGGACATCCCCGCCGCGCGCGTCATCTTCAACAGCGGCGTCCCGTTCGTCCACATCCCATGCACGAACGTCAGCGAGCACCTCACCACCACGAAGGCGGAACTCGACGCCCACATCACCGGGCACAACGCGTTGGGGGATTACCTCTACGAAATCTTCTGCGAATACCACGCCGACCATTTCGCCTGGGCCAAGGTCATCTGGGACATCTCCACCGTGGCGTGGGTCCTCAACGCCTCGTGGGTGCCGACCGTGCTCACTCACTCGCCGATCCTCACCGAGCCTGGCCTCTACTCGCAGGATCAGACGCGCCACTTCGTCCGCGAGGCCATCCACTGCAACCGCAACGCGATCTTCGGCGACCTCTTCCGCAAGATCGCCGAAACCGAATTGTAGACCCGAGCGCAGGTCTCTGGATCCCATGTCATGAAGTGCTCGCTATCACGCATCGCCCTGGGAGGCGCCCCACCAATGCTCAAGAGTGCGATCCTTGCATGCCTGTGTCTGGCTGGACCAGCGTCGGCGGCGCCGAACCCTCCGTTCGTTGTTCGCCTCGGCGCACTCGAGTGTGAGTTCACGAAGAGCCACCTGGACGTGGTGAAGTGGCGAGACCGGTTCGTCATCGGTGATCCGCATTCCGACGCGCGGCCCACGGTGCAGCTCTTGCTCCTGAAGCAAGGCTGGAAGCCCCTCGCCGCCCCAACCGATGATGGGGCCGCCGAGCCAGTCGTCGAGCAGCACGCGGACCACGTGATTGTGAAGCTCGAAGGCATCATGAGCGAGGTCGAACAGGGCAGCGGACGGTGGGAGTGGGCGCAGACGTGGCGTCTCGATGACACCGGGCTTCTCAGCCTCGACTACAAGCTCGAGCAGACCGCCACGCCCACCGAGGCATGGTGGCTGCATCGCATCGCGCTCATCGGCAACCGGACCGAACTCTTCGTGGGCTTGCCGAACCAAGACCACCACACGCCGGGCAAACCGATCCCCATCCACACGCGCGACGGCAATCAGGTGGCCCCACTCTTTGGCGAGGAAGGCTCCATCGTCGACGGGCCCCGGGCGGTCCACCTGCCCTATGCGGGGCACGAGGTCATTCTGAGACCCGACGAGCAAGCGCGAAGCGTGGAACTCTGGAACGGCTGGTGGCGGCAGCACATCAACTTCGAGCTTCCGGCGGCGCCGAACGTCGAGACGCATTTCGAGATCGATCTCTCGGGCTTGCCCCAGATCGACGCGCCGCGATTCCAGGTCGCGCCGCTGCCACGTGAGGACGAGCCGTGGCTCGCCGCCGCGATCCCAGACTTGCCACCCGTCGAGCGGCCGATCCGCTTCGCGCAGAATACGCCGACCATCATAGCGTGGGACGATGTGCGCGGCCACGACGAAGAGGAGTTGGAGCGCTTTTTCGCCGAGATGGCGAAGCACTTCGACGTCATGGAGTTGATGGTCGGCTGGACGGACTGGAAATGGGACCTCGGCTGGGACACAAACGAGGCGGCGCGCAAGCACGTGGAGACAATCGCCTTGGAAGTGAAGAAGCAGGTGCGCGTCGCCCACAAGCACGGCGTCAAGATCGCGCTGAGCCTCAACTTCGGCGGCTCCGGACCGGGTACGGGGAAGATCGAGACCCGCCGCCAGCAGCGCTTCCAGGCCGAGACGCTCGACCCCGAGACGGGCGAGTTCACCAAGGTGCCCGACGTCTACGACTGGGCGAGCCCCGACGCCACGGCCGAAGCGCGCAAGGCATACGAGGCGTGCGCGCGTCTCGTTGGGCCTGTGGACTACCTCTTCTTTAATGAGCCGCACGGGCGGCTGCTGACATGGTACCAGGCGCCGCTCTTCTCCGAGGCGGCCCTGGCCGACTTCCGCGACTTCACGGCAGCCCCGGAAGCGCGCTTCCCCGCGAAACCCTACTGCGTCGATACCCCGCGCACGGATAGCCACGCGACCTACGAGGACTGGATCCGCTGGTACGACTGGGCGCAGGATCGTTTCGCGCGGTCCATCCGCGTCCAAGCGGAGGCATTCGCCGCGGCCAATACGGGCAACCCCTCCTACGGCGGCGCGATCTACTTCCAGAACGTCCAATGGACCGGCCCAATGTGGGCCGTTGATCTGGACCGCATCGCGGCGATTCCGGAGGTGACGTGGCTCTGCGCCGAGTACGTTACCCGTGCAGACAACTCCGAGTGGCGGAAGTTCAAGTACTTCGCCACCCGCCACGACGTCGGGCTCGGCAGCTTCGTCAACATCGGCCGATACGATCCTGACAAGCCAGGCTTCGTCCGATTCGAGGGGGACGACGCCTCCTTCGAGCGCGCCGTCCGAATGGGCATCGACGAGAACGCGCCGATGATCTCGCTTTTCCCGGCGATGGTTCTTGATGCGCAGGCAGGCGGCCACCACGAGAACCGGACGGCGGTCTGGGATCGAGCGACGCGACCGTAGCAGTTCCGCGCCTCCTGAGTCGCCGCATCGACGTCTGTCGTCGTAGGACAGGCGCAGGGAAACTCCCAGGGAAACTCGGGGTTTGAGTTTCCAAGTTTCCACACCTGTCGCCGTTCGCATTACCCCTGAAGGACAATCCCCACCCTCAGCCGAAAACCTCCGAGCCAGCCACAGAGGGAGTGTCATCCATGCGCGCGTTCACCAAGCCGCTCATCGCAATCGTCGCTGTCTGCCTCGCTGGACTGCTGCTGTCGGGTTGCCCGGCCAAGCCAGTGGAGGACACCACCTCCACCATCGAGTCCGAGCCCTGGCCCGACGCTGCCACTGAGCCCACGGAGCCCGAGCCCGTCGCTCTGGAGCGGCCTGAGGGTGCGCCCGAGCCGCCGGTTGAGCCATCCGAGGGCTGGGCCGAGATCCGCGTCGCGGCAACCATCCTCACGCGCAAGCATCCCTTCTACAAGGAACTCGAGGCAGCGCTGGTGGAGGCCGCCGAAGACCACAACATCACTCTCGACGTGCAGTCCTCGGAGTTCGACTCGCAGAAACAGCGCGCGCAGGTGCAGAACTTCGTCGTTGAGGGCTATGACGCGATCATCGTCTGCCCCGCTGATTCCGACAGCGTCGGCGGCGCGATCCAACTCGCCAATGACGCTCACATCCCCGTCTTCACCGCCGACATCGCCGCGAACTCAGGCGATGTGGTCGCGAATGTCGCCTCCGACAATGTCCAGGGCGGACGGCTCGCCGGCGAGTACCTCGCGGAGGCGCTGGGCGGTGCGGGCGAGGTCATCATCATCGACCATCCGACCGTCACGTCAGTCCAAGACCGCGTCCGGGGCTTTGAGGAAGCGCTCGCCGAACATGAGGGCATGACGGTCGTCGACAAGCCGGCCGCCGATGGCCAGCGCGACAAGGCCCAGAAGCGCGCGCAGAACGCGCTGCTCGCGAACCCGGGCGCCAAGGCGATCTTCGGCATCAATGACGACTCCGCCCTCGGGGCGCTGGCCGCTCTCCGCCAAGCCGGCAATGAGGACATCCTCATCATCGGCTACGACGCCACCGAAGAGGCCCGCAAGGAGATCCTGGCGGGTTCGCCGCTGGTGGCCGATGTGGTGCAATACCCGGACTGGATCGCGCGTCTCACCATCGAAGCCATCGTGAAGTACCTCAGTGGCGAAGACGTGCCCGATGAGATCCCCGTGCCGGTCGGCATCGTCGACAAGGCCGCGCTCGAGGCGGGCGCCTGATTGCCCATGACTGACACCCCTCGCGCGCCGCGTGCGTGGAGATCGACCGTAGGCATGCTCGTCCGCCGCTACGGGAGCGCGCTGGGGTTTGTGCTGCTGTGCATCTACTTCTCACTCGCCACGCCTAACCACACGTTCACCCGACCACAGAACTTGCTCAATATCACCGACCAGGTCGCCGCCAACCTCATCCTCGCGACTGGGATGACGCTCGTCATCGTCTCCGGCGGGATCGATCTATCGGTAGGGTCGGTGCTGGCCTTCGGCGGCACCATATCCGGTGGCGTGCTCGCCCACGGTATGGCCGGCGGGGAGACGGCGAGCCCGGGGCTCGTGCTGCTCGCGGTGCTGTGCGGCATGGGCATCGGCGCGGCGAGCGGGCTCTTCAACGGCTTCATCATCGCGCGCTTCAACATCCGACCGTTCATCGCGACGCTGGCGATGATGCTCGTGGCGCGAGGGCTGGCGAACGTCTACGTCCAGGGCGGGCGCTTTGGCAACCTCCCGGATACGTTCACCTCGCTCGGCCGCGGGCGCCTCGGCCCCATCCCCCAGACCGCCATCATCGCATGCGTCATCGCGCTGATCGGCCACCTCATCCTGAAGCGAACCGCCTTCGGGCGGTGGGTCTACGCGATGGGCGGGAACGAGGAGGCCGCGCGGCTGAGCGGGATCCCAATCGCGCGCACGAAAATCATCGTCTACGCCGTCTGCGGATTGCTCGCGGCGGTCGGCGGGGTCATGTCGGCATCCACGCTTGGCGCGGGCGACCCAACCACAGGCAACTATGCCGAACTTGATGCGATTGCGGCCGTCGTCCTCGGCGGCGCGAGCCTGTCCGGAGGCATGGGAAGCGTCGGCGGAACGGTGCTGGGGGCGCTGCTTATTGGGGTGCTGAACAACGGCTTGGCCCTGCTGAAGGTGGATGAGTTCTGGCAGCTTGTCGCGCGCGGGCTGGTCATCCTCGGCGCGATGATCCTCGACCAAATGACGAAACGCGACACCTAGCGCCGACCCCGCGTAGCGACGGGCTTCCAGCCCGTCGTCCGTTGCCTTGCGGTCAAATCCCCTGAAACAGCCGATTCGCCATGCCCGTGGGCAGACCGGCCTCGATGATCCCCCGCGCCGCTCGTTCGATATCGTATGCGACGCGGTGGAACTCAACCGCTTCCATCTGATCGTCGTAGATGGCGTACGCCGCCGCGGGATTGCCGTCGCGCGGTTGGCCGACCGCGCCGGGGTTCGCGAGGTACTGGCCGACGTAGTCGACCTTCACGCTCCCGCCTCGAGGCGTCATTTCGCCATCGCCTCGTGGCGGATTCTGTTGGCGGTAGAACCACCCCGCGTAATGCGTGTGGCCAAGGAACCCCACCTGCGTGTCCATCCGATCGAAACTCGGCATCGCGCCCCGCCACGAGTAGACGTACTCGTCCGGATCGGCCATCGACCCGTGACAAGCCATGACCCGCTCGATCTTGCGACGCAAGGGCAGCGACGTCAACATGCGAACATGCTCTTCCTCCAGCCGCGCGCGCGTCCAGAGGATGCAGGCCTTGGCCTGGGGAGTGAAGGCGAACTCGGCGCCCTCTTTGACGGCCGCCACATCGTGGTTGCCCTTGACGCCGACAACGCCGTGCTCTTTGAGCAGCGCGCAGCACTCGTTCGGCCACGCGCCATAGCCTACGATATCGCCCAGGGAGACGATCTTGTGGCAGCTCTCCTTGAGAATCTCGGCCATGACCGCCTCAAGGGCGGGGAGGTTTGAGTGAATGTCAGACAGTATGGCTAGCTTCAACCGAGCGCTCCGGTGCTTTCCGGACATGACGTGAGGCGCGTCGCAGGTCTACGAGTCATCCCTCGATGCCGCTACTCCAATTGTCTCTGTCTTGGCCTCGAACGTCAAGACTTGTAATGTGATTCTCACCGCTTCTGTGGCCCCGTATTTGGGGGCATCTTCGTCCCATCCCGCCGCGCGCGCCGCTAGCTCCCGGCAC
>CAZKUN010000095.1:9060-13096 GCA_964555935.1 uncultured Armatimonadia bacterium | reverse complement strand
TGATGTCGCGCCGTTCCCGGGGCGAATTGCGTCGGGCGCTGCCGCGAGCCTCACCGAGGCCAGGCCGTCGTAAATCGCCAACTGGCGCGGGCCCGCCACGCTCGCCATGTCCGTCAACTCGCAACTGAGTCGCTCGACTTCCGCCCGCGCAACATCCCGCGCGGCCTGGCGCGTAAACTTGAGCGCGCGCCTCAGTTGCGACTCCGCGAGCAGCAAGTCGCCCTCCATCAACGCGAAGCGCGTCGCGCTCATCCGCCCCAGCGGATCGCCGCGCCCCGTCGTCGCCAGCGTCGCGAGCACAGGCGGCACCAGCTGTGCCGCTTTCAGCAACTCCGCCACCGCCTTGAGGTCCGCGCGCAGGGCGCCCTGATACCAGGCCGCGATTTCCGCGTCCGTCTTAGGGCCCGCGTCGGCGCGACACGCTTGCCATTTGACCGATCCGGAGAGGCTCAGCGACCGCACCTCTGACACCCGCCACCGGAGCCGATCTACCCCCATCAAGATGGCGCGCGCCTTGATGAAAAGCGTCACCCAACGCCAGTCCTTGTACTCCGGATGGTAAGCCTGCGCCCACAAGAGCGCGTCATTGAGCTGGCGGTCCTCCTCAAGCCGGACCGTCAGTTTGCGCAGGCGATCCAGCGGCCGCGGGTCCAAGACCACTGCGCCCGGTGGCGGAGTGGGCCGGGCGAGTGGCGTTTCGCGCGGCTCGCTTTGCACCTCGGCCAGCAGGCGCGTCGCCCGCTCATGGCCGGGCGTGAGTTCGAGAGCCAACCGGCACGCCTCAGCCCCAGCCCCGCCGTCGCCACGCAGGAGATGAACCGCCGCCGCCCGCACCAGCGGCGCCGGATCGTTGGGATCGGCCTCGCGCCACAGGGCTAGATTCCGCAAAGCACCCACGTAACGGTACCGCGATACCTGCCCGTCAATCAGCTCCGCCAACGCGTCGAGATCCGCGCGCTTCATCTCGTCAGCCCGAGCCAGCGTCCGAGTGCGACGAGCAAACGGATCCGGGTGGGTCTGCAGCAGGTTCTTGTACCACGGACGAGGGTGGTCGCGGCCATCGAGAATAGCATCGAAGAACACGATAAGACCCGCTGGGTCATAGCCCGCCGCCAGCGCGTAGTCGACGCCCCGCTTGTCGGCCTGCGCCTCCTGCCGGCGAGAGTGGCGGAGCGAGCTGAATATCTGAGCGATCGCGAGCGGCGTTTCCAGTTCTTCCTGGTCAGCGCTCCGGGCGATGGCGGCGAGACCCAGGAACATGAGCTGACGCGATACAACGCGCTGGAAGTCCTTATCCGCGATGTGCCCGACCTCATGAGCGAGCACCGCCGCTATCTCATCCTCCGACCGAGCCGACGCCAGAAGCCCACGCGTGACGTAGATGTTAGCTCCCGGAAGCGCGAGCGCGTTGCGTTGAGGGGTGTCGAGGATGCGGAACCGGTACCTGAACTCCTGGCGCGAGCTGGGCGCCGCAACGCGTTGGCCCAACTCCTCGATCCACTCCACCAGCAGCGGGTTATCGACCGTCCCGACCTCGCGCTCGATCAGCTCCACCGAGATCCGGCCGACGATGTCCTCGATGTTGTGCTCGATCTCGTCGAGATCACCGGCCGTCGCGGGTCCTGCGAGTCCCAGCAACACGGCGGCGACAGGCAAGAGTCGCCTGCCGCCGCGTAGTCGTCGGTGAGTGTCAATTGGCATTAGGTCACTTGGGGATGAAGTCCGTCTTCTCGTCGATGCTCCTCACAGTCGCGGCGATCAGCTTCGCCGCCTGCTCCGCGTCCTTCAGCGAGATGACCTCGCTCGGCGTGTGCATGTAGCGGTTTGGTACGCCGATCAGAGCCGTCGCCGTTCCGCCGCGCGACAGTTGCATCGCGTTGGCGTCGGTGCCCGTGCCGCTGGGAGCCGCCACGAGCTGCACGGGAATCTTCGCCGCCTTCGCCGAGTCGCGCAGCATCTGCCAGAGCGCTGGGTTGATGTTCGCGCCCCGATCCAGGACGGGCCCGCCACCGAGCTTGACGTCGCCGACGCGTTTCTTGTCCGAGCCCGGGTAGTCCGTCGTGTGCGTCACGTCTACGGCAATGCCGATATCGGGATTGACGCTATACGTGCTGGTGGTCGCGCCGCGCATGCCGATCTCCTCCTGCACTGTCGCCACCGCGAACACCGCGCACGAGGGCTTGTCTTTCGAGAGCAGCCTCAGCGCCTCCATGCAGATGTGCCCGCCGATCTTGTCGTCCACGCCGGGCGAGGCGATCAGGTCCTGCTGGAGATCGGTGACGGGCACGTCGAAGGTGACGGCGTCGCCGATCGTGACGAGTTTCTCGACGGCTTTCTTGTTCTTGGCGCCGATGTCGATCCAGAACTTGTCGATCGACGAGGCCTTGCCGCGCTGCTCGGCGCTGAGCAAGTGGATCGCCGTCCGCCCGACGACGCCGGAGATGGGGCCGCTGTCGGTATGCACCAGGACGCGGAGCCCGCTCAGCACGGCGGCGTCGATCCCGCCGATGCTGGCAAAGTAGATATACCCGTCGTCGTTGATCCACTTCACGATCATCCCGATCTGATCGCAGTGACCGGCCAGCATGACGCGCGGGCTACCTTCGGGGTTGATGGCGGCAATGACGTTGCCGTGGACATCGGTCTTCACCTCATCGGCGAAGTCCGCCACGTAATCGCGCACGACATCCATCGCGGGCTGTTCGTAACCAGACGGGGATGGGGCTCTCAGCAGTTCCTTAAGAAAACCAACAGACTGTTTGCGCACGTGAGAATGGCTCCTTCCAGATCCAAGTCAGCGTGGGTTCAAAGGCGGTGGTCAGTCACGCAACCGTCAACACCAGCACGGTATTCCCTCGTTCCCCGCTCCAGCCCTCCCCTCAGTATCGCCCAATTAATTAGTGTCAGACAATAGTTTTACGACGCATACAGCCGTGTACCGCTGGATAGAGCTATTCTGGTAATAGTGTCTGACCCTAATTAATCTGCCCATCTACGATCAGTCCTGAGGCTGCAATAGGAGCTTGAGTCGCGCAAGGTCAGCCTCCTTCGCGGGGGGAAACGGTCCCGCATCATCTTCCTAGGAGAACCACCTATGTCTCGCCTGTCACTGATCGCCATGCTGCCCGCCGGATTGCTCGCAGCGCCGGGCGTCGCGCAGAACCTCGTCAACAACCTGTCGCTGTCCGAAGGCGTCTACGGTCCGACGCACTGGTCGCTCAACCGCGCCGCGGACCGGCGCGTGGACTGGTACCACGCCGGCGAGGCGCATGCATTGCGGCTGAACGGTACGGGCGAGGACTGGGCCGGAGCGACGAGCGCGCGGGTTGCGGTGACGCCGGGCGAGAAGCTGACCGTCGCGGCGTGGGTGCGCACCGATCAGCAAGTTCACGACCGCGACCGGCTGTACGTGCGGTTCTTCAGCACCGCAAGATTCCTCGGCCAGCAGGGCCCCGCGCTTCCCGCGGGAGCCGGCGCATGGACGCTCGTTGAGGCCACGGTCACCGCGCCCGAGGGCGCCGACTTCGCTGACCTGTCGCTGCAGATCTGGTCGTCTGGCTCTGTCTACATGGCCTCGCCCGGGCTCTTCCGGGGCGAGGTCGATGCCTCTGCCGTCTCGACGGCGCCGCCGGACGCCGAGTTCGCGCAGATCGACCTCCCTCGCGGGAAACCCATCGACGCCAACGAGAACGGTCTGCCGGATGCGCTCGAAGCCGCCCTGCAAGTGCCGGCAGACGCAGTGTCTTCCCGCCGCACGCGGCGCAAGACCACCAGCTTCCAGACGCCCACCGGCTACCGCGAAGACAACGACCTGAAGGTCGACGCGATCATCGTCGCCGCCAACGCCGAGCACAACCTCCAGTCATGGCAGGACTTCGGTTACGAGGTCCACTGCATGGGCGGCTTCCGCGCCGCGACTGGCTACGTCGAGCTGAATCCCGCTGAGCCTCAGACGGACGGCTCGGGCACGCGCCTGACGTGCGGGCCGGGCAGCTACTACATGGTCCCCACCGAAAAGCGCCGGCAAATCATGGCG
>CAZKUN010000095.1:7811-9050 GCA_964555935.1 uncultured Armatimonadia bacterium | reverse complement strand
GAGTACTTCGCCGCCGCCGTCCGCAATGGCACCGAGGCCGTCTCGCCTGAGGAGCCGGAGTTCTTCAGTCGGGCCGGTTACTCGGACGCCTTCAAGGCCGAGTGGCAAGAGGTGTACGGCGAGCCGTGGCAGGCGCCCGATTCCTCCGTCGACGCCCGGCTGAAAGCCGAACGCCTGAAAGCTCGGATGGAGCAGCAGCTATTGACGGATATCTACGTGGAGTCGCGCAAAGTCGATCCGGGGGTCACGCGCTATCTGCTCGCCCACAGCCCGCTGAACTACAGTGCGTGGGGCATCACCTTCGCCCATGCCGCCATGCTCAAGACCGGCCTGGTTGACGAGACCGTCGCGCAGGTCTGGACGGGCACGGCGCGCTCGCACATCACCCACCAAGGCCACCAGGCAGAGCGGACGTTTGAGAACGCATTCCTGGAATATAGCTCGTCGTGGAATCTCGTGCGGGGGCTCGACATCCCGGTCTGGTTCCTGATGGATCCCGTTGAGGACAACCCCGACCGGCCGATGGAGGATTACCACCGCAACTACGAACGCACGCTTGCCGCGTCGCTGCTCTTCCCGGAGGTCGACCGGTTCGAGGTCATGCCGTGGCCCACGCGCATCTTCGGCCGAGTGCCCGATGACTTCGCCACTGAAATCACCAGCGTCATCCGCACCCTCTCCGACATGCAGAACCAATCGTCGGAGAAGCCCCTCGTGGCGCAGGAGAAGCCCCTCGTGGCGCAGGCATTCCTGCCTGCGGCCGTCTCGCCGTCGGAGGGGCCGAATACGACATCGCGCAGCGATGGAGGTATCCGGCCCGCCGCCGTCTGGGACTGCGGGACCCAAGGCATCGCCACCTTCATCGCCGACTCCGCCATGTACCAACGCGGAGACCCATCCGCCAGCGACGTGCGCGACATCTATGGGCTATGCCTCCCATTCCTCATGAAGGGCATCCCCGCCCAGATCGCTCACCTCGACCGCGCCGCGGATCCAGGCTACCTCGACGCTTATCGCGCGCTGCTGGTGTCGTATGACGCCTTCAAGCCGGAGTCGCCCGAGATCAACGAAGCGCTGGCCGACTGGACCGAGCGCGGCGGCACGCTGCTGGTGTTCGGCGGCGACGATGCCTACTGCGAGGCCGATAGCTGGTGGCGCGAGGCGGGCTTCCATGGCCCGACCGACCACTTGCTCTCGCTGGTCGGCTTCGACGTATCCAGTCGCGAGGTCATCGGCGAG
>CAZKUN010000095.1:2860-7801 GCA_964555935.1 uncultured Armatimonadia bacterium | reverse complement strand
CTTGAACGACTCCGACGCCGTCTACGTGCGGTTCGAGGACTCGCAGAAGGACGACGGCTGGGGCGGGCTAATCACCCGTCTCGAGCTGGATGGCACGCAGGGCGGCAACCCGTATCGCGAGACGCTCATCCCCGGATCCGCGGCCGAGGGCGCGCTCATCCATGATGACAACGAGTCCCACCTAAACGACGGGCCGGCGCGTTTCACCGACGCCCTGAGTTACGTGGTCTATCGCTTGCCCTTCGATCGGGGTACGCGGGCCACGCTCAGCGTCGAGATCGGCAATCAGTACCGGATTCTCGTCTCCGCCGCCCCACCCGGAACCGAGCGCATCTTCCACGCGCTCCCCCATCGAACCGATTCCGACCTCTGGCGCATCTCCACGGGCGAGCCGTTCGTCACCTACCAGAACTCCGGCGCCACACCTCTCATCACCCCCGTGGCGCAGGCATTCTTGCCTGCGGCCATTGGCCCCCTCGTCCTCGAGAAACGCGTCGGCTCCGGCCGCGCCCTCTTCTGCGGCCTGGCAGGCCGTCACTTCGCCGCATCCGAACGCGGCGACCGACAACTCCGCGCGTTGCTCCGCCGATCCCTCGGAGACGAATACCGCGAGCAGTCGCACATCAAGCTCGAGCGCGGCGACTATGTCATCGCGAAGACCTTCGACGGTGGGCTCGCGCTCCCAGGCCCGTTCATCGACATCCTCACTCCCGACCTCGCGGTTCGCACCGAGGTCACCCTCGCCGAGGATTCGCTCGCCGTCCTCAAGCGTCTCCGCAAATCCACCGACCCAACCATCGCCATGTGCTCATCGTGTGCTGAGTGGAAGAGCGAGGAGCCAACGCTCACGCGGATGATCGTATCCGATGCGCTGGGTGTCAACGGGGTCTGTCGCATCTACGCCGCCGACCGCAAGGTCCGCCGCGTTCACGCCGTCACGCATAGCGGCGACGCCACTGACATCGCCGTCACATCCGATGGCCCAACCATCCTCCTGCGCTACCCAAACCAGCCCAACGGGATCGGAATCACCGTCGAGTGGGAGTAAGCAAGCTCGCCGCCGCCGGCGCGATCGCGACCGTGAAGATCGCTCCCCCCACCCACTCGCGCAGCCTGACCGCCCGCGTCTCGAGCGTCCCGGCGACCCGCACGACCGCCATCCCCAGCAACCGGAATACAATGACATTCAGTAGCTTCATCGCGCTCAGCCTCCTATGTATAGGATAGCCATCCGCTCAGTCGAACCGCACGCCTCGCGACGCATTCTCACGCCCGGACGGTCCCAGAGATATAGGACCCCATCGGCGTCGGAAACGAGGGCTGCGACGCGCGGATCTCGAACAGGCCCCCCAATCCAGCCGCCAAAGGTAGATACGCGATGCGCGCAACAATGTTTGCAGTCTATTCTCTCGGACTCGTGGGGTGCTGTATGGAGACAATCGCCCAGCCCGTCGATATTGGCTCGCGTCTTGAGCTGATGGTCGACGATTCGCTCATCGAATCAATGACCGGCGCGCGATTGACGCTCCACCGGCCTGTGGAGCGCGAGGTCGCCATCGTTCTCGACCAGCCCTGGGAGGGCAACAACGGCGGTTACGTGACTGTCTTCCAGGATGGCGACCTGTACCGCATGTACTACCGTGGCAAGCAACTCAACTGGACAGGCGGCAAGCTCACCACGCCCCACGCTGAGTACTACTGCTACGCGGAGAGTGCTGACGGCATCCACTGGGAGAAGCCCAGCCTCGGACTCGTCGCCCACGATGGCTCGACGGACAACAACATCATCCTGTCCGGACTTGGGTGTCACAACTTCTCGCCCTTCAAGGACGCCAACCCTAACTGCAAGCCGGGCGAGGAGTACAAGGCCCTCGGCAGCGGCGCGAAAGGCGCGCTCGTGGCCTTCAAGTCGAGCGACGCCATTCACTGGTCGACCATGGCCGAGGCGCCCGTTATCACCGAAGGCGCCTTCGATTCTCAGAACATCGCCTTCTGGGATCCGATCGACGAGCAGTACCGCGAGTACCACCGGGGTTTCCGCGATGGCCGCGACGTCCTCACCTGCACCTCCGACGACTTCATGGCCTGGACCGATCCCGTCTGGCTCGAATACGATCCTAGTCGGCTCACCCAGCTCTACACAAACCAAGTCGCGCCGTACTACCGCGCCCCGCATATCCTGCTTGGCTTCCCAACCCGATACGCTGACAGCCGCGCCAAGCTCGGTCCGCTCAACGAGGCGATTTCGAAGGTCTCCGAACGCTACGGCACCGACTACACCGACAGCGGGTTCATGACGAGCCGCGACCGGGAGCGCTTCAGCGTCTGGAGCGAAGCCTTCATCCGCCCAGGGCCTCAGGAGGGCGGCCGTTGGGTCTATGGCGACAACTACCAGAACTGGGGCATTGTCGAGACGCCCGCCGCCGACCGGCGCGCGCCGCGCGAGTTGTCCGTCTACGCAACCGAAGGCTGCTGGGCGGGCACGAGTCTCTCGCTGCGCCGCTACAGTCTCCGCGTCGACGGGTTCAGCTCAGCAAGCGCGGACATGTCCGGCGGCGAGTTGCTCACAAAGCCAATCACATTCACGGGCTCTGAACTCGCGCTCAACTTCTCCACATCCGTCGCAGGCGGAGTTCGCGTGGAGTTGCAGGACGCCATCGGCAAGCCGATCGCCGGACACGCGCTGGCGGATTCCGAAGACATGTTCGGCGACAGCCTCGAGCGAGTCATCTCCTGGGGCGGCAGCTCGGATGTCAGCGCGCTCGCGGGCAAGCCCATCCGCCTGCGCATCGAAATCCGCGACGCCGATCTATACTCGTACCGGTTCCGATAGAATCCGCGACCGTCTTCCGTCGTACGACGATCGTCTCGATCGTCGACCGTCCTCCGTCGTAGGACAGGCGTCCCGCCCGTCGGCCGTCTTGGACCGCGAGCTTCCAGCTCGCACGTTGCCCGCAACACCGAGGAATCTCACTCAGGAGCCCACATGCCCCAACCTAACATCGTCTACATCATGTTCGACCAAGCCAAGGCCTCCGCCATGGGCTACCTCGGGAACGAGCACGTATCCACGCCGTTCACCGACAGCCTCGCCGACCGTGGCTGGAGCTTCAGCCAGGCCTACTCCGCCAGCCCCATCTGCACGCCGTCACGCGCGTCCGTTCACACAGGCGTCCATCCGCTGGTTCATCAGGTCACCTGCCACCAGAACCGGGCGCCCGCCAATCTGCCGCAACTGGCCGAGCTGCTAACGGCCGACGGGTACTACACGGGCGTGGCGGGGCACTACGAGCCGGAGCGGAATCTCTGTCGCGGGTGGCACGAGCAGGTGCCGATGCACGAACGCGGCCCCCTGTTCGAGTCTTGGCGCGCTCATCTCACCTGTGGGCGAAACGACGTCGGCTGGTCATCGGGCGGCATCGACTGCGAGGCGGATGAGGGCAACTCAGCTCGGCTGACCCAGCGCATCCTGCGCATGATCGACTCAGCGAAGGCGTCGGAGATGCCGTTCTTCCTCCACCTCTGCTACGACGACCCGCATCCGCCCTACTTCGCGCCGCGTCCGTATGACACCATGTTCGATCCAGCCGCCCTCCCCATGCCTCCACGCGGCGACGATGGCGAGCTCCCGCCTTGGCAGGCGAAGTGCCGCGAGCAGAACGGGACCGATCGAGCGACGGACATGGATGTGCGCAAGGTGGTGGCAGCCTACTACGGGCTGATCCGCTACGTCGACGACCAGATGCGCCGAGTCCACGAGGCGCTGGAGCAGCAAGACCTCCTCGAGAATACGTGGATCATCCTCGGCTCTGACCACGGCGACTACACGGGCGAGAAGGGCCTGTTCAACAAGACGGAGTCGCTATACGAATGCCTGCTCCACGTGCCGCTCATCATCGTCCCGCCACCGGGCGTCTCGCGCACCGGGCCGGCGCGGATCGACCATCTGGTCAACACCCTCGACCTCTTCCCGACGATCCTCGGACTGGCGGGTTCGGACGTGCCTGAACACGCCCAGGGCCACGACTTGCTCGAGTGGATTAAAGGCGGGGCGAGCAACCCTCTTCGCGACGCCGTCTTCGCTCAGGGCGGCGACTACCACGGATACTGCAAGACGACATTCCCCACGGGAATCCCTCACTCCGGCCGCCACCCCAGCCTGTTGCAGTCCGCGCGCGCTGCGACGTGCTCGTACATCCACGATCCCGACTACGGCGATGAGGCGTACGACCTCCGGGCCGACCCTCACGAACTCCGCAACCTGCTGAACCCGGGGGCGGGCGCCTTGCCCGACGATGCCCTGGCGCTCAAGAACCAGATCGCATCCTTCGAGGAAGAATGCCTCAGCTTGCGCCGGCGCCTTGGCGTCATCCCCGGCGACCGCGGCTTCGTGAAGGGTTGGGAGTAACGCCCGCTCCCTCCTCGCACCCAATGCTGCCTCACTGGACCGCCGGGTTTCACCCGGCATCCGTCGCCGTCCTCCCCGTCCTTGTCTCCTACTCCTTCACCCCCGCAATCACATCACTCAACGCCTCGTCCAGGTCGTGCAGGTTGAAGAAACACGCGCCTCGCGCGCCACGCTTCAGCACCCTCTCTATCTGATCTTCCACCAGCGCCGGCGCGCGCGACTCCAACTCCCCGTCTACTCTCTGATACGCGCTCAGGCCCGGCAAAATCCGCGCCAACTTCGGACCATACGCGGTCCACTCGTCGAGCGACTCCTCCAGATCCTCGGGCTTCATCACGTAGCACATCGGGATGATCGTGTCGATGATCCCCTCGTCGAGCCACCGGTACCAGTCTTGGTAAACGCTGTCGGCGCTCTCCTTCGTATGGAAGACCGCCGCCGTCACCTGCGCCTCGGGCCGGGTCTCCTTCGCGCGCTTGTACACGTCTCGCACGAGTTCGGTCGGCCCGCTCATCTGGAAGCTCTCCCATGCG
>CAZKUN010000095.1:0-2850 GCA_964555935.1 uncultured Armatimonadia bacterium | reverse complement strand
GTCGCGGATGGGAATCCACTGGCCGGGTTGCTCCGGCTCAACCGTCACAGTCTCGTTGAAGTAGTTCGCGCGACCCGCCATGCCCGTCAGCGTCTGCATCGCCTCGATGTCCATGGCGAAGAGCGGCCCATCGATGATGATCAGCGTCCCGCCGCCCTCGACGAACGCCACCAGATCCTCCGCTAGTTGTTCGCCCATCCGGTAAGCGCAGACCAGCGCCACCGCGCCGTCCGCCGCAATGTCGCCCGGCAGCCCGTCGACGACGCGCGACTCATGCCCGGTAATCCCGAGCGCCCGGACGAATTCAGCCGCCATGTAGCTCCCGTAGTCCTTCGCCGTCTCGGGCGGGAAGATGACCGGCACTCCGCCCTCCGTGTTGGCTCCATCGAGGGCCTTCGCCACCGCATTCTCCGCGAAGGCCTCGCGGAGTTTCTGAGCGTGGTAGTTCAGCCCCAGAACCGTGCCGTCGCCGAGTTCGTTCAGGTACACCGCCGGCGCCCCATTGCTGAACCGCGCGAGCACGGTGGCAGTGGTGGGATCATCGATGGGATTCGCATCGAAGTCCGCCGTGTAGGGGATGCTGTCGGAGCTGAACCACGCCGGATCCATGCCGTGCTGCTCGCGGAACTGGCTGACGCACGGGTCGCAGTAGCACGTCTCCCGCGAGCTGTGGCGGATGTAGTCGAAGTGGATGCCATCCACATCGTAGCGCTCCAGCACGTCGATCATCAGATCGCTCTGAAACGCCCGCACCTCCGCCTTGCCCAAGTCATACCACCACTTGGCACTGCCCGCGGCATTCACCATCCGCCAATCCGGGTGCTCCGCGAAGAGCCCCCCGGACTTCGGCGAGCCCGAAGAGCCGTTCACATACCACGCGTGGACCTCAATCCCGCGCTCGTGGCACTCGTCCACCATGTATCCCAGCGGATCGAAGCCCTCATCCACATCACCGCGCATCGGCGCGAGGTCGGTCTCATACGACGCCTCAGCCCAATGCCACACAAGCAGGTAGAGCGCATCCAGCTTCGCCCGCTCCGCAATTGCGATGGCCTCGTCCGCGGTCGCCTGCGTGCCCATCCGCGACGCGTGCGCCCACGCGGCCATATACGGCTTCTCCGGAACCTCAGCCTGACACATCTGCACCGCCATCAGTAACCATAGCATGACCGGCGTTTCGCCCAATCCCCTGCCACTCCTGCCGTCGCCGTCGTAGGTCAGGCGTCTCGCCTGTCGCCGTCGCCGTCCCGTGGCTGCGGCTCTCAGGGAAACTCGGTGTCTGAGTTTCCAGAGCCGCTCCGTTGCCGTTCACTGGAGCGCGGACGCCCTCGTCCGCATGCCGTGCCCCTGCCGACAAAGGCCAAACACAGCCGCCGGTGGAACACGCTGTTTGCAGTACGGGTGTTTGCCGGTATCCCGATTACATGTTGACCTTCGGAGGATTCCCATGCGACTCATTACCGTTCTCATGCTTCTGCTCGCCCTGACCGCCGCGCTGATCGCCCAAGACGTAGACGCGCTCAATGCGACAGCCGAGGACCTTGGCGAGGCCGGCGAGTGGGAAGACCTCTTCAACGGCGAGGACCTGACGGGCTGGGTAAAGGTGAAGGGCCACACGAAGGACAGTTGGTCGGTCGAGGATGGCATCCTCACCAACGTCTGCACGCACGACGACCGCGGCTCAGACCTCGGCACCGAGCGGCTGTTCACCGACCACCAGATCCACGTTGAGTTCCGCGTTCCCGAGGCCGGCAACTCCGGCGTCTACGTGCAGGGACGCTACGAGGCGCAGATCGCCGATACCGCCGCGATCGAGGAGCCTACCATGGGCCATTGCGGCGGGATCTGGGCCGTGTCTGATCCGCTGGTGCAGGCGGCCAAGCCCGTTGGCGAGTGGCAAAGCTACGACATCCTGTTTCTCGCGCCCAAGGTCGATGATGCGGGCAACGTCACCGCCGCCGCGCGCATGACGGTCTACCTCAACGGCGTGCTCGTCCAGGACGACGTTGCGCTTGAGTGGGCCAAACCGGGCGAGCCGGTCAAGCCCCAACCCACCGGCGGCCAGATCGATGATAACATCACTGAGCCCGGCTGCCTCATGCTCCAGGGCGACCACTCATCGATGGAGTACAAGAACATCAAGGTCCGCGAGATCACGCTCAACTGAGGGTACTACGTAGCGATGCCGTTTCCGTCGACTTCGTAGGTCGAAGCTCTAGCTTCGACGCCGGTAGGGGCGCAATTCATTGCGCCCTGCCGTTGCCGTCGCGTGGCACAGGGAAACTCGCAGTGTGAGTTTTCAGGGCTCCCGCCCCGTTGCGCGCCGAGGGCGCCGCCGTACGGAGGGCCGAATACGAGATCGTCGTATGATCGAAGTATCCGGCCCCGCCTGTCACTCCACTCACTCGGCCCCGCTCCGCTCTCTCACCTCAGCCGTGAAGGCCTCCGGCGGCGACGCGTGCACCCTCAGGGCCTCCCGGCTGTATGTGCAGGCTTCTGGATCCCGGCTGCCGAACGAATGGAACCAATGGCTGACTGTTCAGCCAACGCCGGGGCGCCCAGGTCCATATGGGAGATCCCGAGTTGGAGAACTCAATGATGGCGTCCATCCAACGAATGCTGCCGGTTACAGTACTGGCTATCGTCCTCGCCACAACAGTCCATGCCGCCGATACACCGATCAAGACATTCATTCTAGCCGGGCAGTCCAACATGGTCGGCTACGGCGACAGCACGGAACTGCCCGACGATCTCCGCAAGGGCAACGACGGTGTTCTGATGTTTGAGGGTGGCAAGTTGACCTCCCCCCATTAACGGTACCACTCACAGTCTCATGGATTCGTTGCCTTC
>CAZKUN010000094.1:12397-30771 GCA_964555935.1 uncultured Armatimonadia bacterium | reverse complement strand
GACGTGCTGGCGATGGATGTTGCGGAGGCGCTGGAGCACTTCAAGAACGTCCCTCCAATCGCGCGGGGGATCCAGACGCTGCACGACGTCGGGATGGATTACGTGCACCTCGGCCAGCCCGCGCCGACGCTGTCAGGCGGCGAAGCGCAACGGATCAAGCTGGCCAAGGAGCTATGTAAGAGGGCGACGGGCCGGACGCTCTACATCCTCGATGAGCCGACGACCGGACTGCACTTCGCGGACATCCAGAACCTCCTGAATATCCTGCACCGGTTCGTCGACGAGGGCAATACGGTGTTGGTCGTCGAGCACAACATGGAGGTCATCAAGACAGCGGATCACGTCATCGACCTCGGGCCTGATGGCGGCGAGGGCGGCGGCCAGATTGTGGCTCGCGGGACGCCCGAGGCCGTGGCGGAAGTCGAGACCTCATACACGGGCGAGGCGTTGCGCGACTTCCTCAAGTCGCAGCGACGCCGGTCAGTGCCGAAACCCAAGAAGCGGCGCAAGAGCCGGAAGTTCGACGAGGTGCTGGGCAACACGCAGGAGATTGCCGTTCGCGGCGCGCGCGAACACAACCTGAAAGGGATCAACACATCGGTCCCGCGACACAAGATGACCGTGTTCTCCGGCGTCTCCGGGTCGGGCAAGTCGTCCCTCGCGCTCGACACGATCTACGCCGAAGGACAGCGCCGATACGTCGAGAGCCTGAGCGCCTATGCCAGGCAGTTTGTCGGACAGATGCCGAAGCCGAAGGTGGATCAGGTCACCGGCCTGAGTCCGGCGATCTGCATCGAACAGAAGCAGCGCGCGGGCAGCCCGCGCTCGACCGTCGGCACTGTGACGGAGGTGCACGACTACCTTCGCGCGCTTTACTCGCGGATTGGCGAGCCACACTGCCCAGACTGCGACCTGCCCGTGGAATCTCAGACGCCGTCGCAGATCATCGGGCGCGTGGCTGAGGACTTCGAGGGGCAACGCGTGATGCTCCTGGCGCCCGCCGAACCCAAGCAGGGCGAGGAGCACCGCGACGTGCTGGCGCGCGCTCAGCGCGATGGGTTCCGGCGCGCGCGCATCGACGGCGAGGTCACCGAACTCGGCGGCGAGGTCACGATCGACCGCAAACGCAAGCACGTGGTGGAGATCGTCGTCGACCGATTGGATGTGAAGGCGAGCGCGCGAGATCGTCTGGCTGACTCCGTCGAGCAAGCCCTGGATCGATCCGGGGGCCTGTTGACCGTCACATCCAACGGCCCGGAGCAGACCTACAGCCAGCGCGCGTCGTGCGCCAAGTGCAGCCGGACCTTCGAGCCCCTCGACCCGAAGTCATTCAGCTTCAACCACCCGCGGGGCTGGTGCTCTCAGTGCGAAGGCCTTGGCACGGAGCGCGGCGCCGATCCCGCCGTGGCGGTCCCCGATACGCGCAAGAGCCTGGCACAAGGGGCGGTTGAGTTCTGGGGCAAGGTCGATAATTCGACGATGCTCGGGCAGATGGCGCGCGCCGTCGCGAAGGCGAACCGAGTGCCGCTCACCAAGCCGTGGAAGGACCTGACGGCGAAGCAACGCAACGCGATCCTGCATGGTACCGGCGACCGATGGTATGAGGGCGAGGGGTTCCGTTTCCAGTTCCCCGGCCTCTTCCCCGCTATCGAGCGGGCGAGCCGCCGGTCATGGCATTATCGGCACCAGATGGGTCGCGTCATCCGCGACCTGCCATGTCGGACCTGTGGCGGCGGACGCCTGCAACCGGAGCCCGCATCGACGTACGTGGCCGGGAAGTCGATCGTAGACGCGTGCGACCAATCGCTGGACGACGCGCTGGCGTTCTTCGAGAACCTCGAGCTAGCGCCGCGCGAGCAGGACATGGCCGGTGAAGTGGTGGAGGAGATCCGTCGGCGACTACGCTTCTTGGTTGATGTGGGCCTCGAATACGTGACGCTGAATCGGTCCAGCCGCACGCTGTCCGGCGGCGAATCCCAACGCATCCAGCTCGCGGGACAGATCGGATCGGGCCTGACGGGAGTGTTGTACGTCCTCGATGAGCCGACGATTGGCCTACATCCCTGTGACAACGCGAGGCTCATCAAGGCGCTCAAGGGTCTGCGGGACTTGGGCAACACGGTGATTCTCGTCGAGCATGACAAGGACACGTTGATGGCCGCCGACCATCTCGTCGATTTCGGTCCGGGCGCGGGCCCGTATGGCGGGGAAATCGTCGCGAACGGGCCGCGCGCGGCAGTGGAGAAACGAAGGAAATCGCTGACCGGACGCTACCTCAGCGGCGACCTCCAGGTCACCGTACCCGAGGCGCGGCGCGTGTCGCGAGGCGAGACCGAAGACGGCGACGGATGGCTGACGGTCACCGGCGCGCGCCATAACAACCTGCGAGACATCACGGTCCGCTTCCCGGTCGGATCCCTGATCGCCGTCACAGGCCCGTCCGGCTCGGGCAAATCGAGCCTCGTGCATGACATCGTCTTCAACCACCTCGCCTACGCCCTGCACGGCGCAAGGCGCGTCGCCGAGGAGCATGACGAAATCACCGGGACCGAGCAGTTCGACAAGGTCATCAACATCGACCAGTCGGCAATCGGCCACTCGCCGCGCTCGAACTCGGCGACGTACACGGGAGTATTCAACCACTTCCGCAAGCTCTACGCGCAACTCCCCGAGGCGAAGCTCCGCGGCTACAAGACGCGCCGGTTCAGCTTCAACGCGCGCGAGGGCCGATGCGGAGCATGTGGGGGCGTGGGGAGCCGGTGCATCGAGATGCATTTCTTGCCGGACGTCTGGGTCTCGTGCGACGCCTGCGAGGGTAAGCGGTACAATCCTGAGACGATGGAGATCAAGTTCCGCGGGAAGTCGATCGCCGACATCCTGCAGATGCCAATCTCAGACGCGGTGCCGCTATTCGAGAACCAACCGATTATCAGCCGTCTGCTGAAGACGCTGGATGATGTCGGGTTGGGATACATGGAGCTAGGCCAGCCGGCGCCGACGTTGTCGGGCGGAGAGGCCCAGCGCGTGAAGCTGGCTCGGGAGCTGGCGCGACCGGGCACGGGCAAGACGGTCTATCTGCTCGACGAGCCAACGACCGGGCTGCACATCGCGGACGTCCAGCGCTTGCTCGACGTGCTGAACCGGCTTGTGGACAAGGGCAACACGGTCATCGTCATCGAGCACAACATCGAGGTCATCAAGTCGGCGGATTGGGTGGTCGACCTTGGCCCCGGTGGAGGCGAGCAGGGCGGCGACTTGATGGTCGCCGGGACGCCGGAGGACGTGGCTGGGCGCGCGGCGTCGGCCACGGCCAGTTTCCTGGCGGAGGGATTGAGCCATGGCGTTTGAGCTACCACCGAGGGCGATGTTTGATGTTTGCGTTCCCGTGCGCAGACGGAGCGGGAAGTTGACCGTCGACGGGAAACTGACCGAGTGGAGCGACGAACAGTTGCTGCCGGATCTTGCGGCGCTCGACGGCGAGCCCGGTTTCGCCCGCGTGTATATGACGTGGGACGGGGACGGGCTGTACTTCGCGATTGATGTCGGCGGCAAGAAGAAGGTTGCGTCCGAGCCGCGCCGCCCGTGGAAGGCGGACGCGCTGCATCTGTGGATCGACACGCGTGACGTGCGTGACGCCATGCGGGCCGGGCGGTTCTGCCATCACTTCATCGCGATGCCGCGCGGCGGAGGGCGAGGCGGCAAGAGCCCCAAGGCATGGCAGTCGCCCATCCATCGCGCCCGCGAACAGGCGCCGATCTGCGACGAGAACCAGCTCGTCGTCGCTGCGAAAGCGCGCAAGGACGGCTACTCCCTGGAGCTGGCCATTCCCGCGGAGGCCATGAACGGCTACGATCCCGCGGAATGCGCGCGTCCCGGCCTGACGTTCATGGTGAGCGACTGCAACCACGGGCACCAGTTGTGGAACGTCCCACCTCACCTCCCGTTTGGGCATGATCCATCGACGTGGGCGGCGATTGAGTTGGTGGAGTAGAGGAAGGGACGGAGGCCGACGGGCTGGAAGCCCGTCGCTACTCCACGGCGTCGGATCTGGAGATCCGACCTACGATCAAGGCGCATCTGGCCGCAATGCCCCCCGGAGGTTCCGCAGCAATGGCAGACCGACCGAACATACTCGTTTTCCAGACGGACCAAGAGGTCGCGGATGTCATCCATCCCGACCACCCGTGCCAAACCCCGAACGCCCAGCGTCTGACGGATGAGGGCGCGCAATTCACGCAGCTCTACTGCCCGACCGCGCACTGCTGTCCATCGCGCGCTACGTTCATGACCGGGTTATTCCCCAGTCGGCATGGCGTGCACAACAACATCTCCAACCCCGTGCGGCTGAGCACCGGACTGAACTACGGCGTGCGGTGCTTCTCCGAGGGCCTGCGGGACTCGGGCTACAACCTGGCATACTCGGGCAAGTGGCACGTATCGGATGACGAGGACCCGTCTGACCGAGGTTGGGACGAGCTGCTCGTGACGGCGAAGAAAGGCTCGTACATGCACCAGAGCTGGGACCGGTGGGAGGAAATGGCAGCCGGCCCGCCGCCCGATGAGCCGCGCGGGCGCGGGCAGATCTTCCGACCGGGCTGGGGGCACTACCAGCTCTACGGCGGCCGGCCGGATGGCGGTCCAAAGGGATACGAGAACAACCACGACTACAGAGTCGTGCAATCGGCGATCGAAGCCATGCCCAACCTCGCGGCAGACGATGCGCCGTGGATGCTATACGTGGGCACGGGCGGGCCCCATGACCCGTTCATCATCCCCGAGAAGTTCGCGACGATGTATGACCCGGCGGACGTGGAGTTGCCGTCGAGCTTCCGCGACACGATGGAAGACAAGCCACGCGTGTACCAGCGTATGAGGAACATGTATTGGGGCCAGCTCTCCGAGGACGAGGTGCGGGAGTCGATCGCGCACTACTGGGGCTACTGCACGATGGAGGACATGATGCTCGGCGAGGTGCTCGACTCGCTCGAGGCCACCGGGCAGGCAGACGACACGTTGGTCATCTTCACCAGCGATCACGGCGACTACTGCGGCGCTCACGGGCTGTACTGCAAGGGCGTGCCGGCGTTTCGCGAGGGTTACAACGTGCCGATGGCCGTGCGTTGGCCGAAGGGGCTGGCCAACCCAGGCCGCATGCACGACGAACTCATCAGCCACGCGGACTGGGCGCCGACGTTCCTGGAGCTAGCGGGGTGTGATGTCCCTGACGATCTGACGGGACGGAGCCTAGTGCCATTCCTGACGGAGGCCGGCGCGCCGGCGGACTGGCGCGAGGAACTGCACTTCCAGATGAACGGGGTCGAGTTGTATTACTCGCAGCGAACCGTTCGCACGAAGAAGTGGCGGTACACGTACAATGGATTCGACTTCGATGAGCTGTACGACCTGGAGAGCGATCCGCACGAGACCGTGAACCTGGCCGATCCGCGCCGCTACCCGCAGCCTCTGCAGAACGTCGGCGAGAGCGCAACGAGCGGGGCGTACCGTCCCTGGCCACAACTGCCGCCCGAACTCGAGGCGGTGCGCGACGACCTCATGGGCCGGATATGGCGGTTCGGCCGCCAGGAAGACGACATGATCTGCAACCCGTACGCGACCGTCGCCCTGGCAACGAAGGGTCCGGGTGAAGGGCTATCGGGACAGTAACGGGGTCTACAACCTGCAATGTAGCGAAACGGGACGGCCCAAATGGGCCGTCCCGTTTTGCTCAGGCGTCGGCGAGCATTCCGTCGATCACCACGCGGCCGGCGTAGGCGGCGGGCACGCTGGCGATCTCACCATGCAGGGCGTTTGCCTGCTCGGGCGTCTCGGCAACGGCGACGATGACGAGAGGCTTCTCCGGGGTGAAGAGGTCGCCGAAACCGCTCTCGCCGAGGGCAAGGGATATGGCGAGTTGGACCTCCCACACCGCGTACTGCACGTGAAAGTCGAGATAAGCGCGGGAGATCACGAAACCATGGGGCAGAAAATGGCACCCGTCCGGATCGAACCGCCCCGTGCCATCATAGTAGATCACCAATTCGTCGTGGAAGCCCGCCGGCCGATCCAGCCGCGCCTCCTGGCACGGCAATCCCAGAGCATCCGCGAGGGCCTGAGCGGCCTCGTGCCCACAGCGTTGAGCATCATCCGGCGCGACCGCCTGCTCCTGGGCGTATCGGGCCACTGCACCGCAATCACGGTGGTACGTAACGCCGGTGGCTTCCGCGGCCTCGGCGAACTGCTTCGCGCCTTCGAGGCCGAGATAGATCCCAGACCCCGCGAGCCGAACGCCGCCGCCCGACACGCGCCCATCGATGCAGCGGATGTGGCGGTCACTCAGCTTGAACGCGCCGCCCGAGTATGGGACGGAATCGAGGTGACACTGGAATCCATCTCGCGTTATCTCGTCGATCACGATGCGATTGCGCCCCCAGTGCTGCTTGCGAAGGTGCGCAATATCCCGGTCTGATAGCTTCATGTTCGTACCCCGAATTCGCGCTGCAATGAATCGGCCACGCCGGTGCTGAAGGCTTGCTTATTCCCCCAAGGTGGCACCCGTCCCTCCGAGGAACACGTCACGCTGAGGACACAACCTCGACGGCTGATCGCAGATGGGCAACGAGGCGGCAAACGCGGCCAGGCGCGCATGGAGGCTCGACAGGTATGGAGTTCCCCCAAGACAACCCGATTGTCAAGCTCTGGGAAGAGATCAAGGCGGCCAGCGGAACGCTGGAGGACGCCATCGAGCGCGTGACGGCGCCGGAGTTCGCGGAGGCGCTGACAGAGGCGGATGTCATAGGGCTCGGCAAAACGTGCGAAGAGGCTCGCGGGCTGGATGACCGGCCGGAGGACCTGACGCCGCTGGCGCGGCTGAACTTCGAGGGCGCACGGGCAGGGGACGGCGTCTCAGAGGCGGCCAAACGCGCGACCGCCGTCTGCTACCTAAATGTGGCGCCAACGGTCGGTCCGGTCGCGCTGAGGGCGCAACATGACGTGGCGACGGCGGCCCTCGGCTGGGCAGACCGCGATGGCGACCCGGCGCTGTGGGCGAGCCTGCGCTCGCATCAGGGCGACGCCCTCGACAGCCTTGGCGAACGGCACGCCGCAAAGGTCGCGTTCGATGACGCCCTCGGCATCTACATGGCGCTCGCGGAAGGCGAGCCGCAAGCCTTCCGAGACCATGTGGCCATGACGTATAACAACCTCGGCAACGTTCTCAGCGACATTGGCGAGCGACAGGAGGCCGAACACGCCTTCGGCAAGGCCCTCCACATCTACCGAACGCTCGCGAAAGAGGAGGCCCCAGCGTTCCGACCCGAGGTCGCCATGGTGCTCAACAACCTCGGCAACGTCCTACGCGCCGTGGGCAAGCAACAGAACGCCAAGAGCGCGTGCCATGAGGCCCTCGGCCTCTACGAGACGCTCGCAGACGAGGAGCCGGGGAAGTTCCGGGACGATGTCGCCATGGCGCACAACAACCTGGGGAGCGTCCTCAGCGACATGGGCGAGCGACAGGAGGCCATGGACGAGTGTCAGAAGGCCCTCGACCTCTACCGAACGCTCGCAGACGGGGGCTCGGAGGAGTTCGTGCCCGATGTCGCGGGGGCGCTCAGCAACGTGTCCGTCCTGCAGGGACACACGGATGATCCGCAGGGCGCGTTGGAGTCGGCCGAGGAGGCGGCGGACATCGCCAAGGGCTGCGGCGCCGGCAAGATCGAGGCCCTTGCGAGACAGGCACAGGGAAAGGCGCTGACCGCGCTTTCGCGGCACAACGAGGCACGGAGGGCGTATGAGAGGGCCTACGACCTGGCGAGCGCGCAGACGGATCTGGCGCAGGCACAGACGAACGCCAAATGGATAGATGCCGTGTGCCTGAACGCGAAGCCCGATGTGGTCTGTCGGCGCCTGTGGGATGACTTCGGGCAGGACCTGGCCGAGATGGCCGAGACAAAGGCGAAGTCAGATGAGTTGGTGGAGGTCAACATCAAGCGGCAGGCGTCGCTGAGCCGGGGCGCGGGCAAGGGCGAGTTGGTGATTGCCCGCCAGTGGGCGAGTTTCACCCCGATCCCGTTGCTTCGAACGGCGAGTCAGGATACTGCTATCGGCGGCGGGTACCTGCTGAACTGGTCGGACAGGGGCCTGGCGATCGACCCAGGCCTGGGGTTCACGGAGGCGTGTCGCCAACTGAAGATCACGCTGAGAGACATAGACGGGGTCGCTGTAACGCACTACCACATCGATCACAGCGGCGACGTGCCGGAGTTGGCGACATGCTTCTTCGAGGCAACGGAGGTCGGCGAGAAGCCGGAAGCCGACTTCATGCTCGCGCCAGGGGCGTTCGGCACGTATGCATCACTCCTGTCCACCGTGCCAGGCGTGTCGCACGTCCACTTGCTACGCAGAGGCGAAACAGAGGAGTGGCACGACGCACGAGTGACGGCGACGCCGGCGCGGCACAAGGAACTCACCGGGCGCGATGACACGTCCATCGGATTGCGCATCGAGTTGGATGGTCCGACGCCCTGTTCCGTGGGCTTTACAGCCGACACCCGGTGGCAGCCCAACCTGAAGCTCGCGCAGGCATACCAGGGGGTGGACCTGCTAGTGCTACACATCGGCAGCCTCTATGACCAAGATCAGGGCCCCGGACGGTATGCCAAGAATCATCTGGGGGTCAAGGGAGCAGCCACGCTTCTCAGCGAGGTGGTGAGGCGCGGCGGGGCACCGAAGCTGGTGATCATCAGTGAGTGGGGCGAGGAACTGCGGAGGCATCGGCACCGGATCTGCCGAATCCTGAGCGACACCTGCGGCGTTGACAACGTGGTTCCCGCTAAGTTCGGCATGCGCGTGCGCTTGCCCGAACTTGCCACGCGGTGCGACGACGATGAGTGCGAGCACGACGCGACGCACTGGGGCACGCACCCAACAAACCCCGGAGAGGTCCACTTCCGCTGTGGCGAGCATGGTGGTCTAGAGAACGAGCGAGAACTGAAATGAGGATGACGAGCCGAGGGGAACGAAGCGATCAAGCTGACTTGAGCGTGGTCTGATTCGAGCATTGGGGGTTCTGATGGACATACTCAGCGCGTGCGTGGGCGGAGCGATTGGGATCGTCGGGTGCGTGGTGAGCCAGTTGCTGCGGGAGCGGCAGGGGCGGCGCGAGCGAAGGCTGGCATTCTGTCGGGAGCGGGTCGCCGCGTATGGCAGGCTATATGCCGCGGCACACGGGCCGATGGGCCGATCCATCGAGGCGGGGTCGCTGCGAGGGCTTATCGCCGACATCGCCGACGCGTTCACGGCTGACGCGCATCTGCTGACCGCCCAGGACCGACTGGCCGTCTCCAAGGCCCTGCGGCCGCTCCTCACCCACGCGACGTCAAGAGCGAGCGGGCAAGATGACGCCGGCCGGATGGCCGCTCGTGATGATGAAGTCAGCGAGAGCGTCATCGCGCTGCTTGAAACCATCCACATGGCCCATGCCCGCGAGGCCAGCCGATACGCCCGCGAAATGGGGATGGATGCGGAGGAATGGACCGGAGTTGCGGACGGGAAGGGGCGTTAGAAAGGTACTGTAACGCGCCCGTAATCCACGTATGGGTGAGGGGCGCGATTGATGCCGGAAGAGGTCCGCCGAACCTGTTGACTTGCAACGAATCGTCTGCTATAATCCTGGGCGTGTGGGGCAGTAGCGCAGGGGGAGCGCGTCTCCTTGGCATGGAGAAGGTCGCGGGTTCAATTCCCGCCTGCTCCACCACAACCAAAACCTACACGTGCAGCCGGAGAGATCTCCGGGGGTACGTCTACCGAAGGACGGGCGGCGCCCGTCCTTCTGCTGGTTCTATGGGCGTGCGACCGGAGGAATGCGTGGTGGGATATGCGTGACCCCGGTAGAATGAATCTGCGACACCAGGCCGCCCGGAGGCCCGCGATGGGCCGGCCGGCACGGCGGGCGCGTCGAGGTTGGGCGATCGTAGCCAGCCTGGCGGGCCTGGCGGGCACGCTTCCCCACTTTACCCCAAGAGCAATCGGCCAAGCCGAAGCCGGCGATTCGCGCACGACCGTGGAGATCTACGTCGGCGGTATGGGCGGCGACAGCAGCTCGCTGACCATCACCTACCCCGACAAGGCCACCGTCGGCACTGCGATGGAAGATCTGAAGGCTGTCATCGATGAATCCGGCTGGGACGTCGGGAATCCCGTGCCCGATGGCAGCGATGGACAAGCCTACATCGCGGACGTGCGGCCCGGAATTGCAGCGGCTGGCAGCGTATCCCCCATCTTCCCGTTCATACACGCGTTTCGGCGGTTCCCCACCATTGAAATCACGCTCATCGGCCAGTCCACCGGTGAAGAGGGCGACTACTCCGGCGAGAACGAGTTCGTCTCGGCGAAATGGACCAGGACGGGCAACGTCAGCGCATACACGTACCGGATGCGCGACCGGTCGTTCCGGACGGCGGATGAGGTCCTGCTCCCCGATACTCCGGGGGATGACGCGGCGATGGACGGCGGAGCAGCGGCGGAATCCGGCCCCAAACAGCCGTCGACATGGCATCTGTGGACGCTGCTGGTGCTGGGGTCCATCGGTGCCGGCGTGTTCGGGTGGGGACTCACCTGGTGGGCCCTATCACGGTGGAGACCGGAGATAATTGCCCCGGACAAGAAGGGAAAAGGCCCCGGCGGCACTAAACACCTGGGGCTCTCGGCTTCGCCGCTGGACCGCGACGCCGATCCGGTTACAGACGACTCCCCGAGCGGCCTGGAGTAGCTGCGCGGGCCGCCAACGTGCCGGGCGAAGCGCGAGCTTCAGCCGAGTGGATCCAGCAAATACACGGGAGGTCCAGTCCCTTGATAGATTGGCAACAGATCGTCCGCGACGGCGCCGCGGTCAATGCGTCCGATGTCTTCCTCAAGCCCGGCGCCGTCCCGTGCATGCGGGTGAAGAGCGTCATCGAGAAGGTCGAGGGCGCGGCGGTTCTCACCCAGCAAGACACCGAAGAGGTCGCTATGTCGCTCATGAATGAGCGGCAGCGCGAGCAGTGGATTGACTTCCATGAACGCGACATCGGTCTGACGCTCGAGGGCGTATGCCGCCTCCGGATCAACATCTATCAGGAGCGCGGCAATGTCGGCTTGGTCATGCGAATAATCCCGCTGATCATTAAGACGATCGATGACCTCGAACTGCCTGAGACATTGAGGGAGATCGCCGACGAGCGGCAAGGGTTCATTCTCGTCACGGGACCGACCGGGTGCGGGAAGTCGACGACCTTGGCCGCGATGGTCGACCATATCAACTGCACTCGCAAGGCCAACATCGTCACCGTCGAGGACCCGATCGAGTACGTCCACCAGGACAAGATGGCGATCATTAACCAGCGCGAGGTCGGGCTGGACACGGACTCCTTTACCGACGCGCTGAAGTACGTCGTGCGCCAGTCGCCGGACGTCATCCTCATCGGTGAGATGCGCGACGTCGAGACGATGAACGTCGCCATGCAGGCCGCGGAGACGGGTCACCTGGTCTTCGCAACGGTCCACACGAACAGCGCCACCGAGACGATGGACCGCTTGATCAACATGTTCCCGCCACGCGACCAGCACATGATTTGCTTGCGCATGTCAAAGACGCTCAAGGCAGTGCTCTCGCAGGCGCTGGTGCCGCGGGCCGATGCTGCGGGCCGCGTCTGCGGGCTCGAGATCATGCGGGTGACCCCGACGATCTCGAAGGTCATCGAGGAGAACCGGCCCGGCGAGGCATACCCGCTGATTGCGGACGGTGAGTTCTGGGGCATGGCGACCAAGAACCAGAGCCTGCTAAAACACTACACGAGCGGGAAAATCTCGCCGCAGAGCGCGCTGTTCTATGCGGGCAACTACACTGAGATGCGCCAGATGCTGCGGCGCGCCAACCCGAACGTGGACCTCACCGACAAGGACTCGCCGCTGGCGCAGCAAAGCGCGGCCGATGACAAGAAGGCCGACGTTGAGGACCGCCGCAAGCGCCGCCCGTCCGGGACGCAACACCCCGGGCAGCAGCAACAGCAGCAGCAACAGCAGCGGCCTGGAATGCCTCAACGGCCCCAGCAGCAGAGACCGCAACAGCAGAGGCCCCAGCAACAGCAACCACGCCCGCCCGGGCAGCCGGGACAGCCGCGCAAGTAATCGCATTGGCCGCACTGCGGGACGCAGCGACCGGACACGCCCATCGAGAGAGAATTTCGCAGCCAGGAGAACGGGAGAGCGGAACCCATGCCACTGAACTACACGCTCGACGAGCTTCTTCGCCAGATGCCCGGACTTGACGCGTCGGACTTGCACCTGCGAGTCGGGGAGCCGCCGATGTTTCGGGTCCACGGCACGTTGGAGCGGCTAGACTACCCGGCGCTCGAACCGGGCGATCCCGAAGAGATCATGTACGGCATCATGGACGACCGGCGGAAGGCCATCTACCAAGAGATGTGGGAGATGGACATGGCGTATGAGCTGGAGGGTGTGGCGCGTTTCCGCGTCAACTGCTTCCGGCAGAAGGGCCACCTCGGAGCGGTGCTCCGGATGATCCCTATCGACATCCAGACGATCGAGGACCTTGGCCTGCCGGAGATCCTGGGCAACGTCGCCATGCTGCCCCGAGGCCTCGTGCTGGTCACGGGACCAACGGGTTCAGGGAAATCGACGACGCTTGCGGCGATGGTGAACAAGATCAACCAGGAAATCCGCAAGCATATCGTCACGATCGAGGACCCGGTTGAGTTCGTGCATACGGACGTCAAGTCCGTCATCAACCAGCGAGAGATCGGGCAGGACACGCACAGCTTCCCGAATGCGCTCAAGCGCGTTGTCCGTCAGGCGCCTGACGTCATCCTCGTCGGTGAGATGCGAGACCTCGAGACGATCAGCCTCGCGATTACCGCGGCGGAAACCGGTCACTTGGTCTTTGGGACGCTCCACACGACGGACGCGATGCAGACGGTTGACCGCGCGATTGACGTCTTCCCGCCGGCGCAGCAGGCGCAGGTCCGCACGCAGTTGGCGGTAACGCTGCAGGCCGTGGTCTGCCAGGCGCTGCTGCCCGTCAAAGAGGGCGAGGGACGGATACCGGCGTTTGAGATCATGATTGGGACGCACGGCATCCGCGCGGCGATCCGCGAGGGCAAGACGCACATGCTCTACAACATGATCCAGGCCGGCGCGGACGAGGGGATGATCGTCCTGGATCAGTACCTGGTGGGCCTGGTCCAACAGGACCTTGTGGAGTTCGAGCAAGCGCTGTCGAAGTCATCGTACCCCAAGGAGTTCTACATACGGTGCGGCGTCGAGCCTCCGGAGGGTGCGGCGGTCACGTAGAGATGCGACCGGTTGTGCGAGCAGCTATTCCTGGGCCGCGGCGCCCATGTTCCTCCCAGCATGGAGGCGAGATGCAATGGATCTGACCCTAGACAACCTACTGAAGTTCACGGTCAAACAGGACGCCTCGGACCTTTTCATCAAGGCGAACAACCCGCCGCTTCTGCGGATCTACGGCGACATGGTTCCCATGAACCTGCCAGCGCTGACGTCGGCTCAGACGAGGGAGCTGAGCTTCAGCAACCTCACGGACGAGCAGGCTGCGGGATTCGACGAAGAGTGGGAACTGGACTACAGTTACGAACTCGAGGGCGTTGCCCGTTTTCGGTGCAATGTCTGCAAACAGATGGGGCATGTGGGCAGCTTCTATCGCGTCATCCCCTTCGGCGTGAAGACGATGGAGGAACTCAACCTCCCCGAGATGGCAAAGCGCTCGGCCGACCGCCCGCGTGGCATGGTCCTCGTGACAGGACCGACAGGTTCGGGTAAGTCCACCTCCCTCGCGGGAATGATCCGGTATGTCAACGAGACGCGCGCCGAGCACATCATGACCGTCGAGGACCCGGTCGAGTTCATCCACGAAGACGTGAAATGCCTGATCAACCAGCGCGAGATTGGCTCAGACACGCAGAGCTTCCAGAACGCGCTGAAGTTCGTCCTGCGCCAGGACCCGGACGTGATCCTCATTGGTGAGATGCGAGATCTCGAGACAATTCACCTGGCGATCACCGCGGCAGAAACGGGACACCTTGTATTCGCCACGCTACACACGACCGACGCCGTCCAAACCATCGACCGAGTGATCGACGTCTTCCCCACGCACCAGCAGCAACAGGTGCGCATGCAGCTGTCCGTAAACCTCGTCGGCGTGATGTCGCAGGTGCTTGTCAAACGCAAGGACGGCAAGGGCCGCGTACCGGCATTTGAGACGATGGAAGCCACCCCCGCGGTTCGGAACCTCATCCGAGAGGCGAAGACCCACCAGATCGCATCCATCATTCAGACGGGGTCACGGCGAGGGATGTGGACTCTCACCCAGCACCTCGCGGACCTTGTCATCCGCGGACTCGCCGACCCGGCGGACGCGCGCTCGAAGGCCAGCAGCCCTGAGGAGTACGACGAACTTATTGCCATCGGCAAGCCCATCCTTCAGGACCAGGCATCAGCCAGGGCGGGAGCCAAGGCTCATTCCCACGAGGAACACGAGGATATGTAGGGGCCTGAAATACCGTTGGACAATACTAGAACACTACTCGATAGGGGGTGACCGCCCTGGGAACCGCGGGACGTAGCAGACCACCGCAGAAGAAACAGAAGGAAAGCGCGCGCGACTGGTATGAGGTCGTCGCGAGCTATGCCGGCAACATCGCGAAGGTCTGCGTTGCGGCCTTCGTCGTGGCGCTTGGTTACATCATCTACGGCGTCTATGGCGGCTACCTCGACTCCAACGTCGATGCCCGCAAACTCGGGAACATCGTTCTGATGGGCAAGGTGCTGTGCGCCGCCGGGATTCTCGGCACGCTGGCGTTCATCGTCGCCATGGCGCATGAGGTGGCGTATGGCGTCGCGGCCGGCATCGTCGGCCTAGCGCTCATTTTCGGCACGCCGATGCTCCTCATCACCAAGCTCCAGTCGCCGGATAGCCCGGCTGGAGTGGCCATTCAGGAATGGACATTCCGAGCCGGCCTCGGGATCTGCGTGCTTGCGCTGCTGCGCGTTGTCTACCAGATTGGCCACATGCTGAAGACCGGTCCGAAATCGCGCGAGAAGGCCCTGAGAGACGAAGAAGAGCGACTTGGACCCAAGAAGGTCAAGCGCGTGCAAGGGGTCTACTCGCGCTGCTGGGACCTGCCCTACTGCCACGACACGATTCGCGATGTCTGCCCGGCCTACAAGGACCGCAAGAACTGCTGGCGGATGAAGCGGGGCTGCAACTGCGACCCGATGATGGTCGAGACCATGATCCAGGCAGGCGCGGCGCGGATGGGCAAGGGCCAGGACAAAGTCGGGGCCAAGAAGCAGCAGACGGCCGACGACTACATGCGCGACGCTGTGGGCGCGGGCAAGGGCGCGAAGGGGACGCCGTCCGGGCGGACGATCAGCTGTAAGAAGTGCCCGATCTACGGCGAGCACCAGCGGCAGAAATTCAAGATCGTGAACCCGATCGCGCTTGTGCTGACGATCGTGGGGTTGGTGTTGTGCTACCCCATTCTGAACGAGGCGTACAAGGGCACGGTCCAGTGGATGGCGAATACCGCCGCCGAGTTCACGATGGGCAACCAGATAGACCCGGGCAAGTGGTTCGCCTACCTCGATACGCCCACCGTCCAGGTCTTCTTTTTTGCGATAGTATCGCTGTTTCTGGTGTCTTACGTACTCAAGTTTGTCGAATGGGCCGTATTCGTAAAAAAGATATAGATACCCATCCTCGAAGAATCGCAAACAGAGCGCTGCGGCAGGCCA
This sequence comes from uncultured Armatimonadia bacterium, assembly GCA_964555935.1. Taxonomy (GTDB): domain Bacteria; phylum Armatimonadota; class Zipacnadia; order Zipacnadales; family VGFC01; genus CAZKUN01. Next base: position 14,964 of record CAZKUN010000094.1, on the reverse strand, counting down.
ACTCACCCCGCAGCGCCATTGACGCACATTGACTTTTTGCCGTTTTTGCGGTATAATTGCGGGCCGTCGGACGACCGGCGCAACCGAGCACTGTCGCTCGGGATTATAGGGGGTTGCGGATGTCTGACGACACTGACAAACTGCTTGATGACGAGCCTCAGGACGCCGACGACGAACTCGATGAGGATCTGGATGGCGCCGATGAAGACGAGGATTCGGCGGAAGAGCCAGCCGAAGACCCCGACGAGGAAGACGATCTGCTCGAGGCCCCGAAGCCAGCCAGCGCCCCGAAGACCGGCGGTGGTGGGCTAATCTGGGCGATCGTCATCCTTCTGGTCGTGGCGGTCGCGATCGCCTACGGCGTCAGTCTTCACTTGGACTCCAAGGCGGAGAAGGCGAAAGAGGCCAAGGACGCGCTCGAACAGACCGGTCATCACCTGGCCAGTATCCGGGGCAAGATTGATGCGGCGCTCGACGAATTCGACGCGCAGGATGAACCGGATGTCGACGGCCTCATCGGCGAACTCAACTCGGCTGCGCGCGACCTGGTGAACGTGGGCAGCAGCACCAACCCGATCGGCACTGACGAGGCCCTGGACGTCGCTCAACAGATCGCGGATCTACAGGGAAAGCTGAGGCAGGCGATCACGCAGCTTCGTGAAGACCAGAAAGCATACGAGGAGACGGTCCAGGCCGCGAAGGAAGCCCTGAAGGCGGCAACGCAGACCAATATGACTCCCATCGCCAACAACCTTGGGACGCTCAGTTCGGCTGCGATTGGTGACGCCTCGACGCCCGTATCAGTCGGCAGCCGCGGCGGCGACGATGAAGACGACGCTGACAACGAGACGGCTGATGACGACATCGCTGAGGACGACCTCACCGAGGACGAGACCGACACGGAAGAAGATCCCGCGGCCGAGTAGCCGCGCGGGACCGCAAGGCACCAACCGAGGGGCGCGGGCCACACGCCCGCGCCTCATTGCATGACCGCACACCCGCACCAGAGAGCGCGCAAGCAGACGCGCGAGATCTGGCATCGCTCCTGAAGAGAGGCCCGTTCACATGGCAACCAAGCGCACGGCCTCCAGCATCATCGAGAAGTTCGCCAAACAGCCCAGCACCGACCCCGAGGAAGTCGTAAATCGGCTCGTGGAGATCGGTGAAGAGACGTCCGTGGAGCTGATCCCGGCGCTGCAGCACAAGGCGTATCAGGTCCGCGTCCTCGCGGCGATGGCGCTGGGAGAGCTGAAGATCGCCGACGCGGTCCCCAATCTCGTAGCCGTCCTCAGCGATTCCAGCGTGAACGCCCAGCAAGCGGCAGCCCACGCCCTTGCCAAGATCGGCGATCACGCGGTCGCCGCCCTGTTGGACACGCTGATCGGGCGCGACCAGTCGGCGCGCCGCTGGGCGGCTCAAGCCCTGGGGAACATCGGCGACGAATCCGTCGCGCAGCAGCTCGTGCAGCGTCTCACGGATCAGAACGTGGATGTGCAGCGCGCGGCGGTGACGGCACTAGGCGACCTGAAGTCATCCCGCGCCATCCAGCCGCTGCTGAACGTGCTGGCCTCGGACAACGTGGACCTGGCTCGCGCCGCGGCGGAAGCCTTGGGCAAGATCAAGGGTGCCGTTGTCGTGGCCCCGCTGGCGACCGCTCTATCATCCCCAAGCGCTGACGTTCGCATGGCGGCCGCACACTCGCTTGAGCAGGTGGGCAAGCGCGCGCTGCCGGCGGTCCAGGAGCAACTCAACGAGGGCGACGACACGGTCAGACCCGTGGCCGCCGAGATATTGGGCAACATCGGCGATGCGCGGGCGACGGGCGATCTCCTCAAGGCACTCAAGGATCCGAACGAGCGCGTGGTTCGCTACGCGGCCATTGCTCTGGGCCAGATCGGTGGCACCAAGGCCAAGGGCCCGTTGGTCAAGCTGCTCGACCATGCGCAGGAAGACGTGCGTTTCGCAGCCGTCAAGGCTCTATCTCTCCTTGGCACCAAGGCCGTGGAGACCCATCTCACGGCCCGTTTGAAGGACAAGGACTGGGTCGTTCGCCTCACTGCGGCGAAGGGCCTGGCCGAGGTCGGCGGCACTGAGAGCGTAAAGGGCCTCTCCTTGGCCCTGAAGGACGACGAATGGAGCGTCGCGTACCACGCGGCCAACGCTCTCGCGGGGATTGGGAACGCCAAGGCTGTCCCCGGGCTCTCCAAGGCGCTTGAGCACGCGGACAACCGCGTCCGCCGCACGGCGGCGGCAGCGCTCGGGACGATCGGTGACCCGAAGGCCTTCGTCGCGCTTGATGCCGCGGCCAAGGACGATGACGACCGGGTCAAAGAGGCCGCGCTCGAGGCGATTGCCGTAATCGAAACCAAGCACCCGAGGGCAGAAGAGAAGCCCGAACCGCCGCCCGCGCCGAAGCCCGCGCCCAAGAAGGCGGCGGATGAGGCTAAGGCTGAGCCAGCCAAGAAGGCCCCCGTCGAGAAGAAGGCCGCAGCCAAGAAGGCTGCGCCGGCGAAGAAGAAGGCCGCAGCCAAGAAGGCTGCGCCGGCGAAGAAGAAGGCCGCAGCCAA